>JBIKMO010000039.1:0-23749 GCA_044359175.1 Burkholderiaceae bacterium | reverse complement strand
GACTTCACGTAGCGCGGCGCCATGCCGACGCCGTGCGAGTCGTGGCCGGTCAGGTTCGCGGCGACGAGGTGGTCCGCGGTGAGCCGCGCCTCGCGTTCGTCGGAGCCGGCGCGCCGCCAGAGGTCGACCATCCAGCGGTGGAGGACGTCGGGGTGGACCAGGTACTCGGCCATGGGCTACGTGTCTCCTCGGACGGGCGCGTTCCCGATGGTAGCGCGATCGTCGGCTATCCTTGGCCGATGGACGCGACCGATTTCCACTTCGACCTCCGGCTGCTGGGCCCGCTGGTCAACCGGCTGATCACCGACCTGTCGACGCCGTCGGGCTGGTGGGCCGCGGGCGTCGTCGCGGCGTGCCTGGTCGTGTCGTTCGGCGTCGCACGCACGGCGGAGGGCTGGCTGGCCGCGACCGGCCGCGCCGGCCTCGCGATCGACTGGGCCCAGCGCGTGGTGTGGCCGCTCGCGGCGCTGCTGCTGCTGCTGCTCGCGCGCGCGGCGCTCGGGCGCTTCGTGCCGGTGAGCCTGCTGTCGGTCGCGATCGCGCTGATGCTGTCGCTCGCGGTGATCCGCACGCTGGTGCTGATCCTGCGCCAGACCTTCGCCGCCGCCCGCTGGGTGGCGACGTTCGAGCGCAGCATCTCGCTCGTGATCTGGGTGCTGGTCGCGCTGCACGTGCTCGACCTGCTGCCGGTGCTGCTCGACACGCTCGAGGGCATCGCGATCCCGCTCGGCAAGTCACGGTTCACGCTGCTGCAGCTGATCACCGGCGTGCTCACGGTCGGGCTCGCGACGGTGATCGCGCTGTGGATGTCGCGTGCGCTGGACGCGCGGCTGGCCGCCGCCGAGGGCGTGGATCACGGCGCTCGGGCGGTGATCGGCCGGATCGCCAAACCGATGCTGCTGCTGCTCGCGCTGCTGATCGCCCTGCCGATGGTCGGCCTCGACCTGACCACGCTGTCGGTGTTCGGCGGCGCGCTCGGCGTGGGTCTGGGTTTCGGTCTGCAGAAGATCGCGGCCAACTACGTGTCCGGATTCATCATCCTGCTCGACCGCTCGATCGAGCCCGGCCGCCTGATGCGGGTCGACAAGTGGCGCGGCATCGTCGCCGACATCCGCACGCGCTACACGGTGCTGCGTGGTCTGGACGGCGTGGACTCGATCGTGCCGAACGAGATGCTCGTGAGCTCGGTGGTCGAGAGCGAGACCTTCAGCGACACGACCGCCCGGGTCGCGATTCGCGTGGGAGTGGCCTATGGCTGCGACGTCGAGCGCGCGATGGCGATCCTGGTCGAGCTCGCGCGCTCGCAGCCGCGGGTGCTGAAGGACCCGGCGCCGATGGCCTTCCTGGTGGAGTTCGCCGATTCGGCGATCCAGCTCGAGCTGGGGTTCTGGATCGAGGACCCGGCCCAGGGCACGCTGCAGCTGCGCTCGCAGATCAACCTGGGGGTGCTGCGACGCTTCCGCGACGAGGGCATCGACATTCCGTTCCCGCAGCGCGAGGTGACGATCCGAGGCGCTGCCGATCCGGATGTCGGAGCCCTGCGACGCCCCGGACTCGAGCCGACTCAGCCCTGAGCGCCCGGCGGCGCCGACGCCGCGGCGCGGGCGACCTCAGCGCACCCGCACCTTCAGCGTGCCGACGCCCTCGACGCGCCCCTCCATCAGGTCGCCCGGCTTCACCGCGCCCACGCCCTCGGGCGTGCCGGTGTAGATCAGGTCGCCCGGCTCCAGGCGCCAGTAGGCCGACAGGTGCTCGATGGTCTCGGCGACGCTCCAGATGAGCTTCGAGGTGCGGCTCGACTGCTTCACCACGCCGTTCACCGCCAGCTCGATCGCCGCGTCGCCCGCGTCGCCCGCGGCCGCCTTGGGCACGATCGGGCCGATCGGCGCGGACGCGTCGTAGGCCTTGCCGATCTCCCACGGCCGGCCCTGCTTCTTCATCTCGTTCTGCAGGTCGCGGCGGGTCATGTCCAGTCCCACCGCCCAGCCCCAGACGTGGGCCATCGCCTCGGCCGCCTTCAGGTTCGAGCCGCCGGTGCCGATGGCGGCGACCAGCTCGATCTCGTGGTGCAGGTTCGAGGTGCCGGCGGGGTACGGGATCTCGCCGGTCTCTCCTTCGGGCACCGCGACGATCGCGTCGGCCGGTTTGAGGAAGAAGAAGGGCGGCTCGCGTCCGGTGTAGCCCATCTCCTTCGCATGCTCCTCGTAGTTGCGGCCCACGCAGTAGATTCGGCGCACCGGCCAGACGCCGCCGCCGGCGACCGGAACGAGAACGGGGGAGGGGGCGGGGACGACCGGGGTCATGGGATCGCTCGTGACGGGAACGACCGTGACTCTAGCAGCCCCGGTGCCGCAACATCACCCTTCGTGCGGAACGAACCTCAGCGCCACCCCGTTGTTGCAGTAGCGCAGGCCGGTGGGGGCGGGGCCGTCGTCGAATACGTGCCCGTGGTGGCCGCCGCAGGTGCGGCAGTGGTATTCGGTGCGAGGCCAGACCAGCCGGAAGTCGCGCCGGGTCTCGAACACCCCGGGCAGCGTCGTGAAGAAGCTCGGCCAGCCGGTGCCGCTGTCGAACTTCATGTCGCTGGTGAACAGCGCCGTGCCGCAGCCGGCGCACACGAACGTGCCCTCGCGGTGCTCGTCGTTCAGCGGGCTGCTGCCGGCGCGCTCGGTGCCTTCGTGGCGCAGCACCTGGTACGCCTGCGGGCTCAGCTCGGCGCGCCACTGCGCGTCGGTCTTCTCGATGCGGTCGGTCACGGGAACCTCTCGGCGGGTCGCGTCGCCGACGGGTCGGCGGAAACCGCGCCCGACCGACGTGCGTCGCGCGACATCGTCGCGAACTCGACCACCTGCATCGCGACCCGCCGGCACGCATCGAGCGCGGCGCCGTGCGGCGGGCTGGTGGCGTCGCCGAACGGGCGGTCGCGGCTGTTGAGCGTCACCGCGTACGGCGTGGGCCAGCCGCGCAGCGCGTGGACGATCGCCCGCAGCGAGGCGAGCGTGGAGCCCAGCGCCTGCGGCCCGTCGGCCACGACGATGCAGCCCACCGCGCGGCCTTCGAAGTAAGGCCGAGACTCGTCGCGCGTGTCCTCGACGAAGTCGATCGCGTTCTTCACCAGCCCCGAGATGCCGCCGTGGTACGACGGCGTCGCGATCAGCAGGCCGTCGGCGCGGCGCAGCGCCTCGACGAGCGTCCGCGCCGCATCGCTGCGCTCCGGCTGGCCCGGGTCGTAGAGCTCGGCCGGCATGCCCGCTGCGCCCACCAGCTGCGTCGAGCAGCCGGCCCGTGCGGCCGCCTCGAGCGCCGCGACGAGCGCGCGCTCGGTGGTCGAGCCGGGACGGCCGGTGCCGCCGAGGCCGACGACATGCAGGGGTGGAAGAGGCGTCAAGGGACGGGCGGGCGAACGAGCCGCGGCGAGGCCAACCCGGCCGATGCTAGCACGCGACCCGTGCGGCCCGGCCTCGCCCCTGCACCACGCGAGCGCATGCTCGCGCGGCCCGACGCGCCGCCGTCGGTGCTCGAGATGTGCCGGAAGCTCGGCGCGGGTGGCCCGGGCGCGACGGCCCGCCACCCGCCCGGGCGCCGCCCGTCGGCCCGCAGCCGACCGCCGGCAGCGCGACCGGCCCTCGCCGCAAGGGGTCGGGCGGCGCGCGATACCATCGCGAACCAGCCTCCTCCCGGCCCAGAACATGCCCGCCGACACGACCCCCCTCCGGTCCGACGACGTCGAATCCCGCCTGCGCGCGCTGCTCGCGCGGCGCATCCTCGTGCTCGACGGCGCGATGGGAACGATGATCCAGCGCTACCGGCTCACCGAGGCCGACTACCGCGGCGAGCGGTTCGCCGGCTTCGCGCACGACGTCAAGGGCAACAACGAGCTGCTGTGCCTCACGCGGCCCGACGTGATCGCCGAGATCCACGCGCAGTACCTGGCCGCGGGCGCCGACCTGATCGAGACCAACACCTTCGGCGCGACCTCGATCGCGCAGGCCGACTACCGGATGCCGGAGCTGGCCCGCGAGATGAATCTCGCGGCCGCGCGGATCGCGCGCGAGCAGGCCGACCGGTACGCGACGCCCGAGCGGCCGCGCTTCGTCGCGGGCGCGCTCGGACCCCAGCCCAAGACCGCGTCGATCTCGCCCGACGTGAACGACCCGGGCGCGCGCAACGTCACCTTCGAGGAGCTGCGCGCCGCCTACCTCGAGCAGGTCGAGGCGCTGGTGGAGGGCGGCGTCGACCTGCTGCTGGTCGAGACGGTCTTCGACACGCTGAACGCGAAGGCGGCGCTGTTCGCGATCGACGAGCACTTCGAGGCGAGCGGCCGGCGGCTGCCGATCATGATCTCGGGCACGGTCACCGACGCGTCCGGCCGCATCCTGTCGGGCCAGACCGTCGAGGCGTTCTGGAACTCGGTGCGCCACGCGCGGCCGCTCACGATCGGCCTGAACTGCGCGCTCGGCGCCGCGCTGATGCGGCCCTACGTCGAGGAGCTGTCGAAGAAGACCGACACCTTCGTGTGCGTGTACCCGAACGCCGGCCTGCCCAACCCGATGTCGGACACCGGCTTCGACGAGACCCCCGAGGTCACCTCGGCGCTGCTGAAGGAGTTCGCGCAGGCGGGCTTCGTCAACATCGCGGGCGGCTGCTGCGGCACGACGCCCGAGCACATCGCGGCGATCGCCTCGGCGGTCGACGGGATGGCGCCGCGCGCGGTGCCCGAGCGGCCGCGCGAGCTGCGGCTGTCGGGCCTGGAGGCGTTCAACGTCGGCGACCAGAGCCTCTTCGTCAACGTGGGCGAGCGCACCAACGTGACCGGCTCGCGGGCGTTCGCCAAGATGATCCTGGCCGAGCGCTACGACGAGGCGCTCGCGGTGGCCCGCCAGCAGGTGGAGAACGGCGCGCAGGTCATCGACGTGAACATGGACGAGGCGATGCTCGACTCGGCCGCCGCGATGACCCGCTTCCTGAACCTGATCGCCTCCGAGCCCGACATCGCGCGCGTGCCGCTGATGATCGACTCCTCGAAGTGGTCGGTGATCGAGGCCGGCCTGCGCTGCGTGCAGGGCAAGCCGATCGTCAACAGCATCTCGCTCAAGGAGGGCGAGGCCGAGTTCCTGCGCCAGGCGACGCTGTGCCGGCGCTACGGTGCCGCGGTGATCGTGATGGCCTTCGACGAGCAGGGCCAGGCCGACACCTTCGAGCGCAAGACGCAGATCTGCGCGCGCGCCTACCGGCTGCTGGTCGACCGGGTGGGCTTCCCGCCCGAGGACGTGATCTTCGATCCGAACATCTTCGCGATCGCCACCGGCATCCCGGAGCACGACAACTACGGCGTGGACTTCATCGAGGCCACCCGCTGGATCCGCGCGAACCTGCCGTACGCGAAGGTCTCGGGCGGCGTGTCGAACGTGTCGTTCTCGTTCCGGGGCAACGACCCGGCGCGCGAGGCGATCCACACGGTCTTCCTGTACCACGCGATCCGCGCCGGCATGACGATGGGCATCGTCAACGCCGGGCAGCTCGGCGTCTACGAGCAGATCCCCGACGCGCTGCGCGAGCGGGTCGAGGACATCGTGCTGAACCGGCCGCCGACGCTGCCCGCCGACCTGCCGGCCGACTCGCCCGAGCGCGGCAAGACCGCGACCGAGCGGCTGATCGAGTTCGCGGCCACGCTCAAGGGCGGCGCGGCGAAGCAGGCCGAGGACCTCGCCTGGCGCGCCAGGCCGGTCGCCGAGCGGCTCGCGCACGCGCTGATCCACGGCATCACGCAGTACGTGGTCGACGACACCGAGGCGGCGCGCCAGGAGGTGGCCGCGCGCGGCGGCCGGCCGATCGAGGTGATCGAGGGGCCGCTGATGGACGGCATGAACGTCGTCGGCGACCTGTTCGGCGCGGGCAAGATGTTCCTGCCCCAGGTGGTCAAGAGCGCGCGCGTGATGAAGCAGGCGGTCGCGCACCTGGTGCCGTTCATCGAGGCCGAGAAGGCCGCCGCGGGCGACACGCGGGCGCGCGGCAAGATCGTGATCGCCACCGTGAAGGGCGACGTGCACGACATCGGCAAGAACATCGTCACCGTCGTGCTCCAGTGCAACAACTTCGAGGTGGTGAACATGGGCGTGATGGTCCCGTGCTCCGAGATCCTGGCCAAGGCCAAGGTCGAGGGCGCGGACATCGTCGGCCTGTCCGGGCTGATCACGCCCTCGCTCGAGGAGATGGCCCACGTCGCGTCCGAGATGGAGCGCGACGAGTGGTTCCGCGTGCGCAAGATCCCGCTGCTGATCGGCGGCGCGACCACGTCGCGCGTGCACACCGCGGTGAAGATCGCGCCCAACTACTCGGGTCCGGTGATCCACGTGGCCGACGCGTCGCGCTCGGTGCCGGTCGCGCAGAACCTGATGTCGGACGACGCGCGCGAGGGCTTCCTGTCGCAGTGGCGCACCGAGTACGAGACGGTCCGCGCGCAGCACGCCGGCAAGAAGGGGCCGACGCTGGTGACGCTGGCCGAGGCGCGCGCCAACAAGCCGCGCATCGCGTGGACGATGCAGGCCGACGACCACCCGGGCGAGGCGCCGCACCCGGTGGTGCACTACCACCCGCCGCGGCCCAAGTTCGTGGGCCGGCGGTTGTTCCGCAACTACGACCTCGCCGAAATCGCACGCTACGTCGACTGGCAGCCGTTCTTCCAGACCTGGGACCTGCACGGGCCGTTCCCCGCGATCCTCAACGACCCGGTGGTCGGCGAGTCTGCGCGGCGCGTGTACTCCGACGGCCAGTCGATGCTCAAGCGCGTGATCGACGGGCGCTGGATCACCGCCAATGCGGCGGTCGCGTTCCTGCCGGCCAACACGGTCAACGACGACGACATCGAGGTGTACACCGACGCGTCGCGCGCCGAGGTGGCGTTCACGTGGCGAAACCTTCGCCAGCAGACCGCCAAGCGCGACGGCGTCGACAACAAGTGCCTGGCCGACTACGTCGCGCCCCGGTCGATCGACGGGCGGCCTTCGGGCATCGAGGACTGGATCGGCGTGTTCGCGGTCACCGCCGGCATCGGCGTGGAGCGCAAGGAGGCCGAGTTCGCGCGGCTGCTCGACGACTACTCGTCGATCATGCTGAAGGCGATCGCCGACCGGCTCGCCGAGGCCTTCGCCGAGTGTCTGCACGAGCGCGTGCGCAAGGACCTGTGGGGCTACGCATCCGACGAGGCGCTGTCCAACGAGGACCTGATCCGCGAGCGCTACCGCGGCATCCGTCCGGCGCCCGGCTACCCGGCGTGCCCCGAGCACACGGTCAAGCGCGCGATGTTCGACGCGCTCGGCGCCGAGGAGATCGGCATGGGCCTCACCGAGTCGCTGTCGATGACGCCGGCGGCGAGCGTGTCGGGCTTCTACCTGTCGCACCCGCAGGCGCAGTACTTCAACGTCGGGCGCATCGGCGAGGACCAGCTCACGGACCTCGCGCACCGCTCGGGGCGCGACGAGGCGGACCTGCGGCGCGCGCTGTCGACCAGCCTGGGCTGAGCGCGGCGGCGCACGCCGAGCGGCTCGTCGCGCAGCCTGGCGTCGCTTCGTGCGGCGGTCGACGGATGCGTCGACGCGGAGCACGCCGCACGCGACGCTCGCCGGCGCCGAGCCGGGAGCGCCCGCGCCTTCAATCCGCCCGCAGCGCGCCGACCTTCAGCAGCCAGCCGAGACTGCGCAAGGCCGCGGGGTAGCTCGCGCCCGCGAGCAACGGGGCCAGGTCACCGGCAAGCCTCGGGCCGTCGGCCAGCGCGGCGACGACCGCGGCGATCCCGCGCTCGCTCGGCAGCACGCGTTCGGCGAACCCGACCATCGACAGCCGTCGGTGGGCGAGCGCCCGGACCAGCAGCGCACCGTCCTCGTTCCAGCCGAGCGCCAGGCGTGTCGCCGGGGTCAGCGTGCGCGTCGGGTAGCTCGCGAAGGCGTCGAACGGGTCCATGCGGGCGGCCCACGGATGCCGCGCCGGGGCGGGGTCGCAGGCGCCGGCGGCGCGTCGAGCCTCGGCGAGCTCGCTCCACAGCGCCTCGTATTGCGGGATGATCGCGCCCCAGTCGTACACCGCCCGGGCCCGTTCGCGCCCCGCCTGTCCCATCTGCTGGCGCAGGCTCGCCGACGAGAACAGGGTGGCGAACGCGCGCGCGGTCGCGTCCACGTCGACCGCGACCAGCGAACAGGTCTGTCCGCAGTACAGGTCGTAGGTGTCGATCTCCAGCGCATGGCGCTCGGCGAGGTCGGCCGACAGCCCGCCCTGCGGAGCGATGGTCGGGATGCGAAACCCGTCGACCCCGTCGCGCACGGTGTCCTTGTAGCCGTTCCAGTCGGAGACCACGACCGGCAGGCCCGAGGCCATCGCTTCGATCGGCACGCAGCCGAACGTCTCCTGGATGTTGTCCGACAGCGAGCAGAAGACGTCCGCGGCGGCCCAGGCGGTGCGTCGTTCGTCCGCGTGTCGACCGTCCAGGGTTCGCACCACGATGCCGGGACAGGCTTGGGCGGCCGCCTGCGCGTAGGCCGCCGCGATCGGTGGGTTGGCATGCCAGCCGCACTCGACCAGCATCACGGTGGCGCCGGTGGCGCGGCGTGCGCGCTCCAGCGCCAGGTACATCGCGAGCGGATGGGCTTTGGCGTGGAACGACAGGCGTCCCAAGAACGTGACCACGATCGTCCGATCGTCGGCGCCGAGCGCGGCGCGGGCCGCGGCCCGATCCTCGTCGTGCCACGCGAAGTCCGCGACCTGGATGCCGAGGGGAATCACGGGCAGACGAGGCATGGGCATGCGCGAAGCGCCGAACCGCCTGCGCAGGTGCTCGGCCTGTGCGTCGAGGACGGTCGTCACGCTGTCGCGTACCGCCGTGCTCGTGCAGATCAGCGCGTCCCACGCCTGCACGGGTGCGACGAGCAGGTCCGTCAGCGTGTCCATCACGCGCCTCGAGGCCGTGGTGTGAGTGATGCCGCACAGGCTCCAGCGGGCATGCCCGTGAACGGCGCGCTGGTAGGCGAGGTCGGCGATGCCCGGGGCGGGGTGCTGCAGCACTCCGGGCTCGGCCAGCGCGTGCAGGTTCGAGGATCGGATGACGTGGACCGGTTCGCGCCGGCCCGAGGCGCGCGCAGCCCGGGCGAAGTGGTTCGCATGGTCGCGGCTGCCGACCTTGATCCAGAGTCTGTCGGACTGGTGATGGGCGAAATACCCGCGCAGGAACGACTCGCCCGCGGCATTGCGTCCCATCAGTTTCTCGCCGGTCGTCGTGTAGGCCTCCGGCATGTAGTCGATTGCAACGGCCATGGGTCGACCCGGCTGCTCCCGCGGTGTTCGCGTCGACCTCGGCCGGCGCCACGCTGACCCCTCAGTCTGAACGATCCGAGTGCGCCGAGCCCGCGTGCCCGACGAGCGGAACGGCCGGGTGGGCGCTGCGCCACACGCCCGTTCGATCGCGCACGCGCCGGACGTCGCGTACCGAGCGCACGGCCGCCCGCGCTACACCCCCCAGGTGACCACCTGCTCGGCCTTCATCGCCGCCCTGAGCAGTTCGATCAGCGGCCAGGCACGCTGTGCGAGCGAGACGCTGCGGGCGCCGTCGCGTCGGTCGCGGTCGTCGTCGTCGGCGGGCGCGGACTCGGCCTTCTCGCGCGCGACTGCCGCCTGCAGCGCGCTGATCGCGGGGCCCATCTGCTCGACGGTGAAGACCCCGTGCGGCCCAGGCGTCTTGCCGACGATCGCCAGCAGGCGCTCGGCGACCGCGGCGGTCATCGTCACCGTACCGGCGGCCCGCGACTTGAACTCGTACAGCATGGCGGAACTCCAAGACCGGATGCCGCAGCGGGTCTGCGGCAGGTTGCTAACATTATCGTATGGACGCACTCCGCAGGCCGGCGGCGCGGCTCGTGCGCACCGTCGTGGCGCTGGCCGCCGCCGCGTCGCTGGCCGCGTGCTCGCCCGAGCACGACTGGCGCGAGGTTCGCGCCGAGGACGGCGGCTACCGGGTCATGCTCCCCGCCCGGCCGGCGCAGATGACTCGCGCGGTCGAGCTCGATGGGCTGCGGGTGGACATGACGATGCACGGGGCGCAGGCGCGCGGCGTCGCCTACACGGTGGCCACCGCGACGCTGCCCGACGACACCGACGCGACCCGCGAGCGCGCGCTCGCGGTGATGCGCGTCGCGATGATCCGCAACATCGGCGGCACCGAGCGCGCGTCGCGGCCGGTTTCCGTGGCGATGGTCGACGCGGGTGGGGCACCGGCGGGTACCGTGCCCGGCGTCGAGGTCGAGGCCGCCGGGCGGATGCGCGACGCCGATGCGGTGCTGCTCGCGCGCTTCGTCGGACGGGGCACGCGGGTCTGGCAGGCGGTGGTGCTTGGCGCCGCGCCCGATCGCGAGCAGGCGGCCGTATTCCTCGAGTCGCTGAAGCTGCAGCGTTGAGCGCGCCGCACGCGCACGCGCAGGCGGAGCGCGAGACGCGCGAGCCGACGCGCGAGCGGGCGCGCGGTGCCCTCGCGCGGCGGCCGTTCGCGTGCTTCGCGGCCGCCGACTTCCTCGCGTTCGCCCCGGGGCCTTCGGGGTGGTGGCCGTGGCTCGCGTTCGGTGTCGCGGCGACCGTGTACACGCTGGTGCAGCCGCGCATCGGGCTCGGGGTTGCGCCCCATCTCGCGGGTCGGGCGCTCACCGGCGACACCCTGGTGCTGTTCAACGGGATGTTCGTCAGCCCATGGGGCTTCGGCGTCGCGGTGGACGGGCTGCGCGGTGCGGGTCTGCCCGAGGCGGACGCGTTCCGAGCGGCGCTGCTGGGCCTGGCCGGGCTGCACGCGGCCTGCGCCGTGCCGCTGCTGGTCTGGGCGCGCGCGGCGCGCCCTCAGGTGCCGCAGAAGGTCCGGTAGTTCGCGGTGGTCTCGGCCGGCGCGGGCTCGGCGTAGGGGGCGTGCTCGGGCCGGTCGTCGAACGGTCGGCGCAGCGCGTCCAGCAGCCGCTCGAACGGGCCGAGGTCGTCGCGGCCGGTGGCCGCCTCCAGCGCCTCCTCGACCCGGTGGTTGCGAGGGATCACGAGGGGGCTCGCAGCCCGCATCGCCGCCGCGCGCACCTCGGGCGCGACCGCCTCGGCCGCGCAGCGCGCGCGCCAGCGCGCGAGCCAGGCGTCGCCCGCGTCGCGGTCGACGAACCGGTCGCGCAGCGGTGCGGGGTCGCCCTCGGCCGCGTCCGCGAGCCGGCGCCAGGCGAGCGTGAAGTCCAGCGCCTGCGTGTGCATCAGCTCGAGCCAGTCGGCCACCAGCGCCTCATCGCCGTCGCGGGCGCTGCTCAGTCCGAGCTTGGCACGCTGCCCGTCGAGCAGCGCGCCGGAGAAGGTCTGCGGGAAGGCATCGAGCACCTCGGTGGCGCGCGCCACCGCGCGCTCGGCGTCGGTGTCCAGCAGCGGCAGCAGGCACTCGGCGAGCCGCGCGAGGTTCCACAGCGCGATCGACGGCTGGTTCGCGTACGCGTAGCGTCCGTGGTGGTCGATCGAGCTGAACACCGCGGCCGGGTCGAAGGCCTCCATGAATGCGCACGGGCCGTAGTCGATCGTCTCGCCGGAAATGGTCATGTTGTCGGTGTTCATCACGCCGTGGATGAAGCCGACGTTCATCCACCGCGCGATCAGCCCCGCCTGCCGCCGGGCGACCGCCTCCAGCCAGGCGAGGTACCGGTCCACGCGGGTCGCGAGCTGCGGGTCGTGCCGCGCGATCGCGTAGTCGGCGAGCCGGCGGACCTGTTCGTGCTCGCCGCGTGCGGCGAAATACTGGAACGTGCCCACCCGAAGGTGGCTCGCGGCCACGCGCGTGAGCACCGCGCCCGGCAGCGCACCGGAGTCGCGGAACACCGGCTCGCCCGTGGCCGCGACCGCGAGCGCGCGGGTGGTGGGGATGCCCAGCGCGTGCATCGCCTCGCCGATCAGCACCTCGCGCAGCATCGGGCCGACCGCGGCCTTGCCGTCGCCGCCGCGCGAGAACGGGGTGCGGCCAGACCCTTTGAACGCGATGTCGCGCCGTCGGCCGTGCCGGTCGATCACCTCGCCCAGCAGCAGCGCGCGGCCATCGCCCAGCCTCGGCGAGAACCCGCCGAACTGGTGCCCCGCGTACGCCTGTGCGATCGGGGTCGCGCCGTCGGGCACCCGGTTGCCGGCGAAGCACTCGGCGGCCCCGTCCCCGGCCAGCGCGCCCAGGTCCGCATCGAGCTCCTCGGCGAGCTCGCGGTTCAGGAACAGCAGCCGCGGCGCGGGCACCCTCGCGGGCGGCCACGGGACGTGACAGCCCTCGAGGTCGCGCGCGTAGCTGTTGTCGAATCGGAACGGGGCGGGTGCGGTCATCGGACGTCGGTGCCTCGAGTGCCGCGACGGCGGGGCCCGCGATGGTACTGCGCCGGTCGCGGCCATGTCGCGAAGACCGCGCAACCGCGGCTCGGGGCGCGCCGCCTGCGCGCGGGGCCGCCGCCGGACCCGGGGTGCCGGCTCAGCCGGCGCGCGGGAACGCGCGCACCCCGAGCACCACGCCCAGCACGAGCGCCGCGATGCCTGCGAGCGCCATCGGGTCGGGTGCCGTGCCACGCCATAGGAATCCGTAGGCGAGCGCCGCCAGCGTCTCGAACACGATCAGCTGGCCGGCGAGCGAGGTCGGCAGCAGTCGCGACGCGCGGTTCCAGAGCACCGCGCCGAGCCAGGACGCGAGCAGCGCGAGCGCGACCATCAACGCGACGAAGTCGATCGGACGCGGCCCGAGCGGCCAGGCGAACGGCGTGCCGTCGGTGACGAGCGGCCGCAGCGCATGCCAGGCTGCGACCAGCCCGCCCGCGGCCAGCGCAAGCGGCAGCGTGGTCAGGCCCTGCGCGGTGGTCCACGTCGTGGCGGAGTGCTGCGGATGCTCGCGCAGCCAGCGGGCGTTGCGGATCGGGTACCAGGTCCAGCAGGCCACGCCGACGACCGCCAGCGCCGCGCCGAGCGCCTGCCGCGCGCCGGCGCCCTGGCCGGCCGCGCGGGCGAGCTCGGCCTGGTTCACCATCGCGATACCCGCAAGGATCACCGCGAGCGAGGGCGCCAGGCGCGACCAGGACAGCGTGCGCTGCGACAGGTTCGAGACGATCGCGATCACCACCGGCAGCGTACCGATGATCACCGCGGGCAGCGGCACGCCCGCGGTCTGGATCGCGGCGGCGAGGCACGCGTAGTACAGCAGATTGCCGACCAGCGACAGCCGGGCCGCCTCGATCCAGTCGGCGCGCCGCAGGCCGGCGAGCGCACTGCGTACCGGCCAGGCGACCGCGACCGCGATCAGGCCGAACGCGACGAACCGCCCCACCGACAGCACGACCGCCGGATACTCCGGCAGCATCGCAGGCGCGACGAACACCAGGCCCCATGCGAGTCCCGCGGCGAGGGCGCAGCCCACGCCGACGGCGAGGTCGGCCGAGGCGATCGCCGGCGGGACGCGGGCGCGGTCCAGCGCGCGCCTCAGCCCGCGAACTCGATCGTGCGGTCGGGCCGCGGGAACGGGTCGTCGACGTACAGGCCGTTCGCGCGGTTGTGCGGATGCGCGGCGGCCTCGAGGAAGTCGAGCACCGGCGACAGGCACGCGTCGGTGCGCTCGGCCGCGCGCGCCCAGTCGTCGCGGCTGCGCTCGGCGAAGCGCTCGGCGAAGCGGCGCGCGGTCTCGGGCCAGCTCGCCCGGTCCATCTGCCGCGCCGGTTCGATCGCGCCTTGCAGCCCGGTGACCTGCAGCAGCTGCGCGTAGAACTTGGGCTCGATCGCGCCGACCGCGACATGCCGGTCGTCGGCGGTGCGGTAGACGCGGTAGAAGGGCGCGCCCCCGTCGAGCAGGTTCGAGGCGCGCGGCAGGCTCCAGCGGCCGGCGGCGATCAGCCCGTAGAACAGCGGCGACAGCCCGACCGAGCCGGCGAGGATGCTCGACTCGACCACGCCGCCCCGGCCGTCGATCCCGCGTCGCACCAGTCGGGCGAGCACGCCCACCGCCAGGTGCATCGCGCCGCCGCCGTAGTCGCCGACCAGGTTGAGCGGCGGCACCGGCGCGTCCGCCGGACCGATCGCGTGCAGCAGGCCGGACAGCGCCAGATAGTTGATGTCGTGGCCGGCCCGCTCGGCGAGCGGGCCGTGCGCGCCCCATCCGGACAGCCGCCCGACGACCAGGCGCGGGTTGCGCTCGAGCAGCTGCGACGGGGCCAGCCCCAGCCGTTCGAGCACGCCCGGGCGAAAGCCCTCGATCAGCACGTCGGCGCGGTCGATCAGCGCGCGGGCCTGCGCGAGTCCGTCCGGATGCTTCAAGTCGAGCGCGACGACGCGCTTGCCGTGCGCGCCGAGGTCGAAGCGCGGATCGGTTCCGATGCCCAGCCCCGGATCGTGCGGCGGCGTCAGCCGCTGCACGGTCGCGCCCAGCCCGCGCAGCAGTTGGCCCGCGAAGGGGACCGGGCCGATCGCGTGCATCTCCACGATCTCGATGCCGGCGAGCGGGCCGGCGGACGGTGCGCAGTCGGCGGTCATGACCTCGGGGGGGCGGGCGCGTTACCGCGCAAGCGGGGCCGCCGATTCTAGCTCGCTGCGCCGGCGCGCCCGGCCCGCATCCGGGTCGGGCCTCAGGCGGAGGCGTCGGCCGTGCCCGCGAGCGGCGCGGATGCCGCCGCCGTCGGGCCGCGGTCGTCGCCGCAGGCGACCGATTGCGGCCGAGGCGGACGGTAGCCGAGCGCTTCGGCGAGGTGCCGGTCGGCGAGCGCGGCGTCGCCGGCGAGGTCGGCGATCGTGCGCGCGACCTTCAGCACGCGCGGCACCGCGCGCGCGGACAGCCCGATGCGGTCGATCGCGTCGGCCAGCAGTCGGCGCCCACGGGCGTCGGCGGCACAGTACCGGTCGACGTCGGCCGGAGCCAGCGCGGCGTTGGACACGCCCTGTCGCGCATGGGCGCGCTCGCGGGCGCGCTCGACCCGAGCGCGGACCGCCGCGCTCGGCTCCCCGTCGGGCGGCGACAGCAGCTGCTCGCGCCCGACCGGCGGCACCGAGACATGCAGATCGATGCGGTCGAGCAGCGGCCCGGACAGCCGAGCCCGGTAGCGCGCGATCTCGTCGGCGCCGCAGCGGCAGCGGCCGCTCTCGTGCCCGTGCCAGCCGCACGGGCACGGGTTGGTCGCCGCGATCAGCTGGAAGGCGGCGGGGAAGTCGGCCTGGCGGCCGGCGCGCGACACGGTGACCTGGCCGGTCTCCAGCGGCTCGCGCAGCATCTCGAGCGAACCGCGCTGGAACTCGGCGAGCTCGTCGAGGAACAGCACGCCGCGGTGCGCGAGCGTGACCTCGCCCGGGCGGGGTACCGAGCCGCCGCCGATCAGCGCGACGCCGGACGCCGAGTGGTGCGGTGCGCGAAACGGGCGGCGGCCCCAGCTGCGGGCGTCCACGGTCGCGCCGCTCAGCGAGCGGATCGCGGCCGCCTCGGTGGCCTCGTCGTCGGTCATCGGCGGCAGCAGCCCCGGAAGACGCTGCGCCAGCATCGACTTGCCGCTGCCCGGGGGCCCGGTGAGCAGCAGGCCGTGACCACCGGCGGCCGCGATCTCGAGCGCCCGGCGCGCAGCGGCCTGGCCGCGTACGTCGGCCAGGTCCGGCGCCGCCGGGTACGCCGACCGATCCTGCGGTGGCGCGGGCTGAGGCAGCGGCGGCAGCGGTGCACCTTCGGCGACCGCGGCCCACGCCTCGCGCAGCGTCCGTGCGCCCAGTGCCCCGTCGGGCGCGGCCACCGACACCTCGGCCGCGCTCGCCGCCGGCAGCAGCAGTCGCCGCTGCCCGCCCGCGCGCCGGACCGCGAGCGCGAGCACGAGCGCGCCCCGCACCGGTCTCAGTTCGCCGGTCAGCGACAGCTCGCCCATCAGTTCGAAGCCATCCAGTCGGGCGGCGGGCAGCCGGCTGACCGCGGCGAGGATGCCGATCGCGATCGGAAGGTCGAACCGGCCCGACCCTTTGGGCAGGTCCGCCGGGGCGAGGTTGACCGTGATCCGTCGGTTCGGGAATTCGAACCCGCTGTGCAGCAGCGCTGCCCGGACCCGCTCCCGACTCTCCCGCACCTCGGTATCCGGCAGACCGACCACGTGAAAGGCGGGCAGCCCATTGCCCAGATGCACCTCGACCGACACCGGAGGTGCCTCGACGCCGACCAATCCGCGGCTGAGGACGACGGCCAGGGACATGACGTGCAGCCGAAGCGCGCGTGCGCCCTGGAACGGATCAGCCGGGCCGCGAGCTGGTCACGCCCTCGGTGCCCTGCGCAGCGAGCTGCGCCTCGAGCGCCTCGACGCGCCGGCGCAACCGCTGCACCAGCTCGAGCTGCACCTCGAACTCCTCCCGGGTGACCAGATCCAGACGCTGGAAGGTCTGCGCCATCAGCGCCTTCACGTTGCGCTCGAGGTCGGCCGCCGGGCTGGCCTGGAACAGCTCGGCAATCCGTTGCTGCAGGTCCTGCAGGGCACTCGCGCGGTCCATCGGCCACCTCCTGAAACCCAGAATAGCACGCGATGTGCGGCGCTTTCGCTGCCGATTCGGCCGCTCTGCCTAACGCCTTCGGACGGCATGCGCGGCCGCATTCGGCACGATCCGCACCATGCCGGGTCGGCCAGCGCCGCACCGAATGCACTGAATTTGCGCGTTACCGCACCAGTCGAGTGCTTTCGAGGCGGCGTTGTCGAGCCACTGAACACCTGACCGGCGGCTCTCCGGCGCTGCTCGGTCGCAGCCGCGACTGGCACGGGAAATGCAATCATCGAGCGCCTCGCTTACTTCCGATCGAGCGCGATCCCGGAGAACCCCACAATGAGATCCACCCTGACCGCCGTCGTACTCGCCGCCGCCAGCCTGGCCCCGTCCCTGGCCAGCGCACAGGCTTCGACCCTCACCGGCAACTTCACGCTCACCAGCGATTACCGGTTCCGCGGCATCTCGCAGAGCTACATGCTGCCTGCGGTGCAGGGCGGCATCGACTGGGCCCACCCGAGCGGGTTCTACCTCGGCAACTGGAACTCGAGCATCTCGGGCAACCAGTATCCGAACGGGGCCAGCCTGGAGATGGACTTCTACGGCGGCTACAAGTTCGAGGTCGCCAAGGACGTGACGCTGGACGTCGGCGGCATCTACTACCTGTACCCGGGCGCGTATTACAACGGCTTCTCGGGCAAGCCGAAGTACAACAACTTCGAGGTCTACGTCGGCGGGGCCATGGGCCCGTTCAGCGCGAAGCTGTTCATCGCGGTCACCGACTTCTTCGGTCTGGACACCACCACCGGCGGCAAGTCCTCGAGCGGTTCGTACTACCTCGACCTCAACTATGCGACCGAGATCGCGCCGAAGCTGACGCTGGGGGCTCACCTGGGCTACCAGAGCGTGCGCAACTACACGTCGAATCCGGACTTCTCGTACTTCGACTACAAGGTCGGCGTCACCTACGACATGAGCGGCTGGATGCTCGGCGCCGCCATCGTCGGCACCAACGCCGACAAGAACGTGTACTTCGCGACCGACTCCAAAGGCAGCCGCGAGAACGTCGGCAAGACGGGTCTGGTGCTGTCGGTCGGCAAGACTTTCTGAACCGGACGGGGGCGGCTCGCCCCTGATCGACCGCACACAGGAGTTCGAATGAAACTGATCACCGCGATCATCAAGCCGTTCAAGCTCGACGAAGTCCGCGAGGCGCTGTCGGGCATGGGTGTCCAGGGCATCACGGTCACCGAGGTCAAGGGCTTCGGGCGGCAGAAAGGGCATACCGAGCTCTACCGCGGCGCGGAATACGTGGTCGACTTTCTGCCCAAGGTGAAGATCGAAGCCGCGGTCGCCACCGATCTGGTCGACCGTGCGATCGAGGCGATCGAGGGCGCTGCCCGCACCGGCAAGATCGGCGACGGCAAGATCTTCGTCTACGACCTGGAACAGGTGATCAGGATCCGGACCGGCGAGACCGGTGCGGACGCACTCTGACCCCCACGAACCATCAGGATCCATCGACCATGAACCGCATGCTTCGACACCTCGCGCTGGTTGCGGCGCTGGGACTGACGTCCTGGGCGGGTGCGGCCACGCCCCCGTCCGCTCAGACGCCGGCCGTCCGGGCCGACGTCGTGCTTCTCGCACAGGCTGCGCCGGCCGCCGCGCCGGCCGAGGCCAAGGCGGAGGCCGCGCCCGCGGCCGCGGCCGCGGCGCCGGAGGTGAAGAAGGACGAGGCGGCGGCCGCGCCGCCCACGCCGAACAAGGGTGACACCACGTGGATGCTGGTCGCCACGGTACTGGTCATCCTGATGACCATCCCCGGGCTGGCACTGTTCTACGGCGGCCTGGTGCGGGCGAAGAACATGCTGTCGGTGCTGATGCAGGTGATGACCGTGTTCTCGGTGATCACCGTGCTGTGGGTGATCTACGGCTACACCCTCACCTTCGGCGGCGTCGGGACGTTCTACGGCAGCTTCGACAAGCTGTTCCTGAGTGGCGTCACGCCGGATTCGGTGGCGGCCACCTTCAGCAAGGGCGTGGTGATCCCCGAGTTCGTGTTCATCGCGTTCCAGGGTACGTTCGCGGCGATCACTCCGGCGCTGATCGTGGGGGCGTTCGCCGAGCGGATCAAGTTCTCGGCGGTGCTGCTGTTCAGCGTGCTGTGGTTCACGTTCGCCTACATCCCGATCGCCCACATGGTGTGGTACTGGGATGGTCCGGACGCGATCACCAGCGCCGAGACCCTCGCCACGGTCACCGCGAATGCCGGGCTGATGTGGGCCAAGGGCGCGCTCGACTTCGCGGGCGGCACGGTCGTGCACGTGAACGCGGGCGTCGCGGCGCTGGTCGGGGCGTACATGCTCGGCAAGCGCGTGGGCTTCGGGCGCGAGCCGATGCCGCCTCACTCGCTGTCCTTCACGATGGTCGGCGCCTCGCTGCTGTGGGTGGGCTGGTTCGGGTTCAACGCCGGCTCCAACCTCGAGGCCAACGGGATCACGGCGCTGGTGGTCGTGAACACCGTGGTGGCGACCGCCGCCGCGGTCTGCTCGTGGACCTTCGCCGAGTGGATGGGCAAGGGCAAGCCGTCGATGCTCGGTGCGGCTTCCGGCGCGATCGCCGGCCTGGTCGCGATCACGCCGGCCTGCGGCTTCGTCGGACCCAAGGGCGCGATCGTGATCGGCCTGATCGCCGGCGTGGTGTGCCTGTGGGGCGTCAGCGGCCTCAAGCGCATGCTCGGCGCGGACGACTCGCTCGACGTGTTCGGGGTGCACGGCCTGGGCGGCATCATCGGTGCGCTGCTGACCGGCGTGTTCGCGGCGCCGGCGCTCGGCGGTTCGGGCATCTTCGACTACGTGGCCAACGCGCCCAGCCCGGACTTCTCGATCGCCAGTCAGGTCTGGGTGCAGTTGCAGGGTGTGCTGATCACTGCGGTGTGGTCCGGCGTGGTCTCGCTCGTCGCCTTCAAGCTGGTCGACATGATCGTCGGCCTGCGCGTGGCCGAGGACGAGGAGCGCGAGGGCCTGGACATCGCCTCGCACGGCGAGTCGGCTTACAACGGCTGACCGTCGCCTCTCCTCCGGTTTCTGGATGTCCTTGTGCGCCGGGTTCGCCCGGCGCCTTTTTTTTCGGGAGGGCGCAGGGGCCGGTTAGACTCCGGGCGATGAGCTCCCGCCCGTGGCAGCGCGCGCTGTCTGCGCCGTTCGGACCGACGCTCGCGGTCGCGCTGCTCGTGCTCGCGGCGGCGCTGGTACTGCGGCACGTCGTGATCGAGCCGACCGCGATCGCCCACGCGTGCCAGGCTGGACCGTGGAGCGGCGGATGTGCGCTGCGCTCGCTGGTGATCCTCACCTTCGCGAACCGGGAGGTCGCCTGGATCGCCCTGGGCTGCGGCGTGCTCGCCACGGCGCTACGCAGTCCGGTCCTCGCCGCGGCGGCCCTCGCGGGCGGGGCCTGGGGGTTGGTGCTGTACAGCTACGAACCGGCAGCGGTGGCGGCGCTGCTCGGTCTGCTGGTGGCGGTGCGCGCCGCGCACGCACCGGCCAGCACCAGCAGCACCGCCGCGTAGCCAACGGCCTGCGGGTTCGGCCAGCCTTCCTTCCAGAGCATCACCAGCGCGCCGGCGACGATCACCGCCGCAAGCACGCGTTCCTCGATCGCGTCTGCGCCGCGGCGCAGGCCGGCCGCCCAGACGATCGCCGCGGCGACCGCCGGCGGGCCGAAGAGCGGCCACGGAAACCCGCGGTAGCGCGCGTCGAACCCGTGCAGTACCGCGGTCACCGCCGCGCCGAACAGCACCAGGCCGAACAGCAGGCCCAGCCGGCCGTCCGCCCCGGGTGCCTGGTCGCTGCGCACCCAGTCGTGAAGCACCCGAGCGAGGCCCGGTACCACCGTGGGCGCCGGCCCCGATCCGCTGATCCGCCGCGCGAACCAGGCGGCAGCGGCCACGCAGGCGAGCAGCGCGATCACGGTGGTGGCGCCGCTCGCGCCCCACTCGATGGGGTTGCGGTTCCACACGGTCATGTACCGCCACTGTTCGGCCAGGGTCGCGCCCAGCCCGGCGCCGGCCGCAGCGCCGATCAGCGCGTGCAGCGCGACCGGCGCGAGCGGCGTCCGGCCGCCGGCGCGCGCGGCCCGCAGCCCCGTCCACGCGAAACCGGCGCCGAGCAGGAGCCCCGCGGCGAGCGCCGCCCACAACCCGGATCGTCCGTCGACCCGTGCGGCCACCGGTCCGTGCCAGCCGAACTTCGGCCGCGCGTCACTGTCGAGCAGGCCCCAGTAGCCGCCCATCGCGCCTTCGAGCGCTCGCTTCCAGGGCTGATCGAACGCTTCGATCAGGTTGTAGCGCAACCCGTGCTCGTGGGCGGCGCGGACGAACTGGCGGACGAATCGCGCCTGCTCGATGCGCCCGGGGATTGCATCGCGGCGGGCGCGCCCCTCGCTCGGCCAGCCCGCCTCGCCGACCAGGATCTCCTTGCCCGGCAGCCGCTCGCGCATCGAGCGGGTCACCTCGAGCACGTGGGCGATCGCGCGGTCGATGCCCACCGGGTGATCCTCCCAGTAGGGCAGCGTGTGGATCGTCACGAACGAGACCGCGGGTGCGATCGAGGGGTGCTGCAGCCAGAACTCCCAGACGTCGGCATAGGTCACCGGCACGTCGACCGAAGCGCGCGCACGCTCGATCAGGCCGACCAGCGTCGCCTCGGGCAGTTCGCGCCGCAGCATCACCTCGTTGCCGACGATCAGCGCCTGGATCGCGTCGCGCTCCTCTCGCACGAGCGCGATCGCGCGGTCGAGTTCGCGGTCGTTCTCGGCGGCGTTGCGTCCGATCCAGGCGCCGAGCAGCACGGTCATGCCCAGCCGGCGCGCCACCCGCGGCACGGCGTCCAGCCCCTGCGACACCGAGTAGGTCCGGACGCATCCGGTGAGCGGCGCGAGCGCCTTCAGGTCGATCTCGATCCGGCGCTCGTCGACGAAGGCGAGCGGGTCGAACGGCGTCTCGCCCGGACGACGGAACGGCGCGTACGACACGCACTGCACGCGCTCCACGCCGGATTCGGCGACCGGTACGGGGCTGGCCAGCCACGGCCAGCGCACGACCGAGAGCGTCGCCGCCAGTGCGAGCAGCGCCACCAGCAGCGCCGCCCGCCCGCGCGACAGCGGCCGGGCCGCAGCGGCAACGGGGGCGGGCGGCGGCGAGGGGCTCGAGGCGTCGGGCATGGGGTCGGACGATCAGTCGGGATCCAGCAGGTTGCACGCGGCTCACGGTACACTTCGGCGCGCTCGAGTCCCGGTGCACGACTTCGGGAGCTCGGGCGTTCAGTCGAACGGGGGTAGGTGCGCCGCGCCGGCATCGTAGCGCGAGTGCGTCCCCGACTCCCGCCCCGCTCCCGGCGCTGTCGTCGGTCTCTGGTCTCGCCACCGGGGCCGGGCGTCCGGGGTGCCCGATGGAGACCCGCAGTGGCCGCGGCTCGGCCGCGTGAACACGTCGCGCCGTCGCCCCCACCGGGCGACGGCCGGTTCGGATGAGCATGGAATCGAATCGCCTGATCGGCCAGCTGACCGGCCTCGCTCTCGCCGCAGCGCTCGCGGTCGGTAACCTGGTCGGCTGGCACCTGTGGCACCGGCCGGTGCTGGCGCCCGACGCCGCCGGCCCGATCGCGGGCTTGGCGTACAACGCGTTCGGCCGCTGGGACAGCCCGATCGAGGGCCGGTATCCGTCGAACGCGTCGATCGACGCGGACCTGGCGATGCTGTCTTCGCTCACGCGGCGCATCCGCACGTACAGCTCGGCCGAGTTCCCGGAGCTGCCGGGGATCGCCGCCCGGCACGGCCTGAAGGTGACCGCCGGCGTGTGGCTCGATGGCCAGCCGCTGCGAGATCGCCGCGAGATCGAGGCGGTCAAGGAGGCGGTGCGCTATCACCGCAACATCGAGCGGGTGATCGTCGGCAACGAGGTGCTGCTGCACGGCGCGCTCGGCATCGACGAGATGATCGCTCACCTGCGCGAGCTGCGCCGGACGCTGCGGGTGCCGGTATCCACCGCCGAGCCGTGGCATGTCTGGCTGCGATTTCCCGAGCTCGCGAAGAACGTCGACTACATCACCGCGCACCTGCTGCCGTACTGGGAGGGCGTGCCGTCCGAGGTCGGCGTCGACTACGCGCTCGAGCGATACGAACAGCTGAAGGCACGCTTTCCCGGCAAGCACGTGGTGATCGGCGAGATCGGCTGGCCGAGTCGCGGCGACCGCTGGACCTTCGGCGGAGGTACGGCCACCGCCTCACCGACCGAGCAGGCGCGGTTCATGCGCGAGTTCCTCGCTCGCGTGAAGGGCAAGCCGGTCGACTACTTCGTGATGGAGGCGATCGACCAGCCGTGGAAGGCGAACAACGAAGGCCGGGTCGGTGCCTACTGGGGCCTGTTCCACGCCGATCGCACGCCCAAGTTCGAGCTGCAGGGACCGGTGCTGCCCGACCCGAACTGGGAGATCAAGGCCTTCCTCGCGTCGCTGCTCGGTTTCGTGGCGGCCGCCTGGTTCGCGACCCGCTTCACCCGGATGCGCACGGCCAGCCGCGTCGCGTTCGCGCTGGTGCTGCAGGCGGTCGCATCGTTCCTCGTGTGGCTGCTGGCCGTGCCGTTCGACCACTACATGCGCTCGGCCGACTGGATCGGACTGGCGGTGCTGCTGCCGACGCTGATGCTGATGGTGACGATCGCGCTCACCACGTGCTTCGAGTTCGTCGAGATGTTCTGGCGCGGCAACCTGAAGCGCGAGTTCGGGCCGCGCGCGATGGTCGCCGGTGCGCCCGAGCCGAAGGTCTCGATCCACCTCGCATGCTGCAACGAGCCGCCCGCGATGGTGATCGCCACCCTGGAGAGCCTCGCTCGCCTGAACTGGCGCAATTACGAGGTGCTTGTGGTCGACAACAACACGGTCGACCCGGCGAAGTGGGAGCCGGTGCGCGACTGGGTCGAGCGCTCGGGCGACCCGCGGTTTCGGTTCTTCCACCTGCCCCGCTGGCCGGGCTTCAAGGCCGGCGCGCTGAACTTCGCGCTCACCCAGACCGCCCCCGATGCGCAGGTGATCGGCGTGGTCGACGCGGACTACATCGTCCGCCCGCAGTGGCTCGCCTCGACGATCGCCCACTTCGACGACCCGCGGGTGGCGGTGGTGCAGACGCCGCAGGCTCACCGCGGTTGGGGGCGGCAGGTGTTCCGGCGGATGATGAACTGGGAGTACGACGG
>JBIKMO010000223.1:0-7461 GCA_044359175.1 Burkholderiaceae bacterium | reverse complement strand
GACCGCAGCGCCTGGTTCGACCTCGCGACCGGCCTGCCGAACCGGCGGCTGATGATCAGCCAGACCGCGAGCGTGCTGCGCCGGCGCGCCCGCGACGGCGGCACCTGCGCGCTGATCCTGGTCGAGGTGGGCCGCCTGCGCCAGCTCAACGAGACGCTCGGACACCGCGCCGCCGATGCCGCGGTGCGCGTAGTCGCGCAGCGTATCCAGCGCTGCCTGCGCGACGGCGACCCGGTCGGCCGCACCGGCGAGCTCGACCAGGGCATGGTGGTCTCGCGTGCGGGCAACGACGAGTTCGTCGCGCTGATACCGAACCTCAAGCGACTCGAGGACGCGGCACCGATCGCGCGCCGCGTGCTCGAGGCCGCGAGCGGGCCGGTCTCGGTCGAGCGCCAGGACTGGTATCCGGTGGTGTCGATCGGCATCGCGGCCGCACCCGCCGACGCCGACGAGGCCGAGGCGCTGCTGCGCTGCGCGCGTGCCGCGGCCGCCGCGGTGCGCGATCGCCCCGGGGGCGGTTTCGGCTACTACTCGGCGGCACTCAACGAGGCGTCGGTGGCGCGGATGCGGACCGAGGCTCAGCTGCGCCGCGCGCTCGAGCGCGAGGAGTTCGAGCTGCACTACCAGCCCAAGGTCGATGTCGCGCGCCGCGCGATCGTCGGCAGCGAGGCGCTGGTGCGCTGGCGCCATCCCGAGCGCGGCCTGGTGTCGCCGGAGGCGTTCATCACGATCGCCGAGGAGGCGGGGCTGATCGTCGACCTGGGTTCGTGGGTGCTCGGCGAGGCCTGCCGCGCCGCCCGCCGGTGGTACGACGCGGGCTGCCCGGTGCGGGTCTCGGTGAACGTCGCCAGTCCGCACTTCCGCGACGGCCGGCTGCTCGAGGACGTCGAACGTTCGCTCAGCGACAGCGGGCTGCCGCCCCACTACCTGACCCTGGAGCTCACCGAGAGCATGCTGATGGGTCCGACCGACGAGTGGCTGGCGCCGATGCAGCGGCTCAAGGCGCTCGGCGTGTCGATCTCGCTCGACGACTTCGGCACCGGCTACTCGTCGCTCGCCTACCTGCGACGGATGCCGATCGACGAGCTGAAGGTGGACCGCTCGTTCGTGGCCGGGCTGCCGGACGACGAGGAGAACGCGGCGATCGTGCGCGCGGTGGTCGCGCTCGCCGACAGCCTGGACTTGACGGTGGTCGCCGAGGGCGTGGAGACGCCGGGGCAGGCCGCGTACCTGCAGTCGGTCGGCTGCGTCACCTGCCAGGGCTGGCTGTACGCGCGGGCCGAGCCCGAGGCTGAGTTCTTCGCACGGCTGCGCGCCGGCGGTCTCGGGTCCTGAGCGCGGCGCTGCGTCGCGCGCCGAACCCCCGCCCGACGCGCGTCGGCCCGTGCGCTGTGCGGCGTATGCCGCGCCCCGTACACTCGTGGCTTCGTCGACCGCCCGTCCGACCCATGGCCCGTTGCTCGCCGTTCGCAGGATCGACCTGGAGGGTGTTCGCGGCGGCCGTGCTCGGATGGCCTGGGCTCGCCTCGGCGCAGCCCGTCGCCGACCACGCCGCCTGTGCGGCGCTCGCCGACGACCGAGAACGCCTGGCCTGTCACGATCGCGCGAGCGGGCGCGGTGGACCCGCCCCGGCCTCGGCCCCGTCGAGCGCACCCGCGACCGCCGTACCGCCGTTACCGGCGGCCGGGACCGTGCCGGAGTCGGCCGACGCGTCCGAGCGCGCGCGTCGCGACGCGCGGCGCCGGACGCCGGGCACGCTCGGCGAGCGCTGGGAGCTCGACCCCGAGACCAAGCAGGGCCGTCTCGTGCTGCGCCCGTACAAGCCGACCTACGTGCTGCCGGTGCACTGGACCAGCGACGTGAACCAGCAGCCCCGCAGCGACGGGCCGGGCAACACGGTGCCGGTGGCGGTCCCGATCAAGCCGATCGAGGCGGCCTTCCAGCTCAGCCTGAAGTCCAAGGTGCTCGAGACCGTCGGCGGCACGAACGTGGACCTGTGGGTCGGCTACACGCAGCTGTCGCACTGGCAGGTCTACGCGGCGAGCCTGTCGCGGCCGTTCCGCGAGACCAACTACGAGCCCGAGGTGTTCGCGGTCTGGGGCGTCGACCAGCCGGTGCTCGGCTGGCGCGCGCGGCTGCTCGGCCTGTCGCTGGTCCATCAGTCCAACGGCCGGGGTGAGCCGCTGTCGCGCAGCTGGAACCGCGTGATCGCCACGCTCGGCGCGGAGCGCGGCGACTGGTCGGTGCTGGTGCGCCCCTGGTGGCGGCTGCCCGAAGATCCGGCGACCGACGACAATCCGGGCATCGAGGACCATGTCGGCCGCGGCGAGCTGATCGTGATGCGGCGCGCCGGCGCGCACCTGACCACGCTCCAGGTGCGTCACTCGCTGCGCGGCGGCGAGCGCTCGCGCGGCAGCGTGCAGCTCGACTGGGCGTTTCCGGTCTCGAGCGTGCTGAGGGGCCACCTGCGGCTGTTCTCGGGCTACGGCGAGACGCTGATCGACTTCAACCACCGCCAGACCACGATCGGCCTGGGCGTGTCGTTCGCCGACTGGCTGTGACCGGCACGACCGCGCCGAGCGCCCGTGGGCCCAGCGACTGCGGGGGCGGCCGCGGCGCCGCGCGCGGGATCGGCCGCGGCTGACCCCGATGGACGCCTGGCCCGGTCCGCTGCTGCGCCTCGCCGCCGACGCGGTGCTGGCCGCGCACGCGGCGTTCGTCGCGTTCGTCGTGGCCGGCGGCTGGCTCGCGCTGCGCTGGCCGCGGCTCGCCTGGCTGCACCTGCCGGCTGCGGTGTGGGGCGCCGCGATCTCGTTCGGCGGCTGGCTCTGCCCGCTGACGCCGCTCGAGGTCGCGCTGCGCCGCGCCGCGGGCGAGGCCGGTTGGGCCGGCGGCTTCGTCGAGCACTACCTGCTCGCCGCGCTGTATCCGGAGGGGCTCACGCGCGGCCTGCAGGCCGCGCTCGGCGCGGGCGTGATCGCGGCCAATGCGCTGCCGTACGCGCTGCTCGTGGCGTCGCGGCGGCGGCGCGACGCGCGCCCCGCGGGATGAGGCCGCATGCCGTCGCGCCGGATCGCGCGGTCCGCATCCGAGCGGGATCGCGCCCCGCGGACCCGCGCCGGGGCGCCGCGCCGCACGCGTTACCATCCCGGGTGCGTCGGAGGGGGCGGGGCATGCGGATCGGCGACGGGCTGCGGGGCAGGCGGGTGCGAGTCGCCCGGAGCGATGGCGTCATGGGCCCGGGGTTCATCGCCTCTTTCGCTGGGCATGGCGTCGAGGTCGTCGGCGCGCCCGGCCCGCGCGCCGCGCCGGGCGCGGTCGAGGCCGCGATCGCGCGCGCCGGCCGCATCGACCTGCCGAGCCAGATCCTCACCGGCCGGACGATCCGGTTCGCGGGCGGCTGGGCATGAGCGCCGCGCCCGCCCCACCGCACGCGCTCTTCGTGTCGCACGGCTCGCCCTCGCTGCCGCTCGACGACGTGCCCGCGCGCACGTTCCTGCGCGGGCTCGGCGCGTCGCTCGCCGGCGTGCGCGCGATCGTCGGGGTGTCCGCCCACACGATCGGCCGCGGCGTGGTCGTGGGCTCCGCGCCCCGGATGCACGCGGTGCACGACTTCGGCGGGTTCCCCGACGCGCTCTACCGGCTGCGCTACGACCCGCCGGGCGACGAGGCGCTCGCATCGCGGGTCGCCGCGCGGCTCGCCGGCGCCGGCATCGCGCCGCTCGGGCAGGCCCCGATCGACGGTCTGGACCACGGCCTGTGGGTGCCGCTGTCGCTGATGTTCCCCGAGGCCCGCGTGCCGATCGCGGTGGTGTCGCTCGACGCGCGGATGGATGCCGCGCACCACCTGGCGGTCGGCCGCGCGCTGTACGGGCTTCGCGCCGAGGGCGTGGTGGTGTTCGCGTCCGGCTCGATCACGCATAACCTCGGCGACGTCCGCTCGCGCCGCATCGACGCGCCGGTCGAGCCCTACGCGCAGGCGTTCGCCGACTGGGTGACCGCGACCGTGTGCGCGGGCGACGCCGAAGCGCTCGTCGGCTGGCAGGACGCACCGCAGGCCGCGCGCGCCCATCCCACGCCGGAGCATTTCGTGCCGCTGCTGGTGGCCGCGGGGGCGGGCGGCACGCGCGGCGCGGGCACGCTGCTGCACGCGAGCTACACCTTCGGCGTGCTCGGCATGCACGCGTACGCGTTCGGCTGAGCGCGGGCGGTCCCGGGGCCGCCCGCTCGGGACGCTCGACCGGCTCGCCGGCCCCTTCTCACCCGATCACGTTCCCCTCGACCACGCGGCGCCCCTCGGCCAGCCGCGCGACCGACAGGTCGGAGAGGTCGAGGGTGCGCCAGCCGCCGTGCAGCAGCACCTCGGCCACGCCGCGCCCCGCGGCCGGCGCCTGCTGCATGCCGTGGCCCGAGAAGCCGGTGGCGACGTGCAGGTTGGGCACCGCCGGGTGCGGGCCGAGCAGCGCGTTGTGGTCCCACAGGTTCATCTCGTAGTAGCCGGCCCACGCGCGCTCGACGCGCAGCGCCTCGAAGGCCGGCACCCGGTGCGCGAACGCGGTCCACAGCGCCTCGTCGAACTCGCCGAGGTCGGGCTCGAGCGGCAGGTCGTCGTCGTCGCGGGCGGGCGTGGTGCCGCCGATGAAGCGGCGCGGCGCGTCCGGGTGGCCCTCGGGCCGGAACCAGAAGCCGCTCGGGTCGATCACCAGCGGGCAGCCGGGCAGCGGCGTCGGGCACGACATCACGAAGACCGTGCGGCGGCGCGCGTGCACCGGCAGCGCCACGCCCGCGCGCGCCGCGAGCGCGCGCGACCAGGCGCCGGCCGCGAGCACCGCGTGGCCGCACGCGAGCCGCGCGCCGTCGGCGAGCCGCAGCGCCGCGACGCGCCCGGCGCCGTCGATTTCGAAGTCCGCGGCCTCGGCCGCGACCAGCCGCGCGCCCTGCGCACGCGCGCGCCGCAGCAGCGCCGCGTGCAGCGCCGGCCCGTCGAACCAGCCCTCGTGGCCCTCGCCGAGCGCGCCGAGCGCGAGGTCGGACGCGTGCAGCCACGGGAATCGCTCGGCGAGCGCGTCCGGGCGCAGCAGCGCGACCTGCGCGCCCTCGGCCCGCTGCACCGCGTTCTGCGCGGCGAGCGCGTCCGCGCCCGCGGCGTCGGCGAGGTACAGGTAGCCCGGCGTGACCAGGCCGAGCGCGGGCGCGTCGCCGTCGACCTCGAGCAGCGCCGGCGCCTCGCGCAGGAACTGCAGCCCGAAGCGCGAGATCCGCACGTTGACCGCGCTCGAGAACTGCACGCGGATCGAGCTCGCCGAGCGCTGCGACGACGCGTGCGCGAAGCCCGGGTCGCGCTCGACCAGCGCCACCGACACCGTCGGGTCGAGTCGCGTGAGCCAGTAGGCGACCGACGCGCCGGCCACGCCCGCGCCGACGATCGCGACGTCGACCGCGCCGCCGGGCCTCACCGCGGCCACCCGCCGCGCGCGGTCCATCGCGCCGCCCGCGCGCGCGCCGCGTCGCGCGCTGCGTCGCGCGCCGGACCGCTCACCGCCGCCGCTCGGCGCGCGCGGCGTCGTGCACCAGCCGCGCGGCGACCGCGTCCTCCACCGCCTGGCCGAGCGCCTTGAACACGACGCGTCGCCCGGTGGGCGGGCGCGGCGCGGTGCCCGCGAGGATCTCGCCGATCTCGGCCGACACGGTCGCGCCCGAGCCGATCACGTCGCCCGCCTCGTGCTCGGCCGAGTGACGGCTGTCGGCGATCACCGTCGCGCCGAGCATCGCGTCGTCGTCGAGCTCGCGCCAGGTGGGGCGCGGCGCGCCGACCGCGGCCACGAACGCGCCGGGTGCGAGCCACGCGCCGCGCAGCACCGGCTCGGTCGCGTGGGTCACGGTGCAGACGACGTCGGCGCCGCGCACCGCCTCCTCGGCGCTCGCGCAGGCGACTCCGCCGACCTCGGCCGCGCAGCGCGCGACGTGGGCCGGGTTGCGGCTCCAGACGCGGATCGCGGACACCGGACGCACCGCGCGCAGCGCGATCGCGTGGCTGCGCGCGAGCGCGCCGCTGCCGAGCATCGCGACCACCTTCGGGCCGGGCGGCACGATCGCGTCGACCGCCACCGCGGATACCGCGGCCGTGCGGATCTCGGTGATCCAGGTGCCGTCCATCGTCGCGAGCGTGCGGCCGGTGGCCGGGTCCATCAGCACGATCGTCGCGAGCAGCGTCGGCAGCCCGCGCGCCGCGTTGCCGGGCACGAGCGTGATCAGTTTGGTCGCCAGCGCGTCGCCGATCAGCGCGGGCTTCAGGAACAGGAAGCCCTGCGCGTCGGGCAGGTCCATCACCGAGCGCAGCGGCTGCACCACGCGTCCGGCCGACAACTCGACCAGCGCACGCCGCATCGCGGGCAGCAGCACGTCCAGCGGCAGCAGGCGACGCACGTCGGCATCGGTCAGGTGCAGGGGGCTCACGGCATCCTCCGGGTCGACGGCAGTGTAGCCCGCGACCCCGCGACCCCGCAGGGCCTGCCACCGGACCGGCCCTACAATGTCGCGATGCATGCAGCCGATCCGAACGGCGAGGCCGGCGGCGGCGGACGAGCGCGCGGTGACCCCGACGCGCACGGCGCGGATGCGTTCGCAGTCGCGCTCGCCGGCACTCGGGTCGCGCTGCTCGCCGAGCGCGCGCTGTGGTGGCCCGACGAGCGCACGCTGTTCGTCGCCGACCTGCACCTGGGCAAGGCCGAGACCTTCCGCGCGCTCGGCGTGCCGGTGCCCGACGGGCCCACCGCGGCGACGCTGCGCCGCCTGGACGCGCTGGTGCGAGCCCGCGACGCGCGGCGCGTGGTCGTGCTCGGCGACCTGCTGCACGCTCGCCAGGCACACACCCCGGCCACGCTCGGGGTGCTGGCCGCCTGGCGCGATGCGCATCCGCGGCTCGACTGCGTGCTGGTGCGCGGCAACCACGACGATCATGCGGGCGACCCGCCGGCTGCGCTCGGCATCGCCTGCGTCGACCCGGGCGCGCCGCTGGGTCCGTTCACGCTGCACCACGCGCCCGCCCCGGAGGCGGGCGGCCAGCCGCCGGGCGACGGCCACCGGCTGTGCGGCCACGTGCACCCCGCGGTGCGCCTGCGCGGTCGGGCTGGCGACTCGATCCGATTGCGCTGCTTCGTCGTCGGACGCGCGCAGACCGTGCTGCCCGCGTTCGGCGACTTCACCGGGGCCGCGTGCGTGACGCACGGACCCGGCCTGCGCGTGGTCGCGATCGCCGGCGACCGGGTGTTCGAGCTCCCCCGCATCGGCATGCCCGCCTGAGCCGGCGCCGGCGCCGTCCGTGCCGTGGGGCGGGCGGCGCGGATCGCCGCGCCGCCCGCCGGAGCATTCCGGGAATGCGCGCCGCAGACCGCCTCGGTCACCGAATGCGGAACGGCGCGTTCCGCGGACGGCCGCGGACGCTACGATCGCGTCGCCCAA
>JBIKMO010000038.1:0-23966 GCA_044359175.1 Burkholderiaceae bacterium | reverse complement strand
CGCGTCGTGCTGCTGGAGCGAAGCACGCTGCCGTGATCCGTCTTCGCGGGCTCACGCTGTCCCGGGGCGGCCGCGTGCTGCTCGAGCAGGTCGATGCGGCGATCGCCCCAGGCGAGCGGATCGCGCTGATCGGCGACAACGGCAGCGGCAAGTCGACGCTGCTGGAGGCGATCGCGGGAGAGCTCTCGCCCGACGCAGGCGAACTCGACATGCCGACGATGCGGGTCGCAAGACTCGCGCAATCGATGCCCCGGGGCATGCAGCCGGCGTGGCGCTTCGTGAGCGAGGCCGACGCCGCACTCGAGCGCGCGAGGTCTGCGCTCGCCGCCGCCGAACGGCTCGGCGACGGTCATGCGATCGCGCATGCGCATGACGACTGGCTCGCCTGCGACGGTCCGTCCGCCGAGGCGCGTGCCCGCGAGCTTCTGCACGGACTGGGGTTCCGGCCCGAGGACGGCGACCGGCCGGTCGACGCATTCAGCGGCGGCTGGAAGATGCGGCTGAACCTCGCCCGCACGCTGATGGCGCCGGCCGACCTGCTGCTGCTCGACGAGCCGACCAACCACCTGGACCTGGATGCGGTGCTCTGGCTCGAGCGCCGCCTGGCCCGTCTGCCCGCGACCCTGGTCGTCGTCTCCCATGACCGGGACTTCCTCGACCGGATCGCGACCGCGACGCTGCACGTGGATGCGGGTACGCTGGTCCGGTACACGGGCGGGTACTCCGCCTGCGAGCAGGCGCGCGCCGAACGCGCAGCGCAGCGTCAGCGCGCAGTCGCAGCCCAGCAGACCCAGGTGGCCCGGCTGCACGCGTTCGTCGAGCGGTTCCGTGCGAAGGCGACCAAAGCGCGCCAGGCGCAGAGCCGTCTGAAGGCGCTCGAGCGCATCGAGGTGCTCGCGCCGCTGCGGGCGTCGCGCCCAATCGACTTCGAGTTCGCGCCGGTCGGCGACTGCCCGGACCCATGGGTCCGGCTCGACCGAGTGACGGCCGGTTATCCGGATGAGCACGGCGCGCCGCAGACCGTGCTGAGCGAAGTCGCGCTGACGGTCGGTCGCGGCACTCGGCTGGGCGTGCTCGGGCGCAACGGGGCGGGCAAGACGACGCTGATCCGGACGATCGTCGGGGAACTCGCCGCGCTGGCGGGCGATCTGCAGCGCTCGCGCACGGTGAGGGTCGGCTACTTCGCCCAGCAGCAGGTCGACGCGCTCGACGCGCAGGCGTCAGCGCTGCTGCACCTGCAGCGGCTGGCCCCTCAGGAGCGAGAGCAAGTGCTGCGGGACTGGCTCGGCCGGTTCGCGTTCCGCGGCGACGATGCGACCCGCCCGGTCGGGCCGATGTCCGGGGGCGAGCGCGCGCGTCTCGCGCTCGCGATGCTGGTCTGGCGCCGGCCGCAGCTCTTGGTTCTGGACGAACCGACCAATCACCTCGACGCCGGCACGCGCGACGCGCTGGCCGACGCGCTTGCCGAGTTCGGCGGCGCGCTGCTGCTCGTCTCGCACGACCGCTACCTGCTGCGCGCAACCGTCGACGGATTCGTCCGCGTGGCCGACGGCCGCGTCGCGAGCTTCGACGGCGATCTCGACGACTACGCGCAGTGGCTGATCGCGACGCCCGCGGCCGGGGCATGCCCGAGCGACCGGGGCGCGGCGCGCGCCGCGTCCGCGCCCCCTTCGCGCCGCGATCAGCGCCGCCTCGAGGCCGAGCAGAGGGCGCAGCGCGGCGTGCAGCGTCGGCCGCTGCAGCAGGCGCAGCTCGAGGTGGAACACGCCCTGGCACGCGCCGAGGCCCGGATCGCCGAGATCGATGCGCAGCTGGCCGAACCGGGGGCCTATCGCGATGGTGCGATCGCTGCCGAGCTCGGGCGCGAGCGCGGCCGACTGGCGCAGCAGCGTGACACGCTGGAGGAACGTTGGCTGGGGATCGGCACGGAGCTGGATGCGCTGCGCGACGATTCGCCGGGCTGATCCGTCCACCCCGCGGGAACCCGACGCCCGCTCCCGCCGTCTCGTGCTCAGCGCGCCTCGCGCTACGGTGAGCAGACTCCGCTCAGCGCACACCGCCGGCCGCGGGCGACCCGGCGGCGTGGCCTCCGACCCCATCGTCGGACAGCGCCCGGCCCTGGGCGATCACCTCCCGCACATCCCGGCGGACGATCACCGGCTTGCCGCCGAGGGCGCGCTTGCACAACCAGTGCGCCAGGGCGGAGTCGAGCCAGTCGGCATGCCCTGGAAACCATCGCGCGAGTTCGTCCGCCAGCCTGCGGATCTCGGACCGCTCGCCGCGCTGCGCCAGCGCCCGCACCTGCTCGACCGATCGCAGCACCGCCGCGTGTTCGTCGATATGGCAGTCCCGGGGCGGGAACCCGGTCTCCTGCATCCAGCGGTCCTCTTCGGCGAAGTGCCGCCGGGCGTGATCCTCGAAGGCGAGCAGAGCGTCGAGCAGACCCTCGTCCGGAGCGAGCTGGATCGCCCGAACGCAGTCGACGAACTCGCGGTGCGTGTCGTCGATCGGCCCGTGGCCGAGCACGAACGCGTCGCTCCAGACCAGGGCCGACGCGTGCGTGGCGGTGTCGTGGCCCGTGGTCATCGCCGGTCGACTCCGTGGGTCCAGGCTGGAGGGCGCGCGGCCTCTGGGTGGCAGCGGCCCTCGCGAGGTCGGGGCCCCGCTGCCGAGTCGCCGCCTGCGGGTACGAATCCAGTCCGGGTGTTCATCGGGGCTGCCTTGCCGCGATCCGGGCCGCGGCATCCAGTGACGTTACCGTTGCGGATCGTACCGCGCCGCAGCCGCCGGCGCTGACCGCCTGCCGGGGTCGGCACGGCGAGCCCGGCCTCCGCGCGCGTTTCGGCGATCCGGACGCGCGACCCCGGCGGCATTGAGCCCCAGAGTAGAATCCGCGGCAATGGAGAGTATCGGAAACGCCGTGATCGGCGTAGTCGGCGCCGGGGCGATGGGCCGAGGCATCGCGCAGCTGTTCGCGCAGGCCGGCCACGTGGTCAGACTCCACGATGCGGCTCCCGGAGCGGCGCAGGCCGCGCGCGCATCGATCGGGGAGGCGCTCGGGCGCCTGCGCGATCGCGGTCGGCTGGCGCCCGAGGCGAGCGATGCGGCACTCGCGCGATTGATGTCGGCCGATGCGCTGGACGCGCTCTCGGACTGCGACGTGGTCATCGAGGCGGTGACCGAGGACCTCGCGCTCAAGCGTCGGCTGTTCGTCGAGTTCGAGCGCATCGTCAGCGATGACGCGCTGCTGGCGACCAACACCTCGTCGCTTTCGGTCACCGCGATCGCCGCCGCCTGCCGGCGCCCGTCCCGAGTGGCCGGATTGCACTTCTTCAATCCGGTGCCGCTGATGAAGGTGGTCGAGGTGATCCCCGGCGTGCGCACCGCGCCGGCCGCGCTCGAGGCGCTGACCGCCCTCGCCCGGCACGCCGGGCACCTGCCGGTGCTCGCCCAGGACACGCCGGGGTTCCTGATCAACCACGCGGGCCGTGGCTACGGTACCGAGGCGTTGAAGCTGGTCGGCGAAGGCGTGGCCGACGTGCCGACGGTCGACCGCGTGATGCGCGAGCAGGTGACCTTCGACGGCTCGGGATTCCGTCTCGGTCCGTTCGAGTTGCTCGACCTCACCGGGCTGGACGTGTCGCATCCGGTGATGGAGTCGATCTACCGCCAGTTCTACGACGAACCACGGTTCCGCCCCTCGGTGATCGCCGCGCAGCGAGTCGCGGGCGGCCTGCTCGGACGCAAGTCGGGCGAGGGCTTTTACCGTCACGAGGACGGGCGCCAGGTCGACCCGCCCGAGGCCTTGCCCGCCAGTGCCTCCGGACCGGCGCCGTTCGAACGCGTCTGGACCGCGCCCGGACCGCGGCAAGGCGACGTGCGCGCGCTCGTCCAGGCGCTGGGCGGCGTGCTCGACGACGGCGCCCGTCCGCACGCGGACAGCCTGGTGGTGATCGCGCCGCTCGGTCTGGATGCGAGCACGGTGTGCAGCGAGGCCGGGTGGCCCGCCGAGCGCTCGATCGCGCTCGACACGCTGTTCCCGTTCGCCGCGCGCGGCTGCCGGCGGCGCGTGCTGATGGCCACGCCCGCGACCGACCCGGCGCTGGCGGCTGCGGCGCAGCGGCTGTTCGAGGCCGACGGCGCCCGTACGAGCCTGATCCGGGACTCCGCCGGATTCGTCGCTCAGCGGATCGTGGCGATGGTCGTCGCGATCGCCTGCGAAATCGCACAGCAGCGCATTGCAAGCCCGTCCGACATCGACCTCGCGGTTCGCCTGGGCCTGGGCTACCCGCTGGGACCGCTGGCCATGGGCGATGCGCTCGGACCGGCGACGGTGGCCGAGGTTCTCGAGGGCATGCACGCCTGCACCGCAGACCCTCGCTACCGCCCGAGCCTCTGGCTTCGCCGGCGCGCAAGGCTCGGTCTGCCGCTCGTGCACGCCGACTGAACCGCGCCACACCGACGCGACCGCGCGCCGCCGACTGGGAGAGACGATGAACGACGCGCTGGAGCAGAATGCCGGCACCGGCGAAGTGGCCGAGCGTCACCGGTTCGACGTCGGTGCGCTCGAGGCCTGGATGCGAGCCCATGTCGAAGGGTTCGCCGGGCCGCTGACGGTCGAGCAGTTCCGCGGTGGCCAGTCCAATCCGACGTTCAAGCTGACGAGCCCGCGGCGGGCGTACGTGATGCGCGCGAAACCGGGCCCGGTCGCGAAGCTGCTGCCCTCCGCGCACGCGATCGAGCGCGAGTACCGGGTGCTCGCGGCCCTCGCCGACAGCGAGGTCCCGGTCGCCCGGGTGCACGGGCTGTGCGACGACGAGGCGGTGATCGGTCGGGCGTTCTACGTGATGGACTGCGTCGACGGACGCGTGCTGTGGGAACAGTCGCTGCCCGGAGTCTCCCGAGCGGAGCGAGGCGCGATCTACGACGAGATGAACCGAGTGATCGCCGCGCTGCACCGGGTCGACGTCGCGGCGGTCGGGCTGCAGGATTTCGGGCGGCCCGGCAACTACCTCGCGCGGCAGATCTCGCGCTGGTCGAAGCAGTACCAGCTGTCCGAGACCGAGGCGGTCCCGGAGATGAACCGACTGATCGAGTGGCTTCCCGCTCACATCCCCGAAGGCGACGAAACCACGGTCGTGCACGGCGACTACCGGCTCGACAACATGATCTTCGCGCACGACGCACCGCGGGTGCTGGCCGTGCTCGACTGGGAACTGTCCACGCTCGGGCACCCGCTCGCCGACTTCTCCTACCACTGCATGAGCTGGCACATCCCGCCGCAGCAGTTCCGCGGCATCGCGGGGCTGGACCTGGCCGCACTCGGCATTCCGTCGGAGGCCGAGTACATCCGCCGCTACTGCGAGCGCACCGGCCGGCCGGCGATCGAGCACTGGGACTTCTATCTCGCGTACAACTGCTTCAGGCTCGCCGCCATCCTGCAGGGCATCGTCAAGCGGGCGATCGACGGCACCGCGTCGAGCCCGCAGGCGATGGAGCAGGGCCGGCGCGTGCGCCCGCTCGCTGAGCTGGCCTGGGCCTTCGCCCGCCGGGTCGGCTGATTCGACACCTGACGACACCCAGGAGGATCCCGCGATGGATTTCGAGTTCTCTCCCCGAGTCAAGGAGCTTCAGGACCGCCTGAAGGACTTCATGGACCGCCACGTCTACCCGAACGAGGAGCGGTACCACCACGAGGTCGATGCCAACCGCCGTGCCGGCAACGCATGGATCCCCACGCGAGTGATCGAGGACCTCAAGCCCACGGCCCGGAAGGCGGGCCTCTGGAACCTGTTCCTGCCGTTCTCCAAGCGGGTGCCCGAAGGCCTGACCAACCTCGAGTACGCACCGCTGTGCGAGATCATGGGGCGCGTCCACTGGGCGCCTGAGGTGTTCAACTGCTCGGCGCCTGACACCGGCAACATGGAGACGCTCGAGCGCTACGCCTCGGAGGAGATCAAGCGACAGTGGCTGGACCCGCTGCTGCGCGGCGAGATCCGATCGGCGTTCCTCATGACCGAGCCCGCGGTCGCATCTTCGGACGCGACCAACATTCAGCTATCGATCCGTGCCGACGGCGACCACTACGTGCTGAACGGGCGGAAGTGGTGGAGTTCAGGACTCGGCGATCCGCGATGCAAGGTGCTGATCGTGATGGGCAAGAGCCATCCGGACGCCGGTCGGCACGAGCAGCAGTCGATGATCGTGGTGCCCACCGATACCGCCGGGATCACCATCCTGCGGCACCTGTCGGTGTTCGGATACGACGACGCGCCCCATGGTCACATGGAGGTCACGCTCGAGAACGTTCGTGTGCCGAAGTCCAACATCCTGCTCGGCGAGGGCCGGGGTTTCGAGATCGCCCAGGGTCGGCTCGGTCCCGGCCGGATCCACCACTGCATGCGCTCGATCGGTGCGGCCGAGCGGGCGCTCGAGTTGATGTGCAAGCGCCTGATGTCGCGCGTGGCCTTCGGCAAGCCGATCTCTCAGCACTCGATCTGGCACGAGCGCATCGCGGAGTCGCGCTGCATGATCGACCAGGCGCGGCTGATGACGCTGAAGGCGGCCTACATGATGGACACGGTCGGCAACAAGATCGCCCGTGCCGAGATCGCGATGATCAAGGTGATCGCGCCGAACATGGCCTGCCAGATCATCGACTGGGCGATGCAGGCCCACGGTGGCGCGGGTATCTCGCAGGTCACGCCACTCGCCAACATGTACGCGCACCAGCGCACCCTGCGGTTCGCCGACGGTCCGGACGAAGTGCACCGCGCCGCGATCGCCAAGCTGGAGCTCGGCAAGCACGCGACGGTGCCCGGGGCGCGTGACGCGATCGCGATGCCGATCACCCGTGGGTCCTGAGGACCGGACCGTACCGCCTACCACTGACCGGAGCCACCGAACGATGATCGACGTCTACACCTGGCCGACGCCGAACGGCCACAAGGTCCACATCATGCTCGAGGAGTGCGGGCTGCCGTACGCGGTGCATGCCGTGGACATCGGTGCCGGCGAGCAGAGCGCGCCAGGGTTCGTCGCGATCAGCCCGAACGGCAAGATCCCCGCGATCGTCGATCCTGACGGTCCGGATGGCGAGCCGATCTCGCTGTTCGAATCCGGGGCGATCCTGATCTACCTCGCCGGCAAGACCGGCCGGTTCCTGCCGAAGTCGGTCCGCGGCCGGTACGAGGCGCTGCAGTGGCTGATGTTCCAGATGGGCGGTCTCGGCCCGATGCTCGGCCAGGCGGGCCACTTCCGGGTCTTCGCCAAGGAGCGGGTCCCGTACGCGATCGACCGCTACACCGCTGAGGCGAACCGCCTGTACGGTGTCCTCGACCGGCGCCTCGCGACCAACGACTACGTCGCGGGCAAGGAGTACTCGATCGCAGACGTCGCGATCTGGCCGTGGCTGCGTTCGCCGCAGAACCACGGCGTGGACATCGGCCGCTATCCGAACGTCAGGGCGTGGTTCGAGGCGATCGGCAATCGGCCGGCCGTGCAGCGTGGCGTGCAGGTACTCGCGGACCGGGCGCGGCCGGCGGGGCAGCCGCCACGCTGATCGGTCATTGGAGCGGTTCCTTCAGCGCGGCCGGCAGCGGGAACGAGAACACCTCGATCCCCTCGTCGGCCAACTCGCGGGTCTCTTCGGGGGAAGCGACGCCGCGGATGCCGCGCGCCGGGGCTTCCTGGTGATGGATGCGCCGTGCCTCCTCTGCGAAGCGCGTGCCGACATCCTCGGTGTTCTCGATCAGCGCGCGCGCCATCTTCATGAACATCGTCTGGAGCGCCCGCGGATCGGTGCGGGGGTCGGGCGGGGCGGCGGGCTGCGCGGCCCGCGGTTCGACCGCGCCGGACAGATTCAGCCGCGGGGCCGCGAGCAGCTTGCGGATCGCTCGGCTGTCGCAGACCGGGCAGCCGACCAGGCCGCGCGACAGCTGTCCTTCGTAGTCCTCCGCCGAGCCAAACCAACCTTCGAATCGGTGATCGTGCTCGCAGGCGAGATTGAAGACTTTCATGACTGCCGCTCGGATGGGCGATTGTACGGCATGACATCGGCGCGCACCCCGCGGTCGGATCCGCGATGAAGGATCCGGTGCTGCTGCCGATCGATCGGGTGATCGCGGGCCTGTCGGGCTTCGGAACGATCGTGGACGCGCGCAGTCCGCTGGAGTACGCGGAGGATCACCTGCCGGGGGCGATCAGCGTGCCGGTGCTCGATGACCGCGAGCGGGAGCGCGTCGGTCTGGCGAACGCGACTCTCGGGGCGTTCGAGGCCAAGCGACTGGGCGCGCCGCTGGTCGCGCGCAACATCGCCGATGCGATCGAGCGCCAATTCGCGGACCGGGACCGTCACTGGCGACCCCTCGTCTACTGCTGGCGCGGGGGTAACCGATCGGGTGCGCTCGCGACCGTACTGGCGCGGATCGGCTGGCATACGACGGTGCTGGAGGGTGGCTACCGGGCGTTTCGCCGCCACGTGGTCGACGCGCTCGGGCAGAAACCGGCGACGCTGCGGTTCGTGGTCGTCGGCGGCCGCACCGGCTGCGCGAAGAGCCGACTGCTCGTGCGTCTGGCCGAGTTCGGCGAGCAGGTGCTCGATCTGGAGATGCTCGCGAGTCATCGTGGGTCGGTGCTCGGTGCGCTGCCGCAGGCGACGCAGCCGAGCCAAAAGCGCTTCGAGTCGATGATCTGGGACCAGCTGCGCACGTTCGATGCGTCCCGCCCGGTCTTCGTGGAGTCCGAGAGCCGAAAGGTCGGGCGCTGCCAGGTGCCCGAGGCACTGATCATCGCGATGCGAGCGTCGCCCGTGTGCGTGATCGACGCCGACACGGCGATACGCGGCCGTCTGCTGCTCGAGGAGTATGGGCACTTTCGCTCCGACCCGCCGGGGCTGCTCGCGCTGCTCGAGTGCCTCGTGCCGTTGCACGGATCGGCACGGGTTGGCGAATGGAAGGCGCTCGCCGAGGCAGGGCGTTGGTCGGATCTGGTCGAGCGGCTGCTGCTCGAGCACTACGACCCGAGCTACGACCGCTCGATGCGACGCAACTTCGGGCAGCTCGCAGATGCGCCACGGATTCGGCTGTCCGGCGCCGACCCGGATGCGATCGACGTCGCCGCACGTGCGCTGCGCGACCTATCCGCGGGCCGCTGAGCGCTGGTCGGGCTTCAGCGCGAATCGCTCGTACGCACCAACCGACCGACGTTGCGTGTGACCTGGGATCGGGCCTTCAGCGCGTCCACGTAGTCGACGACCTCCTGCTGGGACAGCAGGCGGCCGAGCTGACTCTCGAGGGCCGCGCGGCGCTGCGCGATCTGAGCCTCGGTCGGTGGCTCGACCTTGGCGAGCAGCACGACCGCGTAGCCCTGCGCCCCCAGATCGATCCCGGTGTACGCGGGCACCGTGTCACTCGCGAGCCGGAAGGCAGCTTCGAGCACCGCCGGCGCCAGGCCAGCAGGGTCGCCGCGCGAGATCCGCCGCGCCGGTGCGAACCCGGACTCATCCACCTTGCCCCCCTTGAGTTCGGCGAGCCGCGCCTCCCCGGCCTGCTTGGCGAGCTTCGCGGACTCCTGCCTCACCACGCGTTCGCGTACGGTGTCCCTGACTTCGGCAAGCGGCTTGCGCTGGGCGGGTCGGTACTCGACCACTCGCGCGGCGGCCAGCCGGCCCGGAGCGATCTCGGTCGCCTCGGTGTTGCGCTTGTTGCGCAATGCATCCTCGCCGAAAACCGCGGCGAGCAGCCGTGCGCTGGCGAGCGGGCTGCCCGGCGCCGCGTCGGGCGCAGGTGCGCGGCCCACCGAGTCCGCGCTGAGGATCGGCAAGCCGTACTTGTCGGCTGCCGGCTTCAGCGAGTCGGGCTGCTCGTAGACGGTATTGGTGAAGCTCTCGGCGGCCTCTGCGAATTGGCGCGCCGCCAGTTGGACACGAACCTCGCGTTCGATCTCCGCCCGGACCGCCTCGAACGGCTTCTCGGTGGCCGGCCGGATGCCGGTCAGACGGATGATGTGCTGCCCGAACTCGGTCTCGATCGGACCGCGCAGCTCGCCCTCCTTCATCGAGAACACCGCGTCGGCGAAGGGCTTGACCATCATGCCGCGACCGAAGAATCCCAGATCGCCCCCCTGCCCCGCCGAGCCCGGGTCATCCGAGCTGGACCGTGCGAGCGCCTCGAAGCGGCCCGGGTCCGTCTTGAGTTTGTCGAACAGCGCCTCGGCGTTCGCTTTGGCCTGCGGTCCGGCCTTGATCAGGATGTGGCTGGCGCGTCGTTCCTCGGGCGTTCCGAACCGCGTACGGTTCTGATCGTAGTACGACCGCAGGTCTTCGCTGCCCACCTGGATTCGCGCCGCCAGCGCCTCGCGATCCAGCACCACGTACTCGATGCGTGCGCTCTCCGCGGTCTCGAAGGCCGAGGCATTCGTCTCGTAATATGAGGCGATCTGTTCATCGGTGGGCGTGACCCGCGCCGCGAAGGACTCCGCTGAGAACCGAAGCTCGCGCACCTCGCGACGCTCCTCCTGCATGGTCGCAATCCGATCGAGCACCGCCCGCGGCACGATTGCCGTAGCCTGTACCGACTCGGGCAGCGCCTGCAGCGCGAGATCGCCCCGCAGCTGCGCCTCGAAGCCGGCGGCGCTCAGGTTCTGCTGTCCGAGCAGCGCCTTGTAGCGATCGGCGTCGAAGGAGCCGTCGTCCCGCTTCAGGCCCGGCAGGGAAAGGATCGCCTCGCGCAGCTGCGCGTCGCTCACGTGCACGCGGCGGGCGACGCTCTCCAGGGCGACCGCGCGCTGCGCGATCAACCCATCGAGCAGTTCGGTCCGCGCTTCAGGGGTGTCGAACAGCTTGGGATCGGCGCCGCCGCCCAGCATCTGGCGCAATCGCTCGAGCTGCTGCCGCTGCGCGTCGTCGAACTCGCGTTGCGTGATCGGCTGTCCGCCGACGGTGGCGAGCGGCGGCTCCCTGCCGATCATGCCGTCGTACCCCGAGATGCCCCAGAACACGAAAGCCGGAAAGACCAGGACCAGCAGCACCAGCATCATCAGCCGCTGGCGTTTTCGAAAGAGGTCGAACATGGGCTTGGCTCACCAGCAAAAAGGGGCGAACTCGCGTTCGCCCCTGCTTGCGTCGTCGATTTGGCGGAGTGGACGGGACTCGAACCCGCGACCCCCGGCGTGACAGGCCGGTATTCTAACCGACTGAACTACCACTCCTGGACCCTGCATCGCCGCGGTGGTGGGTGCTGAGAGGCTCGAACTCCCGACCTACGCCTTGTAAGGGCGCCGCTCTACCCACTGAGCTAAGCACCCTGGGAGGCGTCTGGCGAAGTCCACTAGTGTAGCGCATCGGCCCCCGCGGCTGCAAGCCGACTGCCACCTGCCCGTCAGTGCTTGACCACCTCCGCGGCGGCATCGGCCGCGGGCTCGGGCGGGTTGGTCGCCTCGGTCGGCGCCGCGACCGCCTCCTCCTCGGGAAGCGGCTCGGGAGCACGCGCGAGCGCGACCTCGAGGACGCGGTCGATCCACTTGACCGGGACGATCTCCAGTCGGTTCTTCACGTTGTCCGGGATTTCCGCGAGGTCCTTCACGTTCTCTTCGGGAATGATCACGGTCTTGATCCCGCCGCGGTGCGCAGCCAGCAGCTTCTCCTTCAGGCCACCGATCGGCAGGACCTCGCCCCGGAGCGTGATCTCCCCGGTCATCGCGACATCCGCGCGGACGGGAATGTCGGTCAGCACCGAGACCAGTGCCGTGGTCATCGCGATTCCCGCGGACGGCCCATCCTTGGGCGTGGCGCCTTCGGGTACGTGGATGTGGATATCCAGCTTCTCGTGGAACCCGGGCTTGATTCCCAGTCGTGCCTGACGACGGCGTACCACGGTCATCGCCGCCTTGATCGACTCTTGCATCACGTCGCCGAGCTTGCCGGTGAACGTGGTCTTGCCTTTGCCCGGGACGGCCACCGACTCGATCGTCAGCAGTTCGCCACCGACCTCGGTCCATGCCAACCCGGTGACCTGTCCGACCTGGTTCGCCTTCTCGGCGATGCCGAACGAGTGACGGCGCACGCCGAGGAACTTGTCCAGGTTCTTCGGTGACACCAACACCTTCTTCTCTTCCTTGCGCAGCAGCAACGTCTTGACCACCTTGCGGCAGATCTTCGACAACTCGCGCTCGAGCGCCCGAACGCCGGCCTCGCGGGTGTAGTAGCGGACGATGTCGCGGATCGCGGCCTCGGACACCGCGAGTTCGCCAGCCTTCAGGCCGGTGTTCTTCATCTGCTTCGGCAGCAGGTAGCGCTGCGCGATGTTCAGCTTCTCATCCTCGGTGTATCCCGACAGCCGGATCACCTCCATCCGGTCGAGCAGTGGCGGCGGGATGTTCAGCGAGTTGGCGGTGGCCACGAACATCACGTCCGACAGGTCGTAGTCCACCTCGACGTAGTGATCGACGAAGGTATGGTTTTGCTCCGGGTCGAGCACCTCCAACAGCGCCGAGGACGGGTCGCCGCGGAAGTCCATGCCCATCTTGTCGACCTCGTCGAGCAGGAAGAGCGGATTGCGTACGCCGACCTTGGTCAGGTTCTGCAGGATCTTGCCCGGCATGGAGCCGATGTAGGTCCTGCGGTGGCCGCGGATCTCGGCCTCGTCGCGGACCCCGCCCAGCGCCATGCGCACGAACTTGCGGTTGGTCGCGCGGGCGATCGACTGACCGAGCGACGTCTTGCCGACGCCGGGCGGACCGACCAGACACAGGATCGGCGCCTTCACCTTGTCGACGCGCTGCTGCACCGCGAGGTACTCGAGGATCCGTTCCTTGACCTTGTCCAGGCCGTAGTGGTCCTCGTCGAGCACCTTCTCGGCGTGCACCAGATCGTTGTTGACCTTGCTCTTCTTGCGCCACGGCAGGCCGACCAGCACGTCGATGTAATTGCGAACGACGGTCGCCTCGGCCGACATCGGCGACATCAGCTTGAGCTTCTTCAGCTCGGCGTCGGCCTTCTTCTTCGCCTCGGCCGGCATCCGGGCCGCCTTGATCTTCTTCTCGATCTCTTCCATGTCGGCGCCATCCTCGCCCTCGCCGAGCTCCTTCTGGATGGCTTTGACCTGCTCGTTCAGGTAGTACTCGCGCTGGCTCTTCTCCATCTGCCGCTTCACGCGGCCGCGAATGCGCTTTTCGACCTGGAGGATGTCCAGCTCGGTCTCGATCTGCGCGAGCAGCTTCTCCAGACGCTCGCCGACCGAAAGCGTCTCGAGGATGTTCTGCTTCTGCTCGATCTTGATCGGCAGGTGTGCCGCGATGGTGTCGGCGAGCCGACCTGCGTCGTCGATACCGTTCAGCGACGTGAGGATCTCGGGAGGAATCTTCTTGTTCAGCTTCACGTACTGATCGAACTGCGCGAGGATGGCGCGCCGTAGGGCCTCCACCTCGGCACCCGGCTGGCCGCCCTCGTCGATCGGTGTGAGATCGCAGGTGAAATGCGCCCCGCTGTCGTCGATCGAGGCGATGCGCGCGCGATGGGCGCCCTCGATCAGCACCTTCACCGTGCCGTCCGGCAGCTTCAGCATCTGAAGGATGTTCGACACGCAGCCGATGTCGTAGATGTCCGCTGCGACCGGGTCGTCCTTCGACGCGTTTTTCTGGGCGACCAGCATGATGCTCTTGCCGACCTCCATCGCGGCCTCGAGGGCCTTGATGGATTTCGGTCGCCCGACGAACAGCGGGATCACCATGTGGGGAAACACCACGACGTCCCGGAGGGGCAGCAGCGGAAGCGCTGTGCCCACCGCGGGGTTCGGAGTGACCGGAGTCGGATCGGACATGAACAGTCTTCCTGAAGGAGGGGCTACGTTCTGATCGGCACATGAGGCCGCCAACGAGCGTTTCAAGCATACGCCCATTCACGGCGCGCCGACCGACGGCCCGATGCTGGCCAAGGGCGGAAAAACCTGGTTGAGGATGCTCGATTCGGCGGGCCCCTCGCAGCCGACGGGTCGCGGTCGCACACGTCTGAGGATCCCGCAGTGCAGCGGTCGGCCGAAGCCGACCGGCGGTGAGGCGCCCGCGTCGGAGCGGCGCGCCCTACTTCGAGCCGGCGACCTTCGGCGCGTCGGCGTAGATCACCAGCGGCCGGCCCTCGCCGTCGATCGAGTTCTCGTCGACGACCACCTTCTGCACGTTCTGCATCGACGGCAGCTCGTACATGATGTCCAGCAGCACGTGCTCCAGGATAGAGCGCAGGCCGCGGGCGCCGGTCTTGCGCTTGAGCGCCTTGCGGGCGATGGCGACCATCGCGGCGGGACGCACCTCGAGTTCGGTGCCTTCCATCGCGAACAGCTTCTGGTACTGCTTGATCAGCGCGTTCTTGGGCTCGACCAGGATCTCGACCAGTGCGTCCTCGTTGAGCTCGTCCAGTGTGGCCACCACCGGCAGCCGACCGACGAGTTCCGGGATCAGACCGAACTTGATCAGGTCCTCGGGCTCGGCCTCGCGCAGGACCGCACCGACCGCGCGCTCGGAGGCCGTGCGGACCTCGGCGCCGAACCCGATGCCGCTGCGCTCGGACCGGTTGCGGATGACCTTCTCCAGGCCGTCGAACGCGCCGCCGCAGATGAACAGGATGTTCGTGGTGTCAATCTGCACGAAATCCTGGTTCGGATGCTTGCGTCCGCCCTGCGGCGGCACCGAGGCGATCGTGCCCTCGACCAGCTTGAGCAGCGCCTGCTGGACACCCTCGCCGGACACGTCGCGCGTGATGCTCGGGTTGTCGGACTTGCGCGAGATCTTGTCGATCTCGTCGATGTACACGATCCCGTTTTGCGCCTTCTCGACCTCGTAGTTGCAGTTCTGGAGCAGCTTCTGGATGATGTTCTCGACGTCCTCGCCGACGTAGCCGGCCTCGGTGAGCGTCGTCGCGTCGGCGATCACGAACGGAACGTTGAGCAGACGCGCGAGCGTCTGCGCGAGCAGCGTCTTGCCGCTGCCGGTCGGACCGACCAGAAGGATGTTGCTCTTGGCGAGCTCGACGTCGTCCTTCTTGCCCTTGTGCCTCAGCCGCTTGTAGTGGTTGTAGACCGCGACCGACAGGATCTTCTTTGCGCTGGACTGCCCGATCACGTACTGATCGAGGATCGCGCGGATCTCGTGCGGCGTGGGCAGGCCGGTCTTGACCGCCGCCTGGGCGTCCGCCTGGGTCTCGTCACGGATGATGTCGTTGCAGAGCTCGATGCACTCGTCGCAGATGAAGACCGAGGGGCCGGCGATCAGCTTGCGGACCTCGTGCTGGCTCTTACCGCAGAACGAGCAGTACAGCAGCTTCTCGCTCGAACCCTTCTTCTCTGACATGGCGACTCCGACGGGAGACCGGTCCGTGCCCGCCCGCGTTGCGGGCACGGGGCCGCGTCACGCGGCGGCGGCTTCGTTCCGGCTGACCAGGATCCGGTCGATCAATCCGTAGCTTACCGCATCTTCCGCGGAGAGGAAGTTGTCCCGGTCGGTGTCGCGAACGATGCGTTCGACCGGCTGTCCGGTCGCCTCGGCCAGCAGGCGGTTCAGACGTTCGCGCAGGTACAAGATCTCCTTGGCCTGGATCTCGATGTCCGACGCCTGGCCCTGCGCTCCGCCCGACGGCTGGTGGATCATGATCCGCGAGTTGGGCAGCGCGAAGCGCTTGCCCTTCGAGCCGGCGGCCAGCAGGAACGCGCCCATGCTGGCCGCAATACCCATGCACAGCGTCGACACGTCGGGCTTGATGAAGCGCATGGTGTCGAACATCGCGAGCCCGGCCGACACCGAGCCGCCCGGCGAATTGATGTACAGGCTGATGTCCTTGTCGGGGTTCTCCGACTCGAGAAACAGCAGCTGCGCGACCACGAGGTTGGCGGTCTGGTCCATCACCGGTCCGACCAGGAAGATCACGCGCTCGCGCAGCAGGCGGGAGTAGATGTCGTAGGCGCGCTCGCCCCGGCCGCTCTGCTCGATCACGATCGGGACCATGCCGAGGCCCTGCGGCGACTGGCGCTGCGCCAGGTGAGCGTCGACCAGGTCCTCGACCAGGCTGTTGAAGGTCATGTTGCGTGTCCTCTCGTTCAGCCGTTGGCGGCCATCAGTTCGTCGAACCCGAGCGCCCGGTCGGTGACCTGCGCTCGGCTCAGCACCCAGTCGACCACGTTTTGCTCGACGACCAGAGATTCGATGTCGGCGAGGCGCTCGCGGTCGCTGAAGTACCAACGGATCACCTCGCCGGGGTTCTCGTAGCCCTGCGCAAGCTCTTCGATCTGACGGCGCAGCTGGTCCGGCTTGGCCTTGAGGTCGTTAGCCTTGACAATCTCCGCGACGATCAGGCCGAGGCGCACCCGCCGCCCCGCCGGCTCGGCGAACTGATCCGCCGAGATCGGCACCTTGTCGGGGTCCATGCCGCGTTTCTTCAGGTCGGCGCGCGCGCGCTCGACCAGCGTCTGCGACTCGGCCTCGACCAGCGCCTTGGGCAGCTCGAACCCGGCGAGCCCTGCGAGCGCGTCCATCGCCCCGGACTTCGTCCGGATGCGCAGCCGCTGCGCAACCTCACGCTCGAGGTTGCCCCGCAGATCGGCGCGCAGCGCGTCCAGACTGCCGTCGGCCACGCCGAGCTGCCGGGCGAACGCCTCATCCAACGCCGGCAGCCGCGGCGCGTCCACCGCCTTCACCGTGACCTCGAACCGGCCGGTCTTGCCCGCGAGCTGGGCGCTGCCGTAGTCGGCCGGGAAGGCGACCTCGAAGCTGCGCGTCTCGCCGGCGCTGGCCCCGCGCAGTCCGGCCTCGAAGTCGGGCAGCATCCGACCTTCCCCGAGCACCACGGAGAAGTCGTTCGCCGACCCGCCGTCGAACGGCGTACCGTCGAGCGTGCCCACGAAGTCGATCGTGAGCCGGTCGCCGTCGGCTGCCGGACGGGCGGCTGCCGACCACTCGGTGCGCTGCTTGCGCAGGACGTCCAGCGTCTTGTCGATGTCCGCATCGGTCACCGCGCACGAGACCCGTTCGATCGTGAGCGTCGCCGGGTCACCCAGCCGGATGTCAGGGTAGATCTCGAAGATGGCGGTGAAGCCCGCCTGGGCCGAATCCGGCTGCTGCCTAGGTTCGATGCGCGGCTGCCCGGCGATCCGAAGACCGTGCTCGGTGACCGCGGCCGAGAACGCCTTCGACACCGCGTCGCCGAGCACCTCGGCTCGAACCTGCGCACCGTAGGAGCGCTGGAGCATGCTGATCGGCACCTTGCCGGGCCTGAAGCCGGGCATGCGCACCGTGCGCGCCATCTCGCGCAGCTTCTGCTCGGCCTGCTGGCCGATCTCGGCCAACGAGACCGAAAGGCTCAAGCGGCGTTCGAGCGTACCGGTCGATTCCAGTTGCGTGGCCATCTTCTCGCTGTCTTCCGTGTGTCGTCAGGGGGGGCCGGGGGCGGCAATCGGTGGGCGCCGGGCCCGCGCCACGCCGGTCACGACGGTCAGCGCGGCTTGGTGCGGCCGAAAGGACTCGAACCTTCACGCCTCGCGGCGCCAGGACCTAAACCTGGTGCGTCTACCGATTCCGCCACGGCCGCGACGGGACCGCGCGAACCCCTCGCCCGTACATTGTAGACGATGCGTCAGGCCGCCCCCGCAGCGGACCGGACCGGCGGCGCACCGTCGCCCGGGCGCAGCCGGTACCACGCGACGTAGAGCGCCGGCACGAACAGCACGGTGAGCACCGTCGCGACCACCAGCCCGCCCATGATCGAGAACGCCATCGGTCCCCAGAGCACGTCGCGCGACAGCGGGATCATCGCGAGAATCGACGCAGCGGCGGTCAGCGCGATTGGCCGGAACCGGCGCACCGCCGACTCGCGCACCGCCTCCCAGGCAGGCATGCCGGCGTCCCTGTCCTGGCGGATCTGGTCGACCAGGATCACCGTGTTGCGCATGATCATGCCGCCGAGCGCGATCGTGCCGAGCATCGCGACGAAGCCGAACGGCCGCCCGGAGGCGAGCAGTGCGGCCGCCACGCCGATGATGCCCAACGGCGCGGTCACCAGCACCATGAACGCGAGCGAGAACCGCTTGAGCTGGAGCATCAGCAGCCCGACCACGATCGCGATCATCGCCGGCATGCCCGCGTTGATCGAGGCCTGCGCCTTGAGGTTCTCCTCGTAGGGGCCGCCAGCCTCGATTCGGTAGCCGGGCGGCAGCGCCGCGCGCAGTCCGTCCAGCTGCGGGTCGATGCGCACGGTCACGTCGGGGGCCTGCACGCCGTCGATCAGCTCGGCGCGCACGGTCAGCGTCGGTTCACGGCTGCGACGCCAGACGATCGGCTCCTCCATCACCTCGCGGATGTCGGCGATCTGAGCGAGCGGCACCGAGCGTCCGAGCGCGGTTCGCACCTGCAGGTTGCCCAGGTTCGCGAGACTCATCCGCTCTCGCTCCGGGGCGCGCAGCACCACGTCGATCAGCTGGTCGCGCTCGCGGAAGGTACCGATCGTCGTGCCCGAGACCGCGCCGCCGATCGCTCGGGCGATCTGCCCGCTCGACAGGCCGATCGCTCGAGCCTTGTCCTGGTCCACCTCGATGCGCAGCGCCGGAGAGCGCTCGCCCCAGTCGGGATGGGTGTCGAGCGTCGCCGGGTCGGCACGAACCCGCGCGGCGACCTGCTCGCCGATCGCCTTCAACCGCACCGGATCCGGACCGGTCACGCGGAACTGGATCGGGTAGGCGACCGGCGGTCCGAGCGGCGTTCGGAAGGCGCGGGTTCGCACGCCCGGGAACTCCTCGGCGAGCAGACCGCGCAGCCGGGGCAACAGCCGCTCGCGCGCGGCCACGTCGGGGGTGAGGATCACGAACTGCGCGAAGTTCGGCCGGAACAGCTGCTGGTCGAGCGACAGGTAGTAGCGGGGCGAGCCGTTGCCGACGTACGCGACGAAGGTCGAGATGTCGGCATCCTTCGACAGCAAGCCCTCGAGCCGCCGCGCCTGCGTCTCGGTGGCCTGGTAGGACGCTCCTTCGGGCAGCCACATCTCGACCAGGAGCTCGGTACGGTCCGAGGACGGAAAGAACTGCTTCTCGGTCGCCTTCATGCCGAGCGCGCCCAGCGCGAACAGACCGAGCGTTGCGGCGATCGTCAGCCAGCGTCGGTGCATGCACCCCTCGATCGCCGCCCGCAGCTGCCGGTAGAACGGCGTGTCGAAGACCTCGCGATGCCCGCCCGGCCCAGCCTTGAGGAGGTAGTGTCCGATGAAGGGCGTCGCGACCACCGCCATCACCCAGGAGGCGAGCAGTGCGAGGGTCACGACCTGGAAGATTGCGAGGGTGTACTCCCCCGTGGTCGAACGCGCGGTGGCGATCGGTAGGAAGCCCGCGGCGGTGATCAGCGTGCCGGTGAGCATCGGAAAGGCGGTGCTCGTGTAGGCGAAGGTCGCCGCGCGAAACCGGTCGAACCCTTCCTCGACCTTGCGCGACATCATCTCGACCGCGATCATCGCGTCGTCCACCAGCAGCCCGAGCGCGATGATCAGCGCGCCCGTCGAGATCCGGTGCAGGTCGATCCCGTACCAACGCATTGCGAGGAAGGTGGCGGCGAGCACGAGCGGGATGGTCAGCGCCACCACCGCCCCGGCCCGGATACCCAGGCTGATGAACGACACCGCAAGCACGATCGCAACCGCCTCGAGCAGCGCTCGCAGGAACAGTCCGACCGCGTTCCTCACGATCCGAGGCTGGTCCGACACCTTGGCGAACTCCACTCCGAGCGGCATGTCGGCCTTCATGCGGTCCATCGTGCGCTGCAGGTTCTCGCCAAGCTCGAGGACGTCGCCGTCGCGCACCATCGACACCGCGAGACCGATCGCCTGCCTACCCGCGAAGCGCATCGTCCAGTCGGGCGGATCCTCGTAGCCCCGCCAGACCCGGGCCGCGTCGCCGAGCCTCACGACCCGTCCGTCGATGTTCAACCGCAGCTCGCGGACTTCGGCCAACGTGTCGAACTGGCCGGTCACGCGCAGCGGCACCTGCCGCGTCAGGCCCTGCACGGTGCCGGCCGGTGCGATCAGGTTCTGCGCGGAGAGCTGCTCGGCGATCCGCTGCGCGTCGATGCCCAGGTTGGCCAGGGCGAGCGGCGAGACCTCGACGAACACCCGCTCGTCCTGGACGCCGATCAGCTCGACCTTCGAGACGTCCGGCAGCCGCAGCAGTTCCTGGCGAACCGCCTCGACCTGGGCGCGCAGCTCGGCGAGCGTGAAGCCGTCGCCGGTGAACGCGTAGATGGTGCCGAACACGTCGCCGAACTCGTCGTTGAAGAACGGGCCGACCGACTCCGCGGGCAGCTGGGACCGGATGTCGCCGACCTTCTTGCGCACCTGGTACCAGATCTGGGGCACCTCGGCGCGCGGCGCCACGTCCTGCAGCTCGAGCACGATCAGCGATTCGCCGGGTTTCGAGTGGCTGCGGGTCCATTTGAAGTACGGGACCTCCTGCAGCTTCTTCTCGATGCGATCGGTGATCTGCGCGTCGACCTGCTCGGTGGTGGCGCCCGGCCAGATCGTCCGGATCACCATCGCGCGGAACACGAAGTCCGGGTCCTCGCGCTGCCCGAGGTTGAAGAACGCCAGCGTGCCGGAGATGGCGACCACCATCAGCAGGAACAACGTGAGCTGCGGATGCCGCAACGCCAGCGCCGACAGGTTCCAGCCGCTGGGCGCCGGCGGATCGATCGGTGGATTCGCGCTCACCGTGGCGTCTCCGCCGCCGCGCCGCCCTGCGGGGCCGGGACAGCGGCGTCGAGCAGCCGCACGCGCTGACCCGGCAGCAGCAGGTTCGCGCCGGCGGTGACCACCCGGTCGCCGGCCCGCAGACCCTCGACGATCCTGGCCGACTCGTCGAGCAGTCCGGCGGTACGAACCTCGATCGGCTGCACGGTCAGAGACTGCGGATCGACGCGCCAGACCCGCGGCGTCGCGTCCCGCGAATGCAGCGCCGACAGCGGGACCACGAAGGCCGGGGGCGCGGCGCGGACCGCCCGGACCACGGTCGTCATGCCGAAGGCGAGCCCGTCGGTGGGTCCGGAGACCTCGAGTCGCGCCGGGTAGGTGCGCGACGACGGGTCGGCGATCGGCGACAGCTCGCGCAGACGCCCCACGAGCACACGCCCGCCGAGTGCCGGGACGACGACCGTCCACTCCGGAGTGGTGCGCGCCAGCGCGTACGCGCTCTCGGGCACGTTGACCGCGATCTCCGCACCGCCGGCGCGCGCGATCCGGACCACGGCCTGTCCGGCCGCGACCACCTGACCCGGTTCGGCTTCGATCGCGGTGACCACCCCGGCTGCGTCGGCGCGCAGCAGCTGGAAGTCGATCGCGTTGCGGGCCTGCTGCAGCAGCGCCTCGGCCGCCGCGACCCGGGACAGCGCGGCATCGAGCGCCGCCTGCTGGCGGTCGAGGGCGGCGGGGCTGATGTAGCCCTGAGCCCGCAGGTGGCGCAGGCGTTCGAGTTCGACGCCGGCGAGATCCCGGTCCACGCGTGCGGCGGCGAGCTGCGCCTGCTGCGCCTGCAGCGCCGGGGCGAGGTCGACCGGATCGAGGCGCGCGAGCAGCTGTCCGGGAACGACCCGGTCGCCGACCGACACCGCGCGCTGCGCGAGCTTGCCCGCGACCCGGAACCCGAGCCGACTCTCGATCCGCGGTCGCACCTCGCCGGGCAGCTCGAGCGCAATCGGGTCGGCGCTGGGCTGGACCACGACCGTACGCACCGGCCGGGGTGCCTCGGCGCGGGGCGGAGCGGGCGGCGGTGCGCAGGCGGACAGGGCGAGGGCGGCACAGACCCCGCCCGCGGCGAGACGTTGAGGATGGCGATGCGGCATGGCTTTAGTTACTGACGCGTCAGTCATTAATCTAGCCGCGACTGGATCGCCGGTCAACGTGTGGATCCCGCCGACCCCTACAATGTTTCGGTGGCCTCCCCGCTCCACGGCGTCGATCACTACGAGAATTTCCCGGTCGCCTCCTGGCTGATGCCGGCGCGGATGCGGCCGGCCGTCGTGGCGATCTATGCGTTCGCCCGCACCGCCGACGACATCGCCGACGAGGGCGACGCGCCGGCGGCACAGCGGCTTGCGCGATTGGGCGAGTTGCGCGCCGACCTCGAGCGCGCGCGCGCCGGCGGCGCGGCCGGCACGCCGGTCGTCGCCGCGCTCGTGCCCCACGTGCACCGGCACGGACTGGACTGGTCGCGATTCGAAGCGTTGCTGTCGGCGTTCGAGCAGGACGTCCGTACGACACGCTACGCGGACTTCGACGCGCTGCGGGACTACTGCCGGCGTTCGGCCGATCCGGTGGGGCACCTGGTGCTCGCCCTCGCCGGACGGCTCGACGATCACACGCGCGCGCTGTCGGACAGCGTCTGCACCGGGCTGCAGCTGATCAACTTCCTGCAGGACGCGGCGATCGACTGGTCGCGCGGCCGACTCTACCTGCCGCGCGCGTCGCTGGAGCGGTTCGGCGTCACCGAGGCTGACCTCGCGACCGCGGCCTTTCAGGCCCGCGCACCGGCGGGGCTGCGCGCGTGCATCGCCGCAGAGGCGGCGCGCGCCGCGGCATGGCTCGCCCGCGGCGCACCACTTGCCACGCGGGTGGGCGGACGGCTGGGCTGGGAGCTGCGTGCGGTGGTCTGCGGTGGGGCCCGCGTGCTCGCGCGCCTGGCCGAGGACGGCCACGACCCGTTCGCGCGCCGACCGGTGCTCGGCGCACGCGATGCGCTGCCGCTGGCGGCGGCCGTGCTGCGTCAGGCGATCCGGCCGCCCCGGACGCCGGCCGACCCCGGCGGAGCCGACGTCGGAGCGCACCGGTGAGCCCGGACGAGTACTGCCAGGACAAGGCCGCGGCGAGCGGCTCGAGCTTCTACTACAGCTTCCTGTTCCTGCCGCCCGCGCGGCGGCGCGCGATCACCGCGCTCTACGCGTTCTGCCGGGAGGTGGACGACGCGGTCGACGAGACCGCGGACACGGGGGTTGCGCGGGCCAAGCTCGACTGGTGGCAGTCGGAGGTCGAGCGGCTGTTCGCCGGCGAGCCGCAGCACCCGGTGTCGCGCGCACTCGCGCCGCACCTTCCCGACTACGACATCACGCGGGCGCGGATGGTCGAGGTGATCGACGGCATGCGGATGGATCTGGAGCAGCACCGCTACCTCGACTTCACCGGCCTGGCGCTGTACTGCCGGCGGGTCGCGGGCGTGGTCGGCGAGATGGCGAGCGGCATCTTCGGGCGCACCGAGCCCGCGACCCTGCGCTATGCGGACACGCTGGGGCTCGCGTTCCAGCTCACCAACATCATCCGCGACGTCGGCGAGGATGCGCGCAAGGGGCGGGTCTACCTGCCTCTCGAGGACCTTCAGCGCTTCGGCGTGACGGTCAACGACATTCTCGCTGCTCGCCACGACGAGCGCTTCGTGACGCTGATGCGGTTCGAGGCCGAGCGGGCGCGCTCCTGCTACCGCGCGGCGTACGCGCTGCTGCCGGCGGCCGACCGGCGAGCTCAGCGCCCCGGCCTGATCATGTCGGCGATCTACTCGACGCTGCTCGACGAGATCGAGCGGGACGACTTCCTGGTGCTCGACCGTCGCACCTCGCTCACGCCGATCCGCAAGCTGCTGCTCGCATGGCGCACGTGGGTGACCGGCCGCCCCCCGGGATTCGAGGCAGCCCGGCGCGCCGCGCCGCCCGCATCCGCAGCCTGACCGTCGCGTTCGGGACACGGGTCGCGGGCGAGCCGACCCATTGCCCGGGCGCGTCGACCGTTCGCCGCCCGCCGCGATGCGCCGTGCGGGGTCTTCGTGCAGTAATGCCGGGATCTGGACTCGGGCTTCGGCTAACGTCCGAGCGACATGGACCGCACGCTCGCTGCTTCGTTCGCCTTCCAAGGCAGCCGCTCCAACCTGATCGCCGGTGCTCGTGCGATCGTCGAGCCGACGGTCGCGGTC
>JBIKMO010000222.1:0-7507 GCA_044359175.1 Burkholderiaceae bacterium | reverse complement strand
GGTGGCCGGCAGCCTTCGGCTGGGCCTGGCGGACAACACCATCACCGACCCGGACTTCGAGCACCTGCCCCTGTACGCCGAGCGGCTCTCGCTGTACGCCGGGCGAGGCCACCGGCTGTTCGCGAAGGAGCGCGTCGGGCTGCAGGACCTCGCCGGCGCCGAGTGCGTGATGCGCGGGTACCTGCGCGAGTCGCAGGCCGCGCGCGGGCGGGTCTGGTCGCGACGGCTGCCGGAGGACGTGGGCGCCGTGCGCGACGCCGGCATCTCCGCGGTGCTGACGCTGCTCAACGACGCGGAGCTCGCGCGGCTGGGCGTGCCCGCGCTGGGGATGGCGCTGCGCGAGGCCGGGCTCGACTGGACGCAGTGGCCGCTGACCGACTTCGGGGTGCCCGACGCGCGCGCGCAGCGGGGCTGGGACGCGGTGCAGGCGGGGCTGCTGGAGCGCGTGCGCGCCGCGCGGCCGGGGACGATCGAGACCGAGGCGCAGCGCCGGTTCGTTCTGGGCGCGCGGCCACCCCGCGCGGGCGGCTGACCCGCGCGCCGGGCGGCCGCCGCTACACCGCCGCCAGCGCCTGCGTGAGGTCCTCGAGCAGGTCGTCGACGTGCTCGATGCCGATCGACAGCCGCACCATGCCCTCGCTGACGCCGGCCTTCGCGAGCTCCCCGGGGTTCAGCTGCCGGTGCGTCGTGGACGCCGGGTGCGTGGCGAGCGACTTCGCGTCGCCGATGTTGACCAGCCGAGTGAAGAGCTTCAGCGCGTCCAGGAAGCGCGCGCCGCCGGCACGCCCGCCCTCGCCCTTCAGCGTGAACGACAGGATGCCCGACGCGCGCCCGCCCATGTAGCGCTGCACCAGCGCGTGCTCGGGGTGGTCGGGCAGGCCGGCGTAGTTCACCGACTCGACCTTCGGGTGGGCGCGCAGGAACTTCGCGACCGCCAGCGTGTTCTCGCAGGTGCGGTCCATCCGCAGCGCGAGGGTCTCGATGCCCTGCAGGATTAGGAACGCGTTCATCGGCGAGATCGCCGCGCCCATGTTGCGCAAGGGTACGACGCGTGCGCGGCCGATGTAGGCGGCCGGCCCGAGCGCGTCGGTGTACACCACGCCGTGGTAGCTGACGTCGGGCTCGTTGAGCCGCCGGAAGCGCGCGGCGTGCTGCTTCCACGGGAAGCGGCCGCTGTCGACGATCGCGCCGCCGATGCTGTTGCCGTGGCCGCCGAGGTACTTGGTGAGCGAGTGCACGACGATGTCGGCGCCGTGCTCGAACGGCCGGCACAGGACCGGGCTGGGCACGGTGTTGTCGACGATCAGCGGCACGCCCGCGTCGTGGGCGACCTTCGCGAGCGCGGCGAAGTCGGTCACGTTGCCCAGCGGGTTGCCGATCGATTCGCAGAACACCGCCTTCGTGCGATCGTCGATCAGCTTCGCGAACGACGGGATGTCGCGCGCGTCGGCGAAGCGGGTCTGGATGCCCATCTGGGGGAGCGTGTGCGCGAACAGGTTGTACGTGCCGCCGTAGAGCTGCGAGGTGGACACGATGTTGTCGCCGCTCTCGGCGATGGTCTGGATCGCGTAGGTGATCGCGGCCATCCCCGAGGCGAGCGCGAGTGCCGCGACCCCGCCCTCGAGCGCGGCGAGCCGCTTCTCGAGCACGTCCTCGGTGGGGTTCATGATCCGCGTGTAGATGTTGCCCGCGACCTTCAGATCGAACAGGTCGGCGCCGTGCTGCGCGCTGTCGAACGCGTAGGCGACGGTCTGGTAGATCGGCACCGCCACGGCCTTGGTGGTGGGGTCCGGCGAGTAGCCGGCGTGCACGGCGAGGGTCTCGATGCGCATGGGAGCTCCTGGGCGAGGGCCGCCGACGGCGACGGACGAGGCGCGTCCGCGCGGCGGCCGGGGTGGCGATTGTGGCATCCTCGACCGCGACCGGCGAACCTCATGCGCGTCCGGCAGAAGCTCATGACCCGTTTCTCAGACCTGATCTCGCAGGCGATCCTGGAGGTCGCCGGCGACGCGGCCACGCTTCAGGCGACCGTCACCGAGGACTGGCTGCAGGGCAAGGCGCCCTACGGCGGACTGCAGGGCGCGATCGGCACGCGTGCGATGCGCGCTGCGGTCGGCGACGCCGCGCCGATGCTGCGGGCGCTGCAGACCACCTTCGTCGCCGCCGCCGAGCCCGGCCCGCTGCGCGCGGTGGCGCGCGTCGTGCGGCGCGGCCGCGCGATCACGCACGCGCAGTGCACGCTCGAGACCCGTGCCGGCACGATGGCGATCCTGGTCGGGATGTTCGGCGAGCCGCGCACCTCCGAGGCCGTGGTGCCGATGCCGATGCCCGCGGACCTGAAGCCGCCGGACGCGCTGCGCGAGGCGCCGTACATGCCGGCAGCGATGCCGGGTTTCCTGCGCCATTTCCGGCAGCGCTGGGCGACCGGCACGATCCCGTACACCGGCCAGCCGTACCGGCCCTCGGCGATGTGGGCGCGGCTGCGCGACGCGAGCCCGGACGAGGGCGAGCCGCCGGACGCGTACCGCGACCCGGCGCTGCGCGAGGCCGCGCTGGTTGCGCTGACCGACATGCCGCCCTCGCCGGCGATCGCGATGCTGTCGCGCCGGGCGCCGGGCGCGTCGCTCACCTGGCTGCTCGAGCCGCTGGCCGATGCGCGCACGGTCGATCCGTCGGACTGGGTGCTGATGGCCATCGAGACCCGCCACGCCGCCGACGGCTACACGAGCCAGACCGCGCGGATGTGGAACCCGCGCGGCGAACCGGTCGCGGTGAGCCACCAGACCACCGCGATCTTCGGCTAGCGTCGCGATTGCGGCGCGGCGGGTGACCGACGCGCACCAGGAGACGACGATGGACGACAGCTACGAGGCGCTGGTCTGCGCGCGGCTCGCCGACGACCTGTCGGGGCTCACGCTGCAGCGGCTGGGCGCGCGGCCGCCCGGGCCCGGCGAGGTCGCGGTGCGGGTGCACGCGGCGGCGCTGAACTTTCCCGACCTGCTGATGACCCGCGGCGGCTATCAGCACCGCCCCGAGCCGCCGTTCGTGCCGGGTATGGAGTGCGCGGGCGTGGTCGAGTCGGCGGGCGAGGGTGTGCATGCCTGGCCGTCCGGCACCGCGGTGTGCGTATCGGCGCTCACCGGCGGGCTCGCGCAGCGCACCGTGGTGCCGGCGGCCGCGCTGACGCCGATGCCCGCCCGCTGGGACTTCGCGAGCGCGGCGGCCTGGCAGGTGGGCGCGAAGACCGCCTACGTCGCGCTCCTCGAACGCGCCGGGCTGCAGCCGGGCGAGACGCTGCTGGTGCACGGCGCCACCGGCGGCATGGGCGCGGCCGCGGTGCAGCTCGGCGCGCACCTGGGCGCGACCGTGATCGCCACCGGCAGCGACCCGGCGCGGCTCGAGCCGCTGCGCGCGATGGGCGCGTCGCACCTGCTGTCGTCGCGCGCGCCGTTCGCCGACCAGGTCAAGCGGCTCACCGGCGGGCGCGGCGCGGACGTGGTCTTCGACCCGGTGGGCGGCGACGTGTTCGACCAGTCGACGCGCGCGATCGGTTTCGCCGGGCGGCTGCTGGTGGTGGGCTTCACCTCGGGTCGGCACCCGACGGTGGCCGCGAACCACGTGCTGATCAAGGCCTACTCGGTGATCGGCGTGCGCGCCGGCGAATGGCTGCGGCTGCGGCCGCAGCGGGCGCCGGGCATCCTCGCCGAGCTCGCGCGCCTGGCCGATGCGGGTGTGCTGAAGCCATGGATCGGCGCGCGCTTCCCGCTCGCGCGGGCGGCCGACGCGATGCGCGCGCTCGAGCGGCGCGAGGCGCCCGGCAAGATCGTGGTCGAGACCGGCGCGGGCTGAGCGCGGGCGGACGCGGGCCGGGGCGGCCGGGGTGCGGGTCGGTCGGGCGACGTCAGCCGAACGGACGCACGCCGAACAGCCACGCGTGCAGCCAGAACGCGAACGCGGCCCAGGCGGCGACCCCCACGGCGACCGCGATCGCGTCGCGCGACGCCGGGCCCGCGACGTATCGGACGCCGAGCCGCCGGTCGCGCCGGCGCGAGGCCGCGTACAGCGCGACCGCCCAGGCGAGGAACGCGCCGAACAGCACCACGTCGGCCAGCCGGCCGTTGGCGAGCAGGTGCGCGAACGCCCAGACCTTGGTGCCGACCACCATCGGGTGACCGATCGCCGCCTTGATCCGCGTACCCGGCACGTACGCGGCCGCCAGCAGCACGAAGGCGACCAGCGTGAGCAGCGAGGCCGCATGGCGCGTCCACACCGGGGGCGACCAGAGCTCGACCGGTGCGGTGCGCGTCAGTCCGTAGCCCCAGATCAGCAGCACCAGCCCGACCGCAGAGACCAGCGAGTACACGCCCTTCCAGGTGCCTTCGCCGACGCGCGAGAGCGTGGCGCCGCGCCAGTCGTCGGCCACGATGCGCACCGAGTGGACGCCGAGGAAGATCACCAGGCCGAGCACGAGCACGATCATCGGAAGGGCTCCGGAAGGACGGCTGCGGGCATGCTAGCACCCGCCGCGACGACGGGCACCGGACCCGGCGGGCCCGCGGCGCTTAGAATCGAGGTCCTCCAGCCGAAACCGACGTCGCTGCCATGAGCACCACCGCCACCCTGCAGACCTTTCAGGCCGAAGTCGTCGACGCGTCGATGCAGCAGCCCGTGCTGGTCGACTTCTGGGCGCCTTGGTGCGGGCCGTGCAAGACGCTCGGGCCGATGCTCGAGAAGCTCGAGCAGGCCTACGGCGGTCGGTTCAAGCTGGTGAAGATCGACACCGATCAGGAGCAGCGGCTCGCGCAGCACTTCCGGATCAAGTCGATCCCGACGGTGTTCGCCTTCGTCGGCGGCCAGCCGGTCGACCAGTTCCAGGGCGCGCTGCCCGAGGGCAAGCTGCGCGAGTTCATCGACCGACTGATGCCGAACCCGTCGGACCTCGAGCTCGAGCAGGCCGGCGCCGCGCTCGATCGGGGCGATCAGCCGGCGGCGATCGAACACGCGAAGAAGGCGATCGCGCTCGATCCGTCGAACGATTCCGCGCGGCTGCTGTACGCGCAACTGCTGGTGGCGACCGGCGAGCCGGCCGCGGCACAGGCCCAGATCGACGCGCTGTCCGCGCAGGCGAAGTCCGATCCGCAGGTTGCCGAGCTGGCCCGCCAGATCGCCCAGGCGGCCGAGGCCGCCAAGCCGCCGGTGCCGCACGACCTGCTCGAGCGCGTGCGCGCGCACCCGGAGGACCTGCAGGCCCGGCTGGACCTGGCCGAGTACTTCATCGAGTACAAGGACTGGGAGCCGGCGTTCGAGCAACTGCTGGAGATCGTGAAGCGCGATCGCGCGTTCCATGACGACGTCGGCCGTCGGCGCATGGTGCAGGTCTTCGAGCTGGCCTCGGCGCAGCCGCAGCTGGTGTCAGGCTGGCGCAGGAAGCTCGGGGCGGCGCTGAACGTGCGCTGAACGGCGCGCCCGCGCCGGCCGCGACCCGAGCACCCGCCGCGCGATCGACGCGCGCGCGGCGTGCAGCGCAGGCGCCGCGGCCGCCCAGCCGTCCGTCGGCGACCTGCGCGGCGTCCACCACGCACTGGGTGCCGCGCACACCGCGCACCCGCAGCACGGGCTCGGCGTACAGCGCGGCGCAGCGCGGCCACCAGCACGCCGAACCACGGCAGTCCGGCCGCGTAGTTGGAGGTCCCGTCCAGAGGGTCGACCACCCAGGTGATCGGGCCGCCGCGCAGCGCGCAGCCGGACTCCTCGGCGACGATCGAGTGGTCGGGGAAGCGGGCGCGCAGGCCATCCACGACGACGCGCTCGGCGTCGCGGTCGGCCTGCGTGACCACGTTGCTCGCGTCGCCCTTGCGCTCGGCGGACATCGGCGCGCCCCAGCCCTGCATCAACCGCAGACCGGCCTCCCGGGCGAGCTGCAGGGCGACGTCGATCACGGCGGGGCTCCTCGCAGGCGAATCGCGCGGATCGTAACGCGGCGGATCGGACGTCGTGCGGCCGGGTGCCGGCGATCGGGCGCGAAGCCTGCTGCGTAGGCCGTCAAGCGCCGGCCATCAGCACCTCGAGCGGCGGCAGCCCCCAGTCCGAGAGCTTCTCCTCGGCGACGATCGCATCGCGTCCGTCCGACAGATCGATCGTGCGCGGATCGATCGGCGTCTGCATCGGGATCGAGTACACCGCCCGGACCAGCGGCGTGCGCAGGTTGGTCTCGTGCTGCGCGATCACCACCGCGAGCCGCTGCGAGCGCAGCCGCACCAGCGAGCCGGTCGGCCAGGCGCCGATCAGCCGCACGAACGCACGGAACAGTGTCTCGTCGAAGTGGCCGGCACGCATCGCCGCCATCCGCCGCATCGCCTCGGCGGGCGCCCAGCCCTTCTTGTACGGCCGATCGGAGGTGACCGCGTCGTAGACGTCGCAGATCGCCCCCATCCGCGCGAACATCGACACCGCGTCGCCCGACAGCCGGTCCGGGTAGCCCGAGCCGTCGATCCGCTCGTGGTGATGGCGGCACACGTCCAGCGTGGTCTGGTCGACCCCGCCGGCCTCGCGCAGGATCCGGTGGCCGGCCTCCGGGTGCCGGCGGATCATGTCGAACTCCTCCGGGCTCAGCTTGCTGGGCTTCATCAGCACCTCGACCGGCACGGCGAGCTTGCCGATGTCGTGCAGCAGCCCGGAGGCCAGGCAGCGCTCGAGGTGGTCGGCGTCCAGCCCGAGCGTCACGCCGAGCCGGTGCATCAGCGTGCCGACCGCGATCGAGTGCATCGTGGTGTACTGGTCGACGGTCTTGAGGCGGACCAGGGTGAGCATCGCGCCGGGGTCGCGGTCGATCGCGCTGCGCAGCAGCGCTGCGGCGCCCCGGACGGTGTCGCGGTCGACGCGCCCGCTGCGGCCCGCCTCGCTGAAGATCGAGCCGACCGCGGCGTGCGCCCGGTCGACCGCGACCCGCGCGCGCTCGTAGCCGCCGGGCTCGGGGAGCCGTGGATCGCGGCGACGGGCACCCGCAGGCGCGGCGGGCTGGGCACCAGCCGCCGGGGCGCCGGTGCTCGGGGCAGGATCGGTGCGGGCACTCGGGGCGGCGCGGGCCGGTGCCGCGGCGCGCGCACCGGGGCGGGTCGCGCAGGCGCCCGCGGCCGCGGCCGGCCGGTCGGTCACCGCGACGTCGCCCGGGTCCTGCGCGACGGCCTCGGCCGCACGGGCGGGCACGGGCGCGTCGGGATGATGTCCGGGCGCGGCGGCGGCGGGCGCGTCGCAGCGATCGAGGTCGACCATCACCTCGGTGACCTGGCTCTCGCGCAGCCGCCGCAGCGTGTCCGGGCCGTCGATCTTGAACGCCGTCCGCCAGAAGTCGTGGTTCAGCCACGATCCGCACAGCGAGTGCACGTACTGACCCTCGCGGAGGTCGGAGACCGGGACTCGGATGAGCTTCACAGGCGTCAACCGCGCAGCATGCAGACCGCGCCATTGGACGCAGCCGGCTCGGCACCGTCCAAGCGCCGGGGCCGGA
>JBIKMO010000221.1:0-7545 GCA_044359175.1 Burkholderiaceae bacterium | reverse complement strand
CCGGGCTCAAGCGCTACGACCTGCTCACCGGCGCGACGCAGCGCTACGAGTACGGCGAGGGCCGCTTCGGCAGCGAGCCGCAGGTGGCGCGGCGCGTGGGCGCCACCGCCGAGGACGACGGCTACCTCATCACGATCGTCGCCGACCTGCGCGCCGACCGCGGCGAGTGCCTGGTGTTCGACGCCTCCGACATCGCGCGCGGGCCGCTCGCCACCGTCGTGCTGCCGGAGCGGCTGGCCGCGGGCACGCACGCGTGCTGGGTCGAGGGCGACCGGATCGCCGGCGAAGGCAGGCGGTCGTCGTGACCGAACTGCTCGCGCTGCACGGGCTCAACAACTCGCCCGAGGTGTGGGACGGCGTCGCCGCGCACGTGGCGGCGCGGCGCCCGGGCGCGGTGCGCTGGCACGCGCCGGCGCTGCCGGCGCTCGACACGGTCGAGGCGCTGGCGCAGGCGCTGCTCGCGCAAGCGCCGCCGCGCTTCGCGCTCGCCGGCTTCTCGTTCGGCGGCTACGTCGCGATGGCGATGCTCGAGGCCGCGCCGCAGCGCATCGAGCGCCTGGTGCTGCTGGCGAGCCACCCACGCGCCGACACCGACGCGCAGCGCGAGGTGCGCCGCAAGGCGATCGGCACGGTGGGTGCGGGCGGCGCCGACGCGCACCGCCGGCTGGTGGCGCTGCAGGCGCCGCTGACCATGCATCCGTCGCGGCTCGAGGACGCGGCGCTGCGCGCCGCGCGCGAGCGGCAGGCCGACGACTACGGGCCGCAGCGGCTGCTCGCGCACCTGGCGGCGTGCATCGCGCGGCCCGATCGCGAGGCGGTGCTCGCCGCGTGGCGCGGGCCGCGCCGGCTGGTGGCGGCCGCCGGCGACCAGGTGGTGCCCGCGGCGACGATGCGCGCGGCGGCGCAGGCCGCGCCCGGCTGCGCGTTCGAGGCGATCGACGCCGCCGGGCACCTGGTGCCGCTGGAGCGGCCGGACGCGGTGGGCGACGCGCTGCTGCGCGCGCTGGACGACCCGGCGCCGCCGGGCTGACGCGCCTGCGCGGCGCGCCGAAGAGGAGACGGACGATGGGCGAACGCAAGATGCCGGACTACCTGGTGAGCGGCGAAGGCGAGGTCACCGTCTTCCTGCTGCACGGTGCGTACGGCTCGAAGGAATATTGGCGCTGGACGACCGACGCGTTGAACCGCGCCGGCTACCGTGTGGTGGCGTGGGATGCGCCGGGCTACGGCATCAGCCCGGTGCCCGCGTCGTTCACGATGGTCTCGGCGGCCGAGGTGCTCGCGCGGCTGGTCGACGTCACCGCCGGCCGCAGCAACGTGATGCTCGGCCACAGCATGGGCGGCATGGTCGCGCAGGCGTACGTCGACGCCAACCCGGGCCGGATGGACGCGCTGGTGCTGTCGTCGACCACGCACTCGTGGAACCACTCCGGCCCGGAGTGGCAGCAGGAGTTCCTGCGCACGCGGGTGCTGCCGATCACGCAGGGCCGCACGATCCCCGAGTACGCGCCGGCGCTGCTGCGCGAGATGATGGGGCCGGGCGCCGGCGGACCGGTCGTCGATCACGTGCTGCAGCAGGTGGTGCTGATGCGCACCGAGGCCTTCCAGAAGGCGATCGCCGGCATCGCGCAGTACTTCGGCGAGGACGTGCTGCCGCGCATCGAGGTACCGGTGCTGTGCATCGCGGGCGAACTCGACATCACCTGCCCGCCGCGGGTGCTGCGGCACATCGCCACGCAGGTGCGGCGCGGCGAGTACCACGAGATGGCCGGCGTCGGACACTTCGGCTGGGCCGAGCGGCCGGACGAGTACCACCGCGTGCTGCTCGACTTCCTGAAGCGTCACGTCGGCTGAGGCAGGTGCGCGGCGATGTTCTTCCGCCCCGGCATCGAGACGAGCGGGCTGCCGCACAACCCGTTCAAGGCCTGCTGCGTGCCCCGGCCGATCGGCTGGATCGCCACCGTGAGCGCCGGGGGCGTGCACAGCCTCGCGCCCTACAGCCAGTTCCAGAACGTCGGCTGGGATCCGCCGACCGTCCTGGTCGCGGCCAACGCGCGGCCGGACGGCTCGCGCGGCTGGGCTACCGCGACGACACCCGCGTCACCGAAGTCGTCGAGCTCGGCGAGGCCGAACGCCTGACCGGGCGCACCGAGTCGACGATCGCATTCCTGAAGGAGACCGTCCGATGACATCCCCCGACCCCGTCACCGACCTCCGCGCCCCCGCCCCGGCCCGCCGCGGCGCGCTGCGCGCGATCGCCGTGGCCGCGCTCGCCGCACCGCTCGGCGCGGCACGCGGGCAGGCCTTCCCCAGCCGGCCGATCACGGTGATCGAACCGTTCGCGGCCGGCGGCTCGGTGGACGCGATGGTGCGCGCGATCTGCGAGCGCGCGTCGCAGGCGCTCGGCCAGCCGATGGTGGTCGACGCGCGGCCGGGCGGCGGCACGCGGATCGGTACCGACGCGATCCGCCGCGCGCCGAAGGACGGTCACACGATCGGCGTGATGGTGTCGGCCTCGGGCGTCAACATCCCCGCGCTCGACCCCAAAGCGGGCTACGACCCGCTCGCGGACTTCACGCTGCTCACGCTCGGGTTCGAGTCGTACTTCGCGATCGTCGCGAATCCGAAGCACGGCTGGCGCACGCTCGGCGACCTGCTCGCGGCATCGCGCGCGAAGCCGGACGGCGTGACCTTCGGCAGCTCGGGCGTGGGCACGTCCTCGCACATCTGGCCGGCGGTCTTCCAGACGGTCACCGGCACGCGCTGGGTGCACGTGCCGTACAAGGGCGAGGCGCAGACGATGCAAGACCTGATCGGCGGCTCGGTCGACGTGATGTTCGCGGGGCCCGGGCTCGTGAAGCCGCACGTCGACGCCGGGCGGCTCACCGCGCTCGCGGTCACCGCGCCCGAGCGCCACCCGCTGCTGCCGAACCTGCCGACCGCCGACGAGCAGGGGGTCCGCGGCGTCGTGTCGGGCGGCTGGGTCGCCTTCGTCGCGCCGGCCGGCATCCCCGCCGAGGCGACCGAGCGGCTGTCGCGCGCGCTGCGCGACGCGATCGCCACGCCCGAGGTCCGCGAGCGGCTGGCGCAGGCGGGCTTCGCGCCCCGGGGACTGCCGGCCGACGTGTTCGCCGCGCAGCTCAAGCGCGAGCTCGAGCAGGTGCGCGAGACCGGGCGGATCGCGAAGATCGTGCTCGACTGACGGCGGACGGCTCGAGCCGGCGAGTGCGCGCCCGCGGGCGACCGGCGCCGTCCCGTCCGCCCCGAACGGCGGTCATCGACGCATGCGACCATCGCCTGCATGACCCGGCACCGCCTGTCCCCGCTGCTCGACCCGCGCTCGGTCGCGCTGTACGGCGCCTCAGAGCGCGAGGGCGCCACCGGGCGGCGGCTGCTGGAGAGCCTGGTCGCGGCAGGCTTCGAAGGCCCGCTCGGCCTGGTCAACCCGAAGCGCACGTCCGCATTCGGCCGCCCCTGCGTACGCCGCGCCGCCGAGCTCGACTTCGTGCCGGAGGTGGCGATCGCGGCGGTCCCCGCGCGCGTGCTGCCCGACGTGGTCGCAGACTGCGGCGAACGCGGCACGCGCTTCCTCGTGGTGTTCGCGCCGGACGGCGCAGGCCGCGGCGGCACGCACGACGGCGAGCGCGCGCTGCTCGCCGCGGCGCGCGCGGCCGGGGTCCGCGTGCTCGGCCCGCACTGCATGGCGCTGATGCGTCCGGCGTCGGGCCTGGCGGCCGGCTTCGTCCCCGCCGCGGCGAAGCCCGGCCGGCTCGCGCTGCTGTCGCAGTCGGGCGCGATCGCCGCGTCGGTGATCGACTGGGCGGCGGCCACCGGCATCGGGTTCTCGTCGGTGGTGTCGCTCGGCGGCGCGCTCGACCTGGACTTCGGCGAGCTGCTCGACTGGTACCTGTACGATCACCGCACCGACGGCGTGCTGCTCTACCTCGAGGGCGTGCGCGACGCGCGCGGCTTCCTGTCGAGCCTGCGGGCGCTGTCGAGGGTCAAGCCGGTCGTCGTGTGGAAGGCGGGCGGGCGCGACGGCGTCGATGCCGACGCCACGCCGGGCGCGGGCGCCTCGCACGCGGACGTGCTGACCGGCAGCGACCGCGTGTTCGACGCGGCGATCGCGCGCGCGGGCGCGGTGCGTGCGCACACCACGATGCAGCTGCTCGCGGTCGCGCGGCTGCTCGCGCTGCGCAAGCGGCCCGCGGGCCCGCGCGTGGCGGTCGTGTCCAACGGCGGCGGCCCGGGCGTGGTCGCGACCGACGCGATCGCTCGCCAGCGCTTGGAGCTCGCGGCGCTGTCCGACGCGACCGTGGCCGCGCTCGACGCCGCGCTGCCGTCGCACGGCTCGCACCGCAACCCGGTGAACCTGCTGACCGACGCCGACCCGGCGCGCATCGAGGCGGCGCTGCGCGCAGTGCTCGCCGACGAAGGCACGGACGCCGTGCTGATGCTGCTCGTACCGCAGACCGCGACGAGCGCCGAGGCGGCCGCCCAGGCGATCGTGCGGGCGGCGGCCGGCCAGCACAAGCCGGTGACCGCGGTGCTCGCCGGTGGCGCGTCGGTACGCGAGGGCCAGTCGCGACTCGAGGCCGCGGAGATACCCCACTTCCTCACGCCCGAAAACGCGGTCGACGCGCTCGCGCTGCTCGAGGGCTTCGCGACCCACCAGCAGAAGCTGCGGCAGGTGCCGACGGCGATCGACGAAGGCTTCGCGCCGGACGTCGCGGCGGCCGAGGCGATCTACCGCGCCGCGATCGCGCAGGGGCGCACGCTGCTCGACGAGGTCGAATCGAAGGCGCTGCTCGCGGCGTTCGGGATCGACGCGCCGCCGTCGATCGTCGCGACCACCGCAGCGCAGGCCGCGCAGGCGGCCGCGAAGCTCGGTTTTCCGGTCGTGCTCAAGGTGCTGTCGCCCGACATCGTGCACAAGTCCGACGTGGGCGGCGTGCGCATCAACGTGCAGTCGCAGGCGGCCGCACGCGCCGCGGCCGAGGACATCCTGGAGAGCGTCGCCCGGCTGCGGCCCGAAGCACGCGTCTCGGGCGTGGTCGTGCAGCCGATGGTTCGCACCCGCCACCAGCGCGAGGTGTACGTCGGCATGGCGACCGACCCGGTCTTCGGCGCGGTGATCGCGTTCGGCGCGGGCGGTGTCGCGGTCGAGCAGATCGACGACCTGACGATCGGATTGCCGCCGCTGAATTCCACGCTCGCACGCGCGCTGATCGGCGGCATCCGCTTCGCGCGGCTGCTGCGCGCGTACCGCACCGTGCCGAGCATCGACTTCGGGCGGCTCGAACAGACGCTCGTACGGTTCTCGACCCTGGTGTGCGAGTGCCCGTGGCTGTCGACCGTGGACGTCAACCCGCTGGTGGTCGACGAGGACCGGGCGACCGCGCTCGACGCGCGCATCCGCGTGACGCCGCCGGACGACCTGCCGAAGGCGCACTGGCGGGGCGCGTACGGTCATCTCGCGATCCACCCGTACCCGCGCGAGCTCGAGGAGACGCTCGGGCTGCGCAACGGCACGACCGTGAGACTGCGGCCGATCCGCCCCGAGGACGCGGACCTCGAGCGTGCGTTCGTCGCCGCACTGTCGCCCGAGGCCCTGTACCGGCGATTCATGATGCCGGTCAAGGAGCTGTCGCCGCAGATGATCGAACGGTTCACGCAGATCGACTACGACCGCGAGCTCGCGCTGGTGGCGCTGCACGACCCGTCGGGCGGCACCCCGGGCGGACCGGGCTCGAGGATCGTCGGCGTCGCGCGGATCATCCCCACCTGGGACGAGGCCAGCGCCGAGTTCGCGATCGTCGTGGGCGACTGGATGCAGCACTCGGGCCTGGGCCGCGAGCTGATGCTGCGGCTGTTCGACGCGTGCCGGGTGCGCGGCTACACGACCATCGAGGGCATCGTGCTCGGGGAGAACGTTTCGATGCTGCGCTTCTGCGAGAAGCTCGGGTTCACGATCACGGTGAACCCAGACGACCCGGCCGAGCGGATCGTGCGCCGCCCGACCGGCTGACGCGCGCTAGTCGCCCTTCGCGTCGCGCACCTTGGCGGCCGAGCCCTCCAGGCCGGCGAGCAGCGCGCGGTCGTTGCCGGGGATCACCATCTCGAAGCGCTCGATCACCGACGTGTAGTCGTAGTAGCCCATCCGCGCGATCGGGCGGATGCGCATCACGTCGATGCGCCCCTGCGCATCGAACGCGTCGTCGGCGACGTGGATGCCGACCACGCGGCCGAACACCACGTCGACCGGGCCCATCGGCGGGGTGCCCGGAAAGCGCAGCGTGTTCAGGTACACGCACTCGAACTGGATCGGCGAAGCCGCCACCCGCGGCGGGCGCACCAGGCGCGACGGCGCTTTCGCGAGGCCGGCACGCTCGAACTCGTCGACACCGGGCGGCACCTGCTCACCGCTCGCGTTGACCGCCTCGCGCAGCGCGTAGGTCGCCAGGTTCCAGACGAACTCGCCGGTGGCTTCGGCGTTGGATACCGAATCCTTGCGCTCGCCGGCGGCAGTCTGGTTGGCCGCGAACATCACGATCGGGGGATCGAACGTGACGTTGTTGAACTGGCTGTAGGGCGCCAGGTTCGCGCGACCGAGCCGATCGACCGTGGCGATCCAGCCGATCGGCCGGGGCACCACGCAGGCCTTGAAGGGGTCGTGCGGCAGGCCATGGGGCGTGCGGCCGGGCTCGTAGAACATCGGGCGGCATCCTTGCGGTGCACGGATGCCCGATGATAGCCGCCGCCCGCCGTGCAGGCCGGCGTGGCCGGCGGCGGCGCCGGTCAGTACAGCGCGAAGTCGGACACGCCGTAGGTGCTGCGGAAGTGCGCGGCGAGCGCGCGAGCGCGCGCGCGCGCATCGTCGACCTCGCCGATCGTCTCCTCGTGACGCGCCGACTGCACGATCGCCACCGTGAGCAGCTCGCTGAAGTGCTCGATCGACTCGACCCCCGAGCCCGACCAGCGCACGCGCAGCATCTCGACCAGCTCGGGCGGGCTCGACGGATCGGCCTGCGGGTGCAGCGCGCCGACCAGGTGGCCGTAGGCGAGGTTGCGCACGGCCTCCACCTCCAACGAATGGGCCGACCTCAGCGGCGCGAAGCCGGCGAGCTGACTCATGAATTCGACCGCTTTCTGCGCGGTGGTCTTCTCGAACGCGGTCGAGCCGGACGGCGGGCGAGTACGGAGCGTCGATGCGGCGACGGCACTGGCGGGAACCACGGCGGTGAACACGGAAGCGGTCATCGGGGCACTCCTGGGGCGGCCCGGCGGCCGCGACGCAGCGCAGTGTCCGCCATCGCGCGCGCCGCGGGCCCGCCTGGGCCCGCCACAGCCGACGGACGGTCGGCCCGTCCCGGCGCAGGGTGCACGCCCGGGACCCTCAGCGACCCCGTACCGCCGCCCAGGCCAGACATGCCCAGCCCGCGACGAACGCCAACCCGCCGATCGGGGCCACCGCGCCCAGACCGCGCGCCCCGGTCAGCGCGAGGGCGTACAGGCTGCCGCAGAAGAGCACGGTGCCGGCGACGA
>JBIKMO010000220.1:0-7570 GCA_044359175.1 Burkholderiaceae bacterium | reverse complement strand
TCCGTCGCGCACTGCAAACACCGGGCGCGGAGCGCTGATCTCCGCCTGGAACGGTGCAGCCTCGCCGCGACGGTCGTACTCGAATCCGCGAAAGAGGATCGGCAGGTGCTCCGGGCACTCCTCGAGCAGGGTGTTGAACACCGAATGCGCGCACGAGACCGCCGACAGCCCGCCGACCCTCGCCTTGCGCAGACACATCAGGCCGACCAGGTCGCTCGAGTCGGTGTGGTAGTTGAGCTGATGACGGGTCTGGTAGCCCCGCACGTTGAGGGTCTCGTAATCCAGCCCCTGGTCGTAGACGTGACCGAGCCGGTGCCCGTGCGCGTTCTGCGACACCGGCAGCCCCATGTGCGTGCCCATCCCCCAGAACAGCATGCCGGCTTCCTCGTCGCTGCAGCGGCCGATCGGAACGCCGCGGATCATCCCGAAGCCTCGGCCCTCGGCGAGCGGGTCACGGACGTAGCGGCGCAGCCAGGGGCCCAGAGCCGGAAAGGCGAAGTCCTGCGGCGCGACCGTGTCGATCGTCCGACCGGCGGCCCGCAGGTGCGCGAGTGCGGCCTCCAGGTCGGCGACCGCTTCGGGCGGCAGCACGGCGAGCACGCTCGGGTCGGCCTCGATCGTCGCGCGCGTCCAGGCGTGGGGCCCGGTGAACGGGCGACTCGGGGGCACGGGCGGTCTCATCGGGTCTCCGTCGACTCGGGATTTCAGCGAGTTCCGTCATTGGAAACGTCAATTCCAACGAACAGACATGTTGCGTCGCCTTGCGAGAGCGGTCAAGAAAAAACAATTTCTGAGCTGATGCGGTTCGCACCGGCGATGGCTAGAACCGCAGCTCCGATGAAAGCATCAGTGCGAACCCGTCGGCGTCGCTGCCGCCCGCATAGACGGTGCGCCGGTACGTGCCCTCGAGCGCGAGCGTGGTCCGCGGACTCGGGTCCCAGAACAGGTTGAGGAACGCGGTCCGGTTGCTCGCGATCCCGCTACCCGCCAGGTCGGTCGCGTCAGCTCGATCGATGCCGTAGCCGGCGTGCGAGTGCAGTGTCGGCGTCCACCACCACGCGGCCTCGCCCCAGCCGCCCCGGCTACCGATCGCCCGTCGCGTCGGGCCGATGGTCTGGAAGATCGTCCCGAGGTACGGGCCGAGTGCACGGCCGGCGTACAGCTCGCCCTGCAGGCCGAGCCGGCGCCCCAGTCGCAGCCCGCCCTCCAGCGCGATGCCGTACAGGCGCGTGTCGAACGGCTCGAACGCACCGCCGGTATCGAACGTGCGGAAGCGTCCGGTGGCGCCGGACACACCGACCTCCCACGCGGGCCAGGGCACCCACGCACCCGCGTCGTACGGCGCGCCGCCCGTCCACGCGATACGTGCCTCGACGTTGGGCACGCCGGTGTTCTCGGTCGAGGCCAGCGACGGCGGTCGGATGTTGGACGGCAGCGCGTCGGCGAGCGCGGCCTGCAGTGCGATGCGGTGTGACCCGCCGGCGCCGATGAACCGCTCGACGCGCAGCTGTGGCTTGAACGAGTTGCCCGGGTTGCCCGAGCCGGCGAACGCCGACATGCGGTCGACCATCGTCGGGATCCGCGGGCTGAACACGTCCATCTGCAATCCGGCCGCGAAGCGCCATTCGGCGTTGCTCGCCTCGACCAGTGCGACGCCCGGATAGAACCCGTACTGTCCGGAGAACAGGTCACCGTCGAACAGGTACGCGAACACCGCGCCGCCCAACCGCAGGCCACCGATCTCGGCCCCCTCGACGCCGATGTGGATCGAGGACAGCCGAGCGTCGATCTTGGTCGTGCCCTGACGCACCCCGGGCAGCGGCGGGTACACCAGGAACGGCGTTGCGTCGGGCTGCATGCGGGCCGAGGTGGTGGTCACCGTGGTGCGCAGCCCGCCGCCCAGCGTGACCCGAGTGCCCTCGAAGCGCGGCCGCACCGGCTCGGCTGCCGCCGGCGCCGAAGCACGCGCGGCCAGCTCGCGAAGCGTCCGTTCCTGTGCGTCGAGTCGTTCCTTCTGCTCATTCAGCATCCGCTGCTGCGCATCGAGCCGCTCGCGCTGTTCGGCGATGCGCGCGCGCAGCGCCTCGATCTCCTCGAGCGGCGGGGAGGCGTGCGCCGTCGCAAGCTGCCAGCACGCGGCGACCGCGCAGGCGAGCCGCGCCCGGCGGCCCGGAAGCGGTCGCGGTCGTCGGTCCGCCGACCGTCGGTCGGTCTGAGCTGCCGTCGGCTCGTCCATCCCCACCTCCTTCGTCGTCATGGCGTTCCGGTCAGGCCCGCCGCCGCCTCGCATCGCGCCAGCGAATCCGACACCGGCCCGCGGTTCCGCGCGGCACTCAGCGCTGTGCCCGCAGCGCGCGCTCGAGCGCCCCCCGGGCCTCGGGGTGCGGACTCTCGCGCAGGTAGCCCAGCATCGCGACGCGCGAGGGGATCGGCAGGTCCGGCGCGTCGGCCAGCGCGGCGAAGACCGGCGTCGCCTCCCATCGCTGCCAGGAGGCGAGATCCTGAGCGACCCACCCGGCGTGCACACGTCGCCGCTTGGCAAACCGCACGAAGACGTCGCCGACCGCAGCCCGAGACACCGCCCCCCCCTCCTCGCCGTGCACGGACAGCGCGACGATCGCCGCCCGGACGTCGGCCGGCGGGCGCGCCGGATCGAGCAACCAGGCCCGCTCGATCGCCGGCAACCGGGAGGCGCCGCGCAGCTCGAGGTCGGCGGCGATCAGCGCCGCAAGGTCGTACGGGTCGGCCGACGGCCGGCGTACCGCGAGCTCCCGGGCGATCCGGCCCGCGTCGGCCGGCCCTCCGGACAGCCCGAGCAGCAGCAAGTACAGCGGGCGGCGGGCGGCGAGCGCCGCGTCCTGCGTCCAGGCGGACAGCCGCACCGGGTCGAGCCGTTCGCGGTTCGCCCGCATCGCCGCGTACGGCGCCCGCGCGATCTCGCCGTAGGCGGTCTGCGCGACCAGCGGCTCCGGGTCCTCGAGCAGCGGCAGGAACGCGCTCACCCGCGCGCGCCACGCCTCGGGCGTCATCTGCGCCGTGCGCTGCAATCCGCCGAGCGAGCGCAGCCACTCGGCACGGCTGGCCGAGACCGTGCCGACCGCGGTCCAGGTCCGCGACAGCCGGTCGCGCACCCACAGCGTCGGCGCCGCGGATGCCGCGGGCGGCACTCGACCCGTGATCCCGGGCGGCCCGGCCGCCGGGTCGCCCTTGATCGTGGTCAGCACCTCCCATGCCGACGGGTCGGTGGCGCTCGGCACCGCGAGCACCGCCTGCTCGGCGTCGATCATCCGCTGCGCGACGGTCAGCGGCACGCCCGGCGCGCACACCGCGCACGCGAACGCGGTGGCCGAGGCGAGCAGCAGCGCACCGGCGAGCGTGAGCCGGACACCGCGCCACGGCCCTGAGCCGCGGGGCCGCACGAGTTCAGTCGCCACGCGTCCAGATGACACGGCCTTCCTCGATGATGCGTACGACCTTCAGGTACGTCGGCGGCTGCCCGGACGGCGGGGTCCGGTCGGGCGCCGACAGGTACGCGGTCCGTCCCTGCAGCGAGCCGTCGATCGCGATCTTGATGCCCTGGATCGTGTGGCGTCCAACGTAGACCCCGGCGCGCAGTCGCCCGGCAGCCCGGTCGGCGTGGACGGGCGCCGGCCGTCGAGCACCGCGTCGAACCGCACTGCGTGGCGCGCAATCGATCGCACGGCGGCGATCGTGGCGACCGCGACGATCCGGCCGTCACGGACCGTGAGCGCCGGCGCGCAGACCGGCTGCAAACCCTTCATGGTCAGGATGTCCCCGCCCACGGGGACGGTCTGCGCGGGACGAGCGGCGGCGGCCGCACCGGCGCCGTCTGCGTCCATCACCGCGTGAACACCGGCACACCCTCCTTGATCGTCTGCATCACGCGGATGTGGCGGATCTGGTCGGGACTCACCTTCAGAGGATTGCGCTCGAGCACGACCAGATCGGCCACCTTGCCCGGCGTCAGGCTGCCCTTGGTCCGCTCCTCGAACGCCTGGAATGCACCGTGCCGCGTCACCGCCAGCAGCGCCTGGTAAGGCGTGATGCGCAGTTGCGGTCCGTAGACCCGACCGTTCGCATCGCTGCGTCGCGTCACCGCCGCCTCGACCAGCGGCAGGATCGCCCAGGGCACGAGCGGAGCGTCGTTGTGGATCGTGTAGGGGATGCCCAGCCGCTGCGCGTAGCCCGCGGGCTGCATGGTCTGAGCCCGGACACCGATGTTGACCTCGTAGACCTGCGCGGCCACCGAGACCATCGACGCATAGAACGACGGCACGATCCCGTAGTCGCGCATCCGGCGCATCTGGGCCTCGGAGGCCATCGCGGCGTGGATCATCACCGGTCGCTTGTCGCCCGTGCCGTGCTTGCGCCTCGCGCGCCCGATCGCATCGATCATCTGCTGGATCGCGGCATCGCCGTTGGCGTGCACCAGCATCTGGAACCGGCTCGGGTACCAGGTGTCGACGATCGCGTCCCACTGCGCCGCGGTCAGCGTCGGGATGCCGGCATAGTTCGCGTCCTTGCCGGGGAACCGTGCGGTGTAGGGCTGCAGCAGGTAGCCGGTGCCTGCGGTCGGCGCGCCGTCGGCGTGGAACTTGACGCCGGCGAGGCGCATGCGGTTCACGTAGCCCCGCGTGAATTCCGGGGCCTCGCGCATCGCGCGCTCGGCGCCGCCGCTGACCGGCGTCTTCGCGCCGACGATCTCCTGGATCGGCACGTCGAACGGGGATCGCGCGAGCGCCATCAGCTGGCTACCGAAGGCGTCGACCGCGTGGACGATCACGTCCAGGCTCAGCTGACCGGCACGCGCGGCGCCGGTGAGCAGCGCCAGTTCCTCGGCCGACGCGAAGTCCTCGCGCACGGTCGTGATCCCCGCGCTCGCCACCTCCTCGAGCGCCGACTTCACGTAGCGCGGCGCGGTCTGCGGCGTGAGCGCCGGCATGCTGCGCAGCACCGCGATGTGGGGGACCTCCTCGAGCAGCCCGTTGGGCTCGCGCGAGCCGGCGATACGCCCGATCGCACCGCCCTCCGGATCCGGCGTGTCGGCGGTGATCCGGTGCCGCTCGAGCAGCACCCGGTTGACCACGCCGGCATGGCCCGATGCGTGGATCAGGAACACCGGCGACTCGGCGGACACCGTGTCCAGCTCGGCTGCGGTCGGGTGGCGTTTCTCCTTCAGCAGGCTGGGATCGTAGCCGTTGCCAACGATCCAGTCGCCGGGCCCGAGGCCCATTCGCCGCGCGTGCGCGCGCAACGCGTCGAGCAATGCCGGGATCGAGTCGATCTCCGGGGTGCGCAGCCAGGCGTACTGCTGCCACTGGATCGCGAGACCGAGGTGACCGTGCCCGTCGATGAACCCCGGCAGCAACGTTCGCCCCTGCAGGTCGACCACGCGCGTGTCCTCGCCGCGCAGCCGCATCACCGACGCGCGCGGGCCGACCGCGACGATGCGGCCCTCGCGCACCGCGAGCGCCTGCGCGTAGGCCGGCTTCGGCCCGCTCATCGTCAGGATCTCGCCCCCGACGTAGATGGTCTGCGCGGGCTGGGCGAGCGCAGCGCTGGCGGCCAGCGCACAGCCGACGGCAGCGAGTCGGCGGACGGTTTGGATCATCGCGGTTTCCTCGAGCCGCCGCAGTCGGGCTGACGCCAGCGCTCGCAGTCGCCTGCCGTCCACGACTGCGGATGACCCGCGGTCGCGCGAGAGCAGTTCACTAGCGAAAAAACTTTCCTTCTAAAGCACCGAGTGTCCGCGATGCCGGGCTGCGCGTCAAACCGGTTGTCGGCTCTGCGCTCGTCGCTCCGGTTTCGGGCGGTGGCGACGCCGAGCGCGTTCCCTTGCGCGCCCGCGTCGGCTACGCTCGTTCCATCGCCCTGTGCGCCGATGCTCACGACCGACCATGACCCCGACCCCCGGCGAACCCTGGCGGCTGGATGCCATCGAACAGGCCACACTGATCCGGCACGGCCGCCTGTCCGCCCGCGAGGCGGTCGACTCGGCGCTGGCCCGTCTGCACGCGGTCAATCCGACGATCAACGCGATCACGCTCGCCCTCGACGCCGAGGCGCGCGCGGCCGCGGACGCGGTCGACGCCGCCCGCGCGCGCGGCGAAGCGCTGGGCCCGCTCGCCGGCGTGCCGGTCACCACCAAGTGCAACGTCGACCAGCGCGGGGTACCGACCGACAACGGCGTGCCGGCGATGCGGGCACTGATTGCACCGACCGACTCCCCGGTGGTCGCCGCGCTGCGCGAGGCCGGCGCGGTGATCATCGGACGGACCAACACGCCGGCGTTCTCCATGCGCGGCCACACCGACAACGCGCTCCATGGCGCGACCCTCAACCCGTGGCACCGCGGCGCCACGCCCGGCGGCTCGAGCGGCGGTGCGGGTGCCGCCACGGCCACCGGGATCGGCACGATCGCCCACGGCAACGACATCGGCGGATCGATCCGCTGGCCCGCGTTCTGCAACGGCGTGCTCGGTCTGCGCCCGAGCCCGGGTCGCGTCGCGCGGACCAACGACACGCTCGCCGGCGGGCGGCCGATGTCCTCGCAGCTGATGGCGGTCGATGGGCCGCTCGCCCGCACGGTGCGCGATCTGCGGCTGGGGTTCGAGGTCATGGCCATGCGCCGCGACCTTCGGGACAACCGATGGACTCCGGTGCCGCTGCGGCTGGCGCCGCCGCGGCGGCCGATCCGGGTCGCGCTGGTGCTGCGCGCGCAGGGCGGACCCGCGGTCGCCGAATCCTGCTGGAACGCGGTGCGAACCGCCGGCCGCCACCTGGAATCGGCAGGCTACCGGGTCGACGCGATCGACCCGCCCGACCTGCGCGCGACCAGCGAGCTGTGGCACGCGATCGGCACGACCGAGCAGCAGGCTTTCCTCGGACCGCGACTCGAGCAGTCGGGCGACCCCGGCATCGCCGAGTTCCTCGGCCACTGGTGGGCGCTGCGACCGCCGCGCGATCTGGCCGGCTACATGAAGGCCTATGTCGAGCGCGACGACCTGCTCACCCGCTGGCTGCACTTCCTGGAAGAGCATCCGATCGTCGTGATGCCCGCATCGGTCGAACGCCCGATCCCGGCGGGTGTCGACGTGCAGGGTCGGGCGGGCGCGCAGCGGATGCTGGATGCGCTGTGGTTCCAACTGACGCTGCCGGTGCTGGGGCTGCCGGGGCTCGCGGTGCCGGTGGGCATGGACGGCGACCTGCCGATGGGCGTGCAGCTGGTGGCGAGCCGCTGGCGGGAGGATCTGCTGTTCGATGCCGCCGAGGCGATCGAGACGCACGAGGGACCACGGCGGCCGATCGACCCGCGCTGACCGCGTCAGCGACGGCCGCGTCGTGCGGATGCGCGCATCGCGCGCTCGGCGCCTCGGCTCGCGCCGAGCGAGACTCAGCCAGGCCAGCCCAGCCGCTCGGCGACGGTCTTCAACGCCCGGACCGCGGCGCCGCAGCGGGCCGGCTTCAAGCCATGGCGGACGTCGATCGCGCCGATGAAGCGGGCCGGCGGTGCGGTGCCGGTGCGCATCGGCACCGCGATCATCGTGAG
>JBIKMO010000037.1:0-24242 GCA_044359175.1 Burkholderiaceae bacterium | reverse complement strand
ACCTCAACGGCCTGTACGTGCGCAACGGTCCGAACGCGTTCCACGCGCCCCACTGGCGGTACCACGCGTACGACGGCGACGGGATGCTTCACGCGGTGCGATTCGATCGGGGCCGCGTGTCCTATCGCAACCGTTGGATCCGCACGCGCGGTCTGGACGAGGAGCGGCGGGCCGGCCGCGCTCTGTGGACCGGCCTGAAGGAACCCCCGCGTGCCGACCGGCCCGACGAGCCGCTGAAGAACACCAGCAACACCGACGTGAAGTATCACGCCGGACGCCTGATCACGACCTGGTACCGCGCGGGATTGCCGTACGCAGTGGACCCGATCACGCTCGAGACCCTCGGTGCGGTGGACCACGGCGGGCCGACCTCGCGGATCTCGGCGCACGCCCGGCCGGACGAGCAGACCGGCGAGCTGCTGTTCTTCGACTACGGCGCCGAGCCTCCGTACCTGCGCTGTGGCGTGATCGGTCCGGACCATCGGGTCCGGCATGCGATCGAGGTGCCGATCGAGCATCCGCCGCTGCCGCACGACATGGCGGTCACGCCGCACTGGACCGTGCTGCACGACTTTCCGCTGCGTCTGGACGAGGCCGCGCGGGCCGCGGGCCGCTACAAGATCTCGTTCCACGCCGATCAGCCGAGCCGATTCGCGCTCGTGCCGCGCTACGGCGCGTCGAGCGAGGTACGGTGGTTCGAGGCCGCACCCGCGTACATGCTCCACGTGGTCAACGCGTGGGAGGAGGGGTCCGAGGTGGTGATGGTCGGCACGCCGTATCGGCTGCACCGCACCGACGACGGTGCGATCGACGCGCGCCGTCTCGAGCGCACGATCCACTGGCGCCAGCGCGACTTCACGGTGCACGAGTGGCGCTTCGACCTGGCCACCGGCCGCACCCGAGAGCGGGTGGTCGACGACGTGCTGAACAGCGAGTTCCCCGTGATCAACGCCGCTTGGCAGGGCCGGCGCACCCGGTGGTCCTATCACGTCGTGTTCCCGCCGGGCGGCCGCGAGGCGCCGCGCTTCCCCGGTCTGGTCAAGTACGATCTGTGCACCGGGGGCTATGTCGCGTTCAGTGAGGGCCCGGGCTGGTTCTACAACGAGCCGGGGTTCGCGCCACGCGACGGTGCGCGCGACGAGGACGACGGCTGGTTGGTGACGATCGCGTGGAACGCGCCTCGACGGCGCTCGGAGATCCAAGTGTTCGACGCCCGCGGACCGCTGCTCGCGCACGGGCCGGCGGTCCGGATTCCGCTGCCGCGGCGCGTGCCGCATGGTTTTCACGCGACCTGGGTCTCGGCCGAGGTGATGGCGCGGTGGCCCGCGCCGGCATCGGCGGCGTGAACGCGGGCCCGTCGTTGGCGTACCCTGCGGTGCGCACGATGCCCGCGTTCTCGTCCGCGCCGGCCGCCGGTCCGCCGGTCCGCGATCCCGGGCGCGCACCGGCTAGGTGTCGGTGGTGCAGGATCCGGAATCGGTTCGCGGTCACCGTGTCCGGAAAACGGGGCTGCGGGCCGGGCGCGTGCTTCCGGTCCGAGTGGGTCTGCGGTACATCTGTGCGCTGGCTGCGCGTCCGTCCGGTGTCGCGCCGGGACGTCGCCACGCGGCTCCCCAGTTCGCGACCGGGGCCTCGGGCCCGGGTCATGGCCGGGCCGAGCCCGCGCACTTCGCTTCTTGGAGATCGTTCGTGAGTGAGATGCAGAAGACCGCCCACCAGCCCTTCGGCGGCTATTTCAAGCCGAAGGACCGCCCGGTCGACGACGAGCTGTCCCGGGTCGGGCCGGGCTCGCCCTGCGGCGAGTACCTGCGCCGGTTCTGGCATCCCATCATGATGACCGAGCGGGTCGGCGCCGCGCCGCTCGCGGTGCGGGTGCTCGGGGAGGACCTGGTGCTGTTCCGTGACGGCGCGGGCCGCTACGGGCTGGTGCACAAGCACTGCTCGCATCGGGGCATGTCGCTCGAGTTCGGCGTGCCGGCCGACGAGGGTATCCGCTGCGCGTATCACGGCTGGCGGTTCGGCGTCGATGGTCGGCTGCTCGAGACCCCCGGCGAGCCGCGCGACAGCGTGCTCAAGGACCGCGTCGTGCACGGCGCCTACCCGGTGGTCGAGTTCCGGGGCCTGATCTTCGCCTACCTGGGTCCGCCGGCGCTCAAGCCCGCGTTCCCGCACCTGGACGTGATGGACCTGCCGGACAACGAGATGGTGCCGTGGCAGATCCACTCGCCCTGCAACTGGCTGCAGGTGAGCGAGAATTCGATGGACCCGTACCACACGCCGTTCCTGCACACCCGCATGACCGGCGTGCAGTTCGAGAACATCTGGGGCGAGCTGCCGGTCGCCGACTTCCACGAGCGCGACGGCGGGTTCTGGTACACCAACGCCCGCCGCAGCGGGGACAACGTCTGGATTCGCATCCACGACCATCTGCTGCCGAATTTCTCGCAGAACGGCGCGCTCTTCGAACGCGGCGAGGTGCTGCGCGCCTTCGGCCGGCCCAGCCTCACCCGCTGGGTGGTACCGATCGACGATACCAACACCTACGTGATCGCCTGGCGCAACCTGAACCAGCTGGACGACCCCGAAGGTCGGGCGCGTCGAGATCAGATCGGCTGGGGCAGCGTCGATTTCTACGGCCAGAGCGCCGAGCGCGCCTACGAGACGCGTCAGGCGCAGCCGGGAGATTGGGACGCGTGGGTCAGCCAGGGGCCGATCAACAGCCACCCGAGGGAGGTGCTCGGCACGACCGACGTCGGCATCCGGCTGCTGCGCGGCGCGCTGCGCAAGGCGATTCGGGCGCTGCAGCAGGGCGTCGAGCCCGTACGGCCCGAGCCGGGCACCGAGGGGCCGATCCCGACCTACGCGGGGGACACGATCGTGCGCATCCCGCGCACTGCGGGCGACGACCGCGAGCTGATCCTGCGGACGTCCCGTACGGTCGCCGAAGTCTATCTGCGTCACCGGCATCTGCCGGATGCGCAGCGTCGGGCTGCGATCGAGCGCGACGTTGCGTTCCTCAACGTGCCGCGGTGATGCCGGGCGCTGGCAGTGAACCGCCCGGTGCGGGCGGTCAGCGGCGCTGATGAGTTCCGCGGCGCATGACATGGGCGGCGATCCGGCCGGACCGGTCGATCGGTCCGAGCCCGAGCGCACGCTCTTCGAGCAGCGGGTAGACGCAATGCAGCGCCTGCTGTGCGCGCCGGACCGGGCGGTGTTCACCGTCGACGCGCTGCGCCGCGCGATCGAGAGCCTGCCGGCGGACACCTACCGGGGGCTGGGCTACTACGAGCGCTGGTTGCGCGCGATGGCCGTGCTGCTGGTGGAGCAGGGGGTGATCGGCGAGGACGAACTGCGCTCGCGGGTCGCTGCGCAGGCCAACGGGCGCTCCACCCCGCGGGCCGGGGAGCCGTCCGCCGGGGTACCGCCGCCCGGGGAGCGCCGATGACGCCCCCGGTGCGCCTGCGTCCCGGGACCCGCGTGCGCGTGGACGCGCGCGCGGTGGAACACCATTGTCGGACCCCCCGGTATCTGCGGGGCCGGCTCGGCCGGGTCGTCGCCCATCTGGGTGCGTTCGGCGATCCCGAGACCCTCGCCTACCACCGGCCCGGCGCCCTGCGCAACCTGTACCAGGTGGAGTTCGAGCACGCCGAGTTGTGGACGCCCGGCGAGGCGGGCGTCGTGATCGCCGCGGATCTGTACGAGCACTGGCTGAACGTCGAGGACGACTGATGGGATCCGAACGGCACGGCCGCGCCGATGATCGTGGCCACTCCCCCGACCCCGATCACCGCCGCGATCGAGCACCCGAGCGCACTCGCGAGGACGACCACGACCACGATCACGATCACGATCACGATCACGATCACGAGCCGATCGGAGAGGGGTCCGCGGTGAGCCCCGAGTCGCTGCGACTCGAGCGGGCGCTGCGCGAGCTGCTGATCGACAAGGGCGTGATCGACGCCGAGTCGATCCGGCGGCAGATCGAGGTCACCGAATCGCGCACGCCCGCCGAGGGCGCACGGGTGGTCGCACGTGCATGGATCGATCCGACCTACCGCGACTGGCTGCTGGCCGACGCGAAGTCGGCGATCGGAACGCTCACCGGCCTCGACCTGTCCGGCACGCCCGAGTTGCGTGTGCTGGAGAACACCGCGGCCCGGCACCACGTCGTGTGCTGCACGTTGTGCTCCTGCTATCCGCGGGCCGTCCTGGGCGTGCCTCCGTCCTGGTACAAGAACGCCGAATACCGCTCGCGCGTCGTGCGCGAGCCTCGAGCGGTGCTCGCGGAGTTCGGTACCGAGCTGCCCGCCGGGGTCGAGATCCGCGTGGTCGACAGCACCGCGGACCTGCGCTACCTGGTGCTGCCGCGGCGGCCACCGGGCACGGACACCTGCACCGAGGCCGAGCTCGCCGAGCTGGTCACCCGCGATACGATGATCGGCGTGACCCTGCCCCGCGGGGCTGGCGACCGATCGATGACCGGTCAGCTCAGCGTCGCGCCACCACCAGGTCCACGAGGGCCGGGCGACCCGAGTCGGTGATCGCGGCGGCGTCGCGCAGCGCGGCGTCGAGATCCTCGCGGCGTCCGACCGGGCCGATCGCCTCGACGCCCTGGGCTCGCGCGAGCCCCGCGAAGTCGATCGCCGGGTCGTCGATGTTCTGGCCGATCCAGCGGTTCGATTCCGGCCGGTCCCGCTGGCGTGCCATCAGCGCCTGATGTCCGACGTCGGTAAAGTTCGAGCGGTTGTTCGAGATCACGAACAGCGCGGGGATCCGGTAGCGGGCCGCGGTCCACAGTGCACTCGCCCCTTGCATGAAGTCACCGTCGCCGAGCACGCCGACGACCGTGCGGCCGGTCCCCGAGAGCGCCAGCGCGGCGCCGACCGTGTTGCCCGGTCCCGAGCTCAGGCCGCCGCCGCCGTCGTACCCGAGGTAGTCGAGCGGGTCCTCGAACGGATAGGCGTCGCCGTCCCAGGCGATCGGCACGCGCGCCAACGTGAGCGGACGGCTGCGACGAAGCCCGGCGAGGGCGCGGGCGACGTCGGTCGGATCGATCGCCGCGTCCGAATCCGGCGCCGCGGTCGACGGGACGGCCGCCGACGCGACGCCGACCTCGACCCGCGTCGCGGGGTGCGCCTGCGGTCGGTGTGCCTTCAGCCCGAGTGCGCCCATCAGCTGCGCAACGAACCGATCCGGTTCGGCACGCACCGGCAGGTCGATCGGCGACAGGCCATGGTGTTCCGCCGAGGCGCCGTGGTGCAAGTGCGGATCGAGCGTGCAGTCGATGACCCGGGCCTGCGGGGGGCCGCCGAGCGCGGCGAAGAACCCGCCCGGATCGACCCAGTCCAGTCGCAGCACGACGTCCGCGTCGCGTACCGCGGCCAGTGCCGCCGCGGAGATCCTCAGGGTGAGGCCGGTCACGTGCAGCGGGTGCGTGGTCGGGAAGGCCGCGGGGGATTTCAGGTCGGTGATCACCCGTGCACCCAGCGTCTCGGCGAGCCGCACCCGGGCGTCCCACGCCGAGCGCGAGCGCGTGGTCCGACCGACCATCAGCACCGGCCGGCGTGCGCCGGCGAGCATCGCAGCGGCTCGCTCGACCGTCTCCGGATCGGCCGCTGCCGGCTCGGCGGCGCGGTGACGGCTCAGGTCGGGCAGTGCGACCGGCTGGTCGAGCGCCTGCTCCTGCAGGCCGGCGTCCAGACAGACATGGACCGGTCCGCACGGCCGCTCGCGCATCACGGCGTCAGCTCGTGCAAGGCTCTCGACGAGTGCGCCCGGCGAGCGGGGCTCGTCGTCCCACTTCACGCTGTGCCGCGCCAGTGCGCCCTGGTCTTTGGTCGTGTGCATCCAGTCCATCCACGGTCGACGTCGCATCGCATCGACCGGTCCGTTGGCACCGAGCACCAGCATCGGCACCCGATCGCACCAGGCGTTCCAGATCCCGAGCAGCCCGTGCATCAGGCCGACGTTGGCGTGGAGCGCGACCGCCATCGGTCGGTCACAGGCCTTCGCGTAGCCGTGCGCGATCGCGGTCGCCGAATCCTCGTGCAGGCACAGCAGCAGCTGCGGCGCACGATTGCCCAGATAGTTGACCAGGCTGTCGTGCAGCCCGCGCAGGCTGGCACCGGGATTGAGCGCAACGTATTCGATGCCGGTGCGTCGCAGCATCTCGGCGACGAGATCGCTGCCCCAGCCCAGCACCGGGGGACCGCCCGGTTGCGGCAGGTCCAGATCCGACAGGTCGTGCATCGCGCCTCCTCCCGGGGCGGGCCGATCGCCGCCGTGCCGGCTATGATGCCGCGAACCCACGTGGAGAGCGCGGATGAACGAACGGCCGGACTCCGTGGACACGATCCTGCGCGCGGCTGCTGAGCTTCCCGGCCTGCGCATCGACCGGTCGCGGGCGATCGAGCTGGCCGCGGAGATCGCCGCGTTGTCCTCTGCGTGCACGGATGCGGCGGACCGATTCGAGACCGGGACCGAGGACGACTTCGCGACCGAGCTGCTGCGTGCATGGCCGGCGGCGACCGATGCCGGCAGGGTCGATCCCCACGCAGCCGGTCCCCGCGCCGGCGCATCGAGTCCGGTCGTGCGGGCCGCGGCCGACGATCCGCCGGACGAGGTCGAGGCGATCCTCGCCGGGCAGGTGTCGTCCGAGGCTGCGACCCATGCCGCGCTCGAGCGCATCGCCACGCTCGACGCGGTGCTGCGCTGCTTCGTGCGGGTCGACGCCCGGCAGGCGCTCGAGCGGGCCCGCGAACTGGATCGCGAACGGGCGGGCGGGCGGATCCGCGGATCGCTGCACGGCGTACCGCTCGCGATCAAGGACCTGTTCGAGCGGCCCGGCCGATCGACGTCCGCGGGAGGGATCGTGTACTCCGGGATCGTGGGTCGCCGCACCGCGACCGTCGTGCGCCGGCTCGAGTCTGCCGGGGCGGTCTGCGTAGGCACGCTGAACCTCGACGAGTTCGCCGCCGGCGGTACCGGTGACAATCCGCACTACGGTCGGTGCCGTAATCCCTGGGATCCCGAGCGGATCACCGGCGGCTCGTCCTCGGGCTCCGCCGCCGCGGTTGCCGCCGGCATGGTGCCGATCGCGCTCGGCTCGGATACCGGAGGGTCGATCCGGCTTCCCGCCGCGTTCTGCGGCGTCACCGCGCTCAAGCCCGGCTGGGGCCGCGTCAGCCGCTCGGGGGCGTTCGAGCGTGCAGCGCCGTTCGACAGCGTGAGCCCGGCTGCGAGATCGGCCGCCGACTGCCGTCGGCTGTTCGAATGCATCGCCGGTCCGGATCCGGACGACCCCGCGACCCTCGGGATGCCGGCCTTCGAGCGTGCCGCCTTCGGCCCGGGTCTGCGTCTGGGCGTGGTGCTCGAGCCGTTCGCCGTCGACGCCGATCCGCGGGTGTTCGCGAGCGTACGGGAGGGGTTGGATGCGCTGTGCGCACTGGGCCTGCAGCCCCAGCCGCTCGAGCTGCCGGACCTCGCGGCGATGACCGCCCTGCACCAGATCGTGGTCAAGTCCCGCGCGGCGCAGCTGCACCGCGAAGCGCTGCGTACGCGGGCGGACCAGGTGTCGCTCGCGGCACGCAGCGCAATCGAGGCCGGCCTGTTCCTGGATCCGGAGCTTGCCCGCCAGGCGCTGTCGCTTCGGGCTGCGACCCTGCGTCGGTTTCGCGAGTCGGTGTTCGGCCAGGTGGATCTGCTGCTGTTGCCGGTGGTCGGGCAGATCGCCCCGCCTTACGCGTCGCTTGACGGTGCCCAGGCGGCTGAGATTCAGCGCTTCTTCGCCCGTAGCGCCACCGCGTTGCGGTTCGTCAACTGGCTCGGGCTACCGGCCCTGTCGCTACCCTGTGCTCCGGTCCAGGGGCTGCCCACGGGGCTGCAGCTGATCGGGCCGCCCTTGTCCGAGGCCCGTCTGCTCGCCGTCGGCGAGGCGCTGCAGCGGACCACGCCGTGGCATCGCGCCCGGCCGCAGCTCGCGTAGGCCTGGGCGCCCCCTCGGCCTTCGCGGCTCGTGCTGCGGATCGGGTGTCGCCCGCGGGCCCTTCAGAGGTCGAGGATCAGGCGAGGGCCCTTGCTGCGGGAGACGCAGATCATCAGGTGATCCTCGCGCTCCAGGTCGGTGAGCACGACGTCGCGGTGGTCGACCTCGCCACCGAGGTAGCGCGTCCTGCAGGCGCCGCAGATCCCGGCTTCGCAGGAGCTGTCCGGCGACAGGCCGGAGGCCTCCAGTACCGACAGGATCGACTGCTCTGGGCGGACGGTCAGCACGCGGCCGCTGCTCGCGAGCTCCACCTCGAAGACCGGGTCCGTCGCCACGGCCGCCACGGTCGACCGCGGATCGATCGGTGCGGCGAAGTGCTCGAAGTGCAGCCGGCTCGACGACCCGTCCGGCGCCGCCCGCTGGACCGCAGCCATCAGCCCCGCCGGCCCGCAGCAGTACAGGTGGGTATGCGGATCGGCGACCCCTTCGAGCAGCGCGACCACGTCCAGGCCACGGCTCGGATCGCCGCCGTCATGATGGAACCGGACCTGGCCGGCAGCCGCGAGCGGTTCCAGCGCAGCCCGGAATGCGGTGCGTTCGGGGCTGCGGGTGCAGTAGTGCAGCACGAACTGCGCGCCGATCCGCTGCAGGCGGCTGATCATCGACAGCAGCGGGGTCACGCCGATGCCCCCTGCGATCAGCAGATATCGCTGCGCGGTCTCATCGATAGGGAACGTGTTCCGGGGTGCAGACACCTGCAGCAGGTCACCGACCTGCACCGCGTCGTGCATCAGCCGCGAACCGCCTCGACCGCCCGGCTCGCGCAGCACCGCGATGCAGTAGCGGTGCCGCTCCGCGGGGTCGTTGTAGAGCGAGTACTGCCGGATCGGTCCACCCGGCACGGTCAGGTCGACGTGGCTGCCGGCGGCGAACGCGGGAAGATCCAGACCGTCGGGGTCGGTCAGCTCGAAACTGCGGATGCCCTCGGCTTCCTCGGCGATGGCACGGACCTGAAGCAGCATGTCGGGGCGGGGGGCGGTCCGGTCAGAGGAACGAGCTGCTGCCGAGGCTGGATCCCCCGCAGACGTACAGGCACTGGCCGGTGACGAACGACGATGCATCGGCCATGAAGAAGGCGACCGCATTCGCGATGTCGTCGGGTTCGCCGAGCCGTCCCACCGGGATACGGTCGAGCTTGCGCCGACGGATCTCGCTGCCCGGCGGATTGTTCAGGGCGAACAGCGCGGTGTCGACCGGTCCGGGGGCAACCGTGTTCACCGTGATGCCGTCGACTGCGAGCTCGAGCGCCCAGGTCCGCGAGAAGCTCTGCACGGCCGCCTTGGCCGCCGCGTATGCGGTGCGCGCGGTCATGCCCAGGACCACTTCGCTCGAGACGTTGACGATGCGCCCGAAGCGCGCCGCGCGCATGCCGGGGATCAGCGCCTGCGCGCACAGCATCGCCGAGGTGGTGTTCACCTCGAACGTCCGGTCATAGCTGTCGAGGTCGACGCGCTCGAGCGGTTGCGGTGCGGACAGGCCCACGTTGTTCACCAGACCGGTGAACCGGTGCCGCTCGCACAGGTCGGCCAGCACCGCACGCAGCGCCTCGCGGTCGCCGAGGTCGACCGCGTGAAGCTCGCCGGGAAAGCCGTCGTCCGGGGCACGGCGGGCGAGACCGACGATTCGATGGCCGCGCGAGGCGAGCGCGCGCGAGCAGGCGAGGCCGATGCCCTGCGTGGCGCCGGTGACCAGAGTGGTGCGTGACAAGGCGGCTTTCCGAAGATGGCCTCGCGAGTGTCTGCGGGCCAGGAAACGCGTCGTACGTGGCTTGCGAAGTTCCCTGTAGTTAACTATGTTTCGTCGTGTGCAGCAAGCCTCGTCCGAAACGCAGTCGGTCGAGGCACGCTCCGTCGCGCGACGGTCGTGCCGCACGCCAGGGAGCAGGCATGGACAGCAACGCACCGACCGTTCCGAAGATCGCCCCCGTGCGTGGGCGCTACGAGGGCCATGCCCGTCATCGTCGCCCTGCGCCCGACGAGGAATTCATGCGGGTCGGGCCAGGCACACCGTGTGGCGAGTACCTGCGGCGCTTCTGGCAGCCGGTCTGCATGACCGAGGAACTGCACCGTGGCGTTCCGGTGCGCCTGCGGATCCTGGGCGAGGACCTGGTGGCCTTCCGGGACAAGTCCGGCAACTACGGCCTGCTGCACCTGCACTGCAGCCACCGCAACACGTCTCTCGAGTTCGGGTTCCCGGCCGAACGCGGCATCAAGTGCTGCTATCACGGCTGGCACTACGACCTGGACGGCACGATCCTCGACACTCCCGGCGAACCCATCGGATCCCGGATCAAGGAACGGGTGCGCCATGGCGCCTACCCGGTGATTGAGTGGCACGGGCTGCTGTTCGCCTACCTCGGTCCGGCCGAGACGATGCCCGAGTTCCCTCTGTTCGACACGATCGCCGGGCTGCCGGGCACCGAACTCGTGCCGTACAAGATCACGTATCCGTGCAACTGGCTGCAGGTGGCCGAGAACACGATGGACCCGGTGCACACGGTGTTCCTGCATTCGCGCCTGAACCGTTTCCAGTTCGAGGCGGCGTGGCAGGTGATGCCGCTGCTCGAGTTCTTCGAGACCCCCAGCCGGGTGTACGCGACCCTCACCTACCGCTGGCAGGACATGATCTGGGTCCGTACCCAGGAGACGACGTTTCCGAGCTTCAGTCAGGTCGGTGCGTTCTGGGAGACCGCCGAGGAGGAGAAGTACTTCAAGCGGGCGAGCATCACCAAGTGGACGGTCGCGATCGACGATACGCACTGCATGATCATCGCCTACCGCAGCTTCGGTCCGGCGATCGATCCGCATGGGCGAGGGCAGCGCGACCGGGTCGGTCTCCAGAGCGTCGATTTCGACGGGCAGACCGAACTGAGACCCTACGACGAGATGCAGCGCGACCCGAGCGACTACGAGGCGCAGGTCTCGATCGGGCCGATGGCCACGCACACGGCCGAGAACCTGGGCACGACCGATCGCGGAGTCGCTGCGCTGCGCCGCGGGCTGCGCAACGGCATCCGCGCGGTGGCTGCGGGTGCCGAGCCGCCCCGGCTGCCGATCGTAGGCGGCGAGGTCAACACGCTGGTGCAGGACACGGTGATGCCGTTCCGCCCCCGCCCGGCCGCGGAGGACGAGGTGTTGATGAAGTCCCTGACCCGCGCGGTGATGGACGTTCTGCTGGCGGGCGACGCGCTGGCGGGCGAGCCGCGGCGCGAGTTCATCGAGCGGGGGCTGCGGGCGCTCCGCGACGACCCCCGCTTCAGCGCGGGCTGACCCGCCGGACTGCTTCGGACGCTGCGCGATGAACATCCGCTGGGATCGGCTGCTGATCCCGTCTTTCGTCGTGAGCTTCGTGCTGCTCACGGCGTCGCAGGTGATCTTCCTGCGGGGCAGCCTGTTCGAGGACCTGGGCATGGGGCGGCTGTCGCAGGTGATGAGCCTGGACAACTACGTGCTCATGTTCACCGACGAGTTCTACCTTCGGTCGCTGTGGCTCACCGTCAAGGTATCGGCCCTCGCGACGCTGTTCACGCTGATGCTGGGATTCCCGGTCGCCTACGTGATCGCGCGGATGCGTTCGCGCTGGGCGATGGTGATGCTCGCCGGGGTGGTGGTGTCGTCGTTCGTGACGATCGTGATCAAGGTCTACGGCCTGATGGTGATCTTCTCCGCCGACGGATGGATCAACCGCTTCCTGCAGGGGTCCGGCCTGACCGAGGCGCCGTACACGATCATCGGCACGCAGTCCGGGGTCGTGGTCGGCCTGATGCAGTTCACGATGGGGTTCTCCGTGCTGCTGCTCTACAGCGTGGTGAGGACGATCCCGATGTCGCTCGAGGAGGCGGCTACCGTGCATGGCGCCAGCCGGCTGCGCGTCTTCCGGCGCGTGATCGTCCCGCTCAGCCTGCCTGGGGTGATCGTCGGGGCGCTGATGATGTTCAACATGTGCATGGGTGCGTTCACCTCCGCGTCGCTGCTCGGTGGCGGCCGCGTGCTCACGCTGCCGGTGCTGATCCAGCGCAGCGTGATCCTCGAGACCAAGTACGGCATGGGCGCCACGCTGGCGGCGGTGCTGCTGGTTTCGGTGGTGCTGATCAACCTGATCTCGATCTACGTGCTGCGCCGCTTCAAGACCGCGCGTCTGGTGATCGCTTGAGCGCCCTGGGCGAACCGACCTCCTCGACGATCGCGCGCGCGGTGCCGCGGGCGCGCCTGGCGTTGCCGAGCCTGGGGACGCTCGCGAAGATCGTCTGGGTGAGCTTCGCCTACCTGTTCCTGCTCGCCCCGATGATCGTGGTCATGGGCTCGTCGTTGGACGGTACCGAGGCCTACTCGAAGGTGATGTTCCCGCCCGAGAAGATCTCGCTGCAGTGGTACGAGCGCATTCCCGACGCTCACTATCGCGCGCTCGCGCTGTCTCTGGGTCTGGCGGCCGCGGTGTCGCTGGGCGCGTGCGTGCTGGGGATTCCGGCCGCGCTCGGTGTGGTCCGTGGCCGATTCCCGGGCAAGTCCCTGCTGCTGGCCTTCTTCCGGGCGCCGATGCAGATCCCCGCGGTGGTCACCGGCGTGGCCTTCCTGAAGCTGTACTACCTGGTGGGCGACGTGACCGGAGTGTTCCTCAACGCCACGTTCGCCGGGCTCTATCTCGGGCATCTGTTCGTCGCGGTGCCGTACGTGGTCGGCACGGTCGTGTCCGTGCTGCAGCGCTTCAATGGCCGGCTCGAGGAGGCGGCACTCAGCATGGGGGCCGGACCGTGGCGAACGTTCCGTCGCGTCACCCTGCCCACGATCATGCCCGGCGTGCATGCCGGTGCGCTCTATGCGTTCATGGTGTCCTTCGCCGACGTACCGATCTCGATGTTCCTCACCGCTCCAGGCTTCGTCACTTACCCGGTCGAGCTCTTCTTCGGCATCGAGACCGACTTCAACCCGTCGGTTCTCGCATCCGCGTCGCTGGTGATCGTGTTCTCGCTGCTGCTGCTGCTCGCGGTGCAGCGGGTCATCGGCCTGGACAACGTGGTCCGATCCAAGTAACGCCGGCGAACCGACCGCCGGCCCCGTTCCGCCCGCAACCGCTCCCACTGCAGGAGATCGTCCCGATGAGCCCAACCAAGCCGATCCTCTCCACCCTGGCCGTGCTGGCGTCCGCCATCACGGTCCTGGGGGCCGTCGTGCCCGATGCCGCGCAGGCGCAGGGCAGACCGTTCGAAGGGGTGACGCTGCGCGTCGCCACGTTCGGAGGTCCGTGGCGCGACGATCTGGTCAAGCATGTCTCGCCCAAGCTCGAGGCGATGGGCGCCAAGGTCGAGTACGTGATCGGCAGTCCGCAGGACAACCTCGCGAAGATCATCGCGGCGCGGGGCCGGGACGTGCCGTTCGACGTGGTCGAGGTGTTGGATGCGCAGGTCGACCAGGCGGTCGATGCCGGCTTCCTGCGCCGCATCGACTACTCGAAGATCCCGAACATCGCCCAGGTCGAGGACTGGGCTCGGCATCCGAACGCGGTCGGCAACTGGCTGACCCAGGAGGTGATCTGCTACGACAAGGGCAAGTTCGCCGAGCTCGGACTGCCCGCGCCGACGAGCTACCGCGACCTGGCGGACCCGAAGCTGGCCAACCGGGTGATGCTGGCCGACATCACGGGCGGCGGTGGCTTGGCGAACTTCGCCGGCATGACGTACGCGGCGGGCGGCGATACGAAGAACGTGCGACCCGGCCTCGACCTGATCCGGACGATCAAGGGCGCCAAGTTCTGGAAGGCGGGCGGCGACGTCGTCACCGGATTCAAGAGCGGCGACATCTGGGCGGCGGTCGCTCATACCGGCTGGTGCCTGCGGGCGATCAAGTTCGCGGGCGCCAACGTCGCCAGCGCGCATCCGCGCATCAGCGACACGCAGCGCGGTGTGATCAAGGTGGGCTGGCTCGGTATCGTCGAGGGCACGAAGAACCAGGCTGCCGCCGAGGCGTTCGTCAACGCCTATCTCGACGAGGAATTCCAGGTGGCGTTCGCGAAGAACAGCGGCGTGTGGCCGGTGAACAAGCGCGCGGCGCAGCGGCTGCGCACCGAGGATCCGGTGTTCGTCGCGCTCAACCTGATCGAACCTGCGGAGATGAACCGCATGCTCCGGATCGACTACAAGGGCGTGAACATCAACAGCTGGTACGACCAGTGGAACCGGGCGATCAGCCGTTGATTCCCGCTGTGCGCATCGACCCCGTGACCCGACCGGAGCCGAGGCCGTGTCCCGCGTCGTCCTGAGGCAGGTGAGCAAGCGCTACGGCGACGTGGTCGCCGTGGCCGGGGTGGACCTGGACATCCGCGAGGGGGAGTTCCTGACGCTGCTCGGTCCGTCCGGGTGCGGTAAGACGACCACCTTGCGGATGATCGCCGGATTCATCCTGCCCACGAGCGGTACGGTGCTCCTGGGCGATGAGGACGTGACCCGGCTGCCCCCGAACAAGCGCGACATCGGGATGGTGTTCCAGGACTACGCGCTGTTTCCGCACATGACCATCGCGGAGAACATCGCCTTCGGGCTGGTCGAGCGCCGGATCGATCGGGCCCGGATCGACCGGCGCGTGAAGGAGCTGCTCGAACTGGTGCGGCTGGCCAGCGTCGCGCAGCGCTATCCGCCGGAGCTTTCCGGCGGCCAACAGCAGCGCATCGCGGTGGCGCGTGCGGTGGCCTACTCCCCGAAGGTGCTGCTGATGGACGAGCCGCTCGGCGCGCTCGACCTGAAGCTGCGCGAGGCCATGCAGATCGAGATCCGGCAGATCCAGCAGCAGCTCGGCATGACGACCGTGTACGTGACCCACGATCAGACCGAGGCGATGCACATGTCGGACCGTATCGTCGTGATGAACAACGGCGCGATCGAGCAGCTCGGAACGGCCGAGGAGATCTACAACCGTCCCGCCACCCGGTTCGTCGCGGACTTCATCGGGCAGATCAACCTGCTCGAGGCGGCGATCGTCGACCGGGAAGGCGACTTCGCGGTGGCCGAGGTCTCGGGGATCCGGCAACGGGTGCTCGCGCCTCCGGGGATCGGCGGGCCGGTGGCGATCGGGCTGCGTCCGCAGCACGTGCGCGTGGTCGGCCCGGGTGATCGCGGCGATGGCCTGAACCTGATGCGCGGATTCGTGCGGGGGCGGACCTACTCGGGCAACCTGGTCCACGTCGAAGTCGAACTCGAAGGCGGTCAGCGCGTCACGCTGGAGACGGCGCCTGAGACGGCGATTGCCGCCACGGGGGCCGAGGTGGTCCTCGGCTGGCAGCCCGAGCGGGCCAACGTGCTCGCCCGCTGAGCGCGTCCATCAGCACGGAGCATCCGCGATGACAGAGCGCATACCGGTCAACCCTGGCGCGGTCGAGTGGTCCGGGGACAATCCGGGCATCTACCTGAAGACCGATCCCGCGGGCGCCTACGTGACGCTGGCCCTGTTCTTCCGCGTCGTGCTGTCGCCGCACGGTCGGGGCACCGCGATGCTGGTGCTGGGCGCACCGGAGACCGCGCTCGGCTGGCCGCAGGCGCCGAACGTGATGATCACCGACAACCAGGCGCTGGCCCGTTACCTGATCGACGACTTCGTGGTGAACATGCCGACATTCCGCGGCAAGGTCGGTTTGCAGGCCGCGACCTTCCTGCCGCTGACCGATGCCCGGGTGTCTGGCGACGTGCGCACCCGCCATGTCGAGACGGTCCGCAGCGGCGAACTGGTGGCCGAGATGGACTGGGGCGATCTCGGCCTGCCGTTCGCGGTCGAGGTCGACGCCGCGCAGTCGGCTACGGGCACGCACCAGATGTACAGCGTGTTCCTCGAGGCGCGCGCGGCGAGCGTGAGCCTGGATGGCGTGCCGCTCGCCGGACGCCTGGCCGAGCGCCAGCTGTTCGGGCGCACGATCAGCACCGCGTTCCTCGCCTTCTCGGAAACCTGGGTCCGGCCCGCGGCCTGAGTCGCTGCCCGCCCGTCCGATCGACCCCAGGACAGACGCCATGCCCATCGGAATCCCCGTGAATGCCGGCCGCATCGACTGGACCGGCGAGAACCCCGGCATCCTGCTCAAGGAGCGCGAGGACGGTCCCTGGAGCGCCCTCGCGCTGTTCTTTCGCATCGCCTGGTCGCCGCACGGGCGCGGTGAGGCGATGATGATCTACGAGCGGCCCGAACTGGCGTCGGGCCCGCCCGCCGCAGCCAACGCGGTCATCACCGACAACGAGCCGATGGCGCGCTACCTGATGCGGGAGTTCGTCGCTCGATTCGGCGTGTTCGGCGAGGTACCGGCGTTCGCGGCGATGCCGGTGCTGCCGCTGCGCGCGTCGGCCACGAGCGGCGACCCTCGCGGCGGTCGCTACGTCGAATCGGTCTCGTCGGACACGATCTCGGTCGAACTGGTCTGGGAGGACCTGGGCCGGCCCACCGCGATCGAGCTGCCACCGGCGCTGTCGGGGACCGGAGCGCACACGATGTTCAGCCTGCTGGTGGAGGCGCGCCGGGCGTCGATTCTGGTCAACGGCCGCCGGCTGCCCGGGGTGCCGGTGCCGCGCGAGCAGGCCGGCATCCGCACCACCACCGCGTTCCTCTACTTCGCGGAGACCTGGATCAGCGGGTGAGGATCACACGTCCACCCGGGCGCCCACGGCCGCCAGCCCGGCGCGGGCGACGTCCAGGTCCTCGTCGGCCGATCCGGAGCTGACCCCGATTCCGCCGACGTGGTGGCCGTCGATCACGATCGGCAACCCGCCCCGCAGGTTCGTGTAGTGGCCGTCGGTCGCGAGTCCGACGCCGAGTTCGTACTCGGCGGGCAGCGCGCCCGACGGATGCCGGCGCTCCGCGCTCACCTGGGCCTTGCGCAGCGCTGGTCCTGCGGCGAGCGCCGCCGCGCCGTCGGTGCGCGCGTAGGCGAGCAGGTGGCCGCCCGCGTCCATCACGGCGATGCACTGGGGTACCCCCATCGCCTCGGCGCGCGCAACCGCGGCGGCGACCATCCGCGCGGCCGCGGCGTACGTGAGTCTCATCGTCGGAATCAGGTGTGGGGACATGCGCGGCGCCTCCATCGGTTCGCCAGTCGGTGTTCGGGAAGGGGCATCGTGTCGCCGCGGCACCGGGACGCGGGCCCGGGGTCGACCCGGCGGGTGCGGCGGGCCTCGGCGATCCGCGGCGTGTGCTCGAGCGCGGGCGTGCCGCCCGGCGGGCTGATCCGTGAGACGTTCACTCGGGCTGCGGGCGTATGGGACGGGGTGGGGCGGCGCTAGCGCGCGAGCAGCTCGCGCAGCGCGTCGTCGATGAAGGCCATGTCGGGCGCGTGCAGGCCGGGCGCACCGGCGATGTGCCCCCAGTCGGACGGGATCGGCAGGCAGCGGGCGTCGTTCATGTGCCGGACCTGGAACTCGTTGTCCGCGACCGGAAAGTACAGGTCGGTCGCGCTCGGCATCACCACGGTCCTGGCGCGGATGGCGCGCAGCGCCGCGACGTAGTCGCCGCGATAGATCGGGTTGTCCGAGATGTCCGAGCGCTGCCAGGTCTGGAGCATGGCGAGCAGGTCGTTCGCGTCGAAGCCCAGGAAGTTCGCCTCCCAGAACGCGGTCATGTGGTCGTCGGGGGAGTGGTGGCCCAGCGTCCGGTACAGGCCCTCGCGGTAGAAGGTCTGCGACGGCCCCCAGCCCGCCCAGACTCGGGCGAACGCGCGCAGACCGCGCTGCGGTGGGGTCGTGTACCAGCCGCCGTCGAAGTGGCGGTCCGCGGTCAGCGCGGCCTTCACGCCCTCGAGGAACACCCAGTTGTGCGGCGCAGTCCGGGCCGAACCGCACCACGGGGCGAGCCGCTCGACCAGGTCGGGGAAGATCGCCGCCCAGTGGTTCGCCTGCTGGCCGCCCATCGAGAACCCGGTGACCAGCGCGAGCCGCTTCACGCCGAGGTGCCCGGTGAGCAGTCGGTGCTGCGCGTGCACGTTGTCCCAGTGGGTGATCGTCGGGAATTTCGGACCGTTGAAGGGCACCGGCGTAGTTGACGGCGAAGACGAGAGCCCGTTGCCGAACATGTCGGTGACGACGATGAAGTATCGCGACGGGTCCAGGGCCTGACCGGGTCCGATCATCGGCTCGTAGTCGGTGTGGCGTCCGCCGTAGAAGGTCGGCACCAGGATCGCGTTGCCGCCAGCGGCATCCAGCGTGCCGTGGGTGGCGTAGGACAGGCGGGCCTGGCGTAGGACGCCGCCGCACTGCAGCGGTAGATCACCCAGTTCGTAGAACCGCTGCTCGCTCACGTCGCGCCTCCCCCTTGATGAACAAGGTTAAACTATAGTTCTTCGCAGGAACAAGACGGGCATGCCGTTCCGTGCCGGACCGAGGGCATGGCTGATCAGATGGCCGAATCCGTTGTGCCGCACGTCGAGACTCACGCGCCGCTGCCGAGGTACCGTAACTTCGTGGGTGGCCGGTGGGTGGACCCGCTGTCCGCGCGCTGGTTCGACACCTGCGATCCGGCGCACGGGCGGTCCTGGGCGCAGATTCCGCGTGGAGACGCGGCCGATGCGGACCGTGCGGTCTCGGCCGCTCGCGAGGCATTCGTCTCGGGCGCGTGGCGGGGCCTCACGCCGAGCGAGCGCGGCGACCTGCTGCGCCGGGTCGCGCTGGCGCTGGAGTCGGGCCTCGAGTCGATCGCTGCGATCGAATGCCGCGACAACGGCAAGCGTCTGTCCGAGGTGCGGGGCCAGCTTGCGTACCTGCCGCGCTACTTTCACTATCACGCCGGGCTGGCCGACAAGATCGAGGGTGCGGTCATCCCGATCGACGTGCCTGGGGTGTTCAACTACACCCGCCACGAGCCGCTCGGCGTCGTGGTGGCGATCACGCCCTGGAACTCGCCGCTGATGCTGGCGGCGTGGAAGCTCGCCCCGGCCCTGGCTGCGGGCAACACCGTGGTGCTCAAGCCCTCCGAGCATGCGAGCGCCTCGTCGCTCGAACTGGCGCGACTGCTGCAGGACTGCGGATTGCCCCCGGGGGTGCTCAACGTGATCACCGGTCTCGGCCCGGAGATCGGGGCCGCGCTGGTCGAGCACCCGGACGTGGCGAAGATCACCTTCACCGGATCGGAGGTGGGCGGGCGTCGGATCGCCGCGCGCGCCGGGGCCGACCTGAAGCGCGCGACCCTGGAGCTGGGCGGCAAGTCCGCGCAGATCGTGTTTCCGGACGCCGACCTCGACGATGCGGTGCGCGGCGTGCTGGCCGGTATCTTCGTGTCGCTCGGCCAGTCCTGCGTCGCCGGCTCGCGCCTGCTCCTTCACGCGTCGATCCACGACGACGTCGTGCAGCGGCTCGTGCGAGCAATGGCCGGCGTACGTCTGGGTCATCCGGCCGATCCCGCGGTGCAACTCGGCCCGATCGCGACCCGCGAGCAGCGCGACAAGGTGATGGCCTTCATCGAGCGCGCGCATGCCGAGGGCGCGCGGTGCGTTCTCGGCGGGCGCACCGCCTCGCCCGCGGGATGCGAGGGCGGATGGTTCGTCGAGCCGACGATCTTCACCGACGTGAGCCCCGAGTCCTGCCTCGCGCGCGAGGAGGTGTTCGGGCCGGTGCTCGCGGTCATGCGGTTCGACGACGAGGCGCAGGCGCTTCGGATGGCCAACGATTCGAGATACGGTCTGGCCGCCGGCGTGTGGACCCGCGACACCGCGCGCACCCTGCGGCTGGCCGAACGTCTTGAGGCGGGCACGGTGTACGTGAACACCTATCGCGGCGTGAGCGCGCTCTCTCCGGTGGGCGGCTACAAGGCCAGCGGCTTGGGCCGGGAGAACGGCCTAGAGTCGATCCGCGAGTTCCTGCAGGTGAAGAGCGTGTGGATCGGCACCACGCCGGTCGCCGATCCGTTCCCCGGAGCGGTGCGTTGAGCGACGCGACCCGGCCTGCGGCGGGCGCCGACGAGTCGGTGCCGAGCGGCGCCGCCGTGATCGCGGCGCTCAAGCGCTGCGGCATCGGCATCGTCGTGTCGCTGCCCGACATCGTCACCAGCGACGGCCTGCTCTGGCCGATTTCGCGCGATCCCGAACTGCGGCTGGTGCGTGTGTGCAAGGAGGACGAGGGGGTGTCGATCTGCGCCGGTCTCGCGTACACCGGCACGCGTTCGGTGCTGCTGATCCAGCACACCGGACTGTTCGACTCGCTGAACGCGCTGCGGGCGATCGCGGTCGAGTACGGCGCGCCGATCTGCATGATCGTCGGCCTGCAGGGCATGGAGCCGGATCGCGAGCCGCGCGAGTCGGCCCGCTACGGCGTACGTGTGGTTCCGCCGGTGCTCGATGCCATGGGCATCGAGCACGCGCGCCTGTCGCGGGCCTCGGACGTGGACCGGATCGAGCCGGCGTTCGAACGCGCGTGGTCGCGCTCGCGACCGTTTGCGTTCCTCGTCGGCCGCCCGCCCCGGTGAACCGCCGATGATGCGACGCGACGACTGCCTGAGGGTGCTGGCCCGTCACCATCGAGATCAGATCGTGGTTCCGGTCTATCAGGCCGCGTTCGAGTGGATGGTGATCCGGCCACACCCGCTCACCTACCTCGGTGTGGGGGCGATGGGTCAGGCCTCCTCCCACGCGCTCGGACTGGCACTCGGCTGCCCCGATCGGCAGGTGCTGGTGCTCGACGGCGACGGCAGCCTGCTGATGAACCTGGGTACCCTGGTCACGATCGCGCAGGCCGCGCCCCGCAACCTGGTGCACTTCGTTTGCCAGAACGACTGCTACGAGGCCAACGGCGGGCATCCGATTCCCGGCGCCGACCGCGTCAGTTTCGCCGGATTCGCGCGGGCCGCCGGCTGGGTCGAGGTCCACGAGTTCTCGGAGCTGGCCGATTTCGAGGCGCGCATCGGCGCGGTTCTCGCCGCGCCCGGCCCGACCTTCGTGACGCTGCGCGTGGTGCCTGGCGAGCCCTTCGCGCAGGACTTCGACGCCCTGCACGACGCGGCGCGGCGCGCCGCCTTCCGTGAGGCCCTCACGCGTGGCTGAACCGTACGACACCGGCCCGCCTCGCATGCGCCGCGCCGCGCCGCGTCCGGCGCACGCCGCTCGCGCCGGCAGCGTCGTCGACCGAGGAGCGATCCGATGAACTCTCCCTTACTGCCCGGCCGGATCGTCTGGACCGGCGACAACCCCGGCATCTATTTGAAGGACGATTCGGACCGCTGGCGGGCGCTTGCGCTGCACTTCCGGGTGGCCACGTCGCCGCTGGGCAGCGGCGCCGGCATCCTGGTGCTCGGTGCGCCGGATGTCGGAGCAGGCTGGCCGGCGGCACCGAACCTGTTCGTGTCGACCAGCGAACCGCTGATGCGCTGGCTGGTCGAGCATTTCGTCTCGCGCTTCGCGACCTTCCGCGGGACCGCCGCGCTGGCGGCGATCCCGTACCTCGCCGCCACCTCCGTGACCACCCGAGGCGTCGGCCGCTCGGCGCACGAGGAGGCGATGGCCGCTGACGGCGTCTCGGTGGCGATGCGATGGGAAGGCCTGCAGGAGCCGTTCGCGGTCGACGTGCCTCCGCCATCGTCGGCGACCGGCGAGCACCGGATGCTGAGCGTGTTCCTGGAGGCGCGGGCGGGGAGCATCCTGATCGACGGCCGGCCGCTGCCGGGCCGCGTGGTCGAGCGCGACTTCCTGGGCCGCAGGATGAGCACCGCGTTCCTGGCGCTCTCCGAGACATGGCTCACTCCGTCCGCCCCATGAGCGCCCTCATCGACGATCCCGGGCTGTCCCGCGTGCTCGCGGTGCGTCCGCACTGGGTCGGGCTGGAGCGGGCGGGCGACGCGCTGGGCCTCGGCCCGCGGGAGCTGCTGCACGCCGGGCCGCCGCTGCCTGATCCGCGCTCACCTTGCGTGCCGGTCGCCCATGCGGCGATCTGCGCGATCCTGCTCGAGGGGTGGGCCAGCGACGCGGACGCCGCGCGCGCGCTCATCAGCGACGGTGGGGTCGTGTTCCGCCCGGCGCAGGACCGCGGCTGCACCGTACCGCTCGCCGACGTGCTGTCGCCGTCGATGTGGGTGCAGCGCGTGCGTGACGCCGCCGGTGTCGCCCCGGATGCCTTCTCGCCGATCAACGGTGGCGCCGAACACCCCCAGCGTGTCGGCGTGCTCGGGCCCGCGGTGGTCGCGCACCTGCGCTGGCTCGGCGAACGGTTCGCGCCCGCGTGGCGCGCGGCCGCGTCCGAGCCGGTGGCCCTCGCGCCGATCGCCGATGCGGGCCTCGCCCTGGGCGATGACGGCCACGGCCGTACGGCCGGATCGACGGCACGTCTCGCCGCCGAGGTCGATGCCCGCCTGGCCGGGCCGGCCGGCGACGAGGCGCGGGCCTACCTGGCGCGCTCGCCGGGGTTCTTCCTGAACCTCTGGATGGCGGCGTCGCGATGCATGCTGTCGGCGGCCGCCGGCAGCCGCGGCTCGGACATCGTCGTGGCCGCCGGCGGTAACGGGCAGACCTGCGGAATCCAGGTCGCCGGCGATGCCGGACGTTGGTTGATCGCCGCGGCCGAGCCCCCGGTGATCCCGGGTTCATCGTCTGAGCTGGCCGCCCGAAGCCTCGGTGCGATCGGCGACAGCGCGATCGTCGATTTGCTGGGGTTCGGTGCGATGTGCAGTCTGCGCAGCGCGCCGCCTGCGCCGCCTGAGGTGCTCGCGGCGTGGGGTGGGGCGTCGCCGGCGGCGCTGCTCAGCGTCGAGCATCCGGCGATGCCGCGAACCGGCCCCCGCGTGATCGTGCGGGCCGGTCAGGTCCTCCGGGCCGGCGACCTGCCGCGGGTCAGCCTGGGCGTGCTCGACCGGTTCGGCGAGCTCGGGCGGATCGGCGGCGGCTTCCACTGCCCGCCGCGGTCGCTGTTCGAGGCGGCGCGTGCCGCGCTCGGGTGAGCGATCGCCGGCGGCGACCGCGACCCGTCGTGCCGCGTGCGCGGTCTGCGGGCACGCCAATCACGGGCGATGCCGACCGACGAATGGTCAGGGCGGCTACGGGGCGCACTGATACAACCCTCTTTCGCTGCACCCACGCCCGGGATGGCCCCGGGGCGGGCGCGGCGCTCTTGACTGCATGGCCGTGCCCACGATCGTCTTCACCACGGATGCGCCGCCCAGGGGCGGCAACGAGCCTCGGGGCGACGAGCTGTCCGAGCCCACGGCCCAGGCCATCCGCGACGCGCTGGGTGGCAACGACGGTCGGATGAACGCCCTGCACTTGCCGCTGTTGCTGCGCCTGGCCCGCGATCGGCCCGAGGACCGCGAGCCGCTCGTGGCGATGCTGCGCGCGATCAACCGGCACGACGCACTCCGGGTTCGACTGTGCTGACTGCCACGACGCGGCCTCGTCGCTGCAGTTCGCGACCGCTGACTGCGCCGCGGTCTCGGCGGCGCTTCGACCGTCGGTCGGGCTGTGCTCGACCCGTTTCCGGCACGCGCTGACCGACTGTCCGAGCGGCGCGTTCGGTCCATTCGATCCAGCATTCGAGCCAGCACGGCGTCGTTGGTCGAGCACCGCGACGCGCGTCGCGCCGCGGCAGGGGGTACCGTGATCGTCGTCCTGTTCGCCATCGAGGGCGGCGGCGCGAGATCACGTTGGCGGCCGGACGTGCGCGTGCGTCGGCACGTGTGCCGGGCGATGGACCGCGCCGACCTGCTCGACGATTCGTGCGTCTGCCGCCAGGCCGCGGCGCCGCGATGCGCTTCGTCCGCGAATCGGTGCTCGGACACATCGGCGTGATTCGCACGGCCGCGAAGTGCGCGGGATCGGACGTGCAGGTGCGCCGCGCCGCGCATCGGCTGGGCGAGCACGACGCGCAGGCGCTGCGCGAGCGGCCCGGCGACGATGACGCGCGTACTGTCGCGCTGCGTGCACGAGTGTGCTGCGCGAGCACGGCCGGCAGGAGGCCGACTGCGCGCGGCGCTCAGGTGGGAACGTCGCCGCGGTCGGCGGTCTCCATCACCGGGTAATCGGTATACCCCACCGGCCCCGGGCCGTAGAACGTCTTCGTGTTCGCCGCGTTCAGCGGCGCGGCCAGCGCAAGCCGCTCCGGCAGGTCCGGGTTGGCGAGGAAAGGCACGCCGAAGGCCACCGCATCGGCTGCGCCCGAGGCCACCGCGTCGACTGCCATCTGCCGCGTGTAGCGGTTGTTGGCGATGTATGCGCCGCGGAACGCGCGCCGCGCACCCGCGAAGTCGAAGCCGCGGTGGTGGTG
>JBIKMO010000036.1:0-24302 GCA_044359175.1 Burkholderiaceae bacterium | reverse complement strand
GCCAGCCGCCGTCGGGCGGCACGATCTACCTCACCGCTGCGGACGCGTCCGGACGCATGGTCAGCTGGATCCAGTCGAACTACGCCGGCTTCGGCTCGGGCGTGGTGGTGCCCGGCACCGGCGTGTCGCTGCAGAACCGCGGCCACTGCTTCGTGGCCGACCCGGACCACCCGAACGTGGTCGGGCCGCGCAAGCGCCCGTTCCACACGATCATCCCGGCGTTCCTCACGCGCGACGGCCGGCCACAGATGAGCTTCGGCGTGATGGGCGGCAACATGCAGCCGCAGGGCCACCTGCAGACCCTGGTGCGGATGCTGCAGTACGGCCAGAACCCTCAGGCCGCCTGCGACGCGCCCCGCTGGAAGGTCAACCGCGGGCTGGAGCTGGACGTCGAGGCCACCATGGAGCCGGAGGTCGTCGCGGGGCTGCGCGAACTCGGGCACCAACTCGCGCCGGCGATCGATCCGTACATGGACTTCGGCTCGGGCCAGTTCATCTGGCGGCTCGGCGACGCGATCGAGGACGGCTACGTGGCGGCGAGCGACAGCCGGCGCGACGGCCACGCAGCAGCATTCTGAGCTCGACCGCGACCGGCATCGCGCCGTCCGACCGGGCGGTGCGGCTGCAGCCGGTGCCGAGGCCGGCTCGCGTCGGTCCCGTGGCCGCGGCGGCCCGAATGCGGCCGTCCGTCGTCCCGGCATTGACGGTCGCTCGCGGGCCGTGACACATGTGAGCTTCACGGTGGACGGCCCCCCGATGTGACCTGCGTCACGCCGTACGCAAGCCGCCCGACCGATGCTGGACGACACGCAGACTCCGGACGCGGGCGATGAGCGCACTACCCGACATCGCGGTCGACACGCTGCAGGCACCGTGGCAGCCGCGGCTCGAGATGCTCGGCCTGCGGACCTCGCAGGCCGATGCCCGCCCGCCGATCCTGATGGTGCACGGGGCGTACACGCATGCGGCATGCTGGATGCGCACGTTCATGCCGTGGTTCGCGGCTCACGGGCATGACGTGCACGCACTGTCGCTGCGCGGCCACGGCGGCAGCGACGGCCACAACCTGATCGACGCCTGGGGGCTGGACCACTACCGCAGCGACGTCGAGCGCGCACTCGCAGCGATCGGTCGGCCGGCGATCGTGTTCGGCGCGTCGATGGGCGGACTCGTGCTGCAGCGGCTGATCGCCGCCGGGGCGCGTCCACGGGCGGCGGTGCTGCTGGGCAGCGTGCCGCCCACCGGCCTGATGAGCTCGGTCTCGCGGATGGCGCTGCGTCGTCCGCAGTCGCTCGGCAGCCTCGTGCAGCTGGCGATCGGCGCCCGCGACGGACGCGGCGTGATCGAACTCCTCGCGCACGAACCCATGGCGGTCGCCGACCGCGGCGACGTGCTGCGGCTGCTCGGGCGCGAGTCCGGCCGGGCACTCTGGGAGATGACCTGGACGCCGATGCCGCTGCATGCGGCCACGCCCGGCGCAGTGCCGATGCTCGCGGTCCACGGCGAGCAGGACCTGATGATCCCGGCATCCGCGCTGGACGAGATCGTGCGGCGCTGGGGCGCCGAGCCGGCGCGCATCGCGGGCGTCGGGCACGTGCCGATGATCGAACGTCGCTGGCGCACCGTGGCCGGCACGATCGCGCGCTGGCTGGAGACGCTCGGCTGAGTCCGCGTCACGCCCGCCCCGTCCCGTAGAATCGCGGCACGAGGAGCAGACGATGACCAAGACCTACGAACCGGTGCAACCGCATGCGGTCGCCTTCCTGGGCCTGGGGGTGATGGGCCACCCGATGGCCGGGCACCTCGCGCGCGCGGGGCATGCGGTGACCGTCTACAACCGGACCGCGTCCAAGGCCGACGCGTGGGTGGCCGAATACGGCGGTCGCGCGGCGGCCACGCCCCGCGAGGCGGCCGCGGGCGCGCAGCTCGTGTTCGCCTGCGTCGGCAACGACGCCGACCTGCGCAGCGTGGTGCTCGGCGCCGACGGCGCGTTCGCGGGCATGGCCGACGCAGCGGTGTTCGTCGACCACACGACCGCCTCGGCCGAGATCGCGCGCGAATTGCACGGCGCGGCCCTGGCCCACGGGCTGCAGTTCGTCGACGCACCGGTCTCCGGCGGGCAGGCCGGCGCGGTCAACGGGCAGCTGACCGTGATGTGCGGCGCCGACGCCCCGGTGTTCGAGCGCGTGAGGCCGGTCGCGATGGCGTACGCCCGCGCGTGCACTCGGGTCGGCCCCCCGGGGGCCGGACAGCTCGCGAAGATGGTCAACCAGATCTGCATCGCGGGCCTGGTTCAGGCGCTGTCCGAGGGCATCCACTTCGGGCTCGCCGCCGGCCTGGACATGAAGCTCGTGCTCGACGTGATCGGCAAGGGCGCGGCGCAGTCCTGGCAGATGGACAACCGCGGCAAGACGATGGTCGACGACCGGTTCGACTTCGGCTTCGCGGTGGACTGGATGCGCAAGGACCTCGGACTGTGCCTGGCCGAGGCTCGGCGAAACGGTGCGCGCCTGCCGGTGACCGCCGTGGTCGATCAGTTCTACGGCGATCTTCAGGCACTGGGCGGCGGCCGCTGGGACACCTCCAGCCTGATCCGCCGTTTGCGCGCCGGCGACTGAGCGCCGACCTGCCCCGTCGGCGTCCCGCGCACGTACGGGGGAGCAGTGCAGCGCCCGGACGGCCTCACGCGGGGCCCGGGCGCAGGCGGCTCCTCCAGCTCGCCCCGCGCGCGAGCGCCGCCTCCAGCGCCGGGCGATCGCCGTCTCGCAGCGCACGCTCGATCGCGTCGAGCTCGGTCCGGAACGCCTGCGCCGCAGCCAGCGTCGCCTCGCGGTTGTCCAGCAGGATGTCGGCCCACAGATCCGGCGGCGAGCCGCCGACCCGCGTCGTGTCCCGCAGCCCCGCCCCGTGGTATCGACGCGCGTCCTCGGCGAGCGGCCCACATCCCACCGAGGCCGACAGCGCGAAGGCGACCGCGTGCGGCCAGTGCGAGACCTCGGCGAACACCCGGTCGTGGTGCTGCGGCGACATGCAGGCCGTGCTCGCGCCCAGCGTGGTCCACAGCGCGTCCACGCGCGTCAACGCGTCCGCGTCGCAGTCCTCGGTCGGGCACAGGATCACGGTCATGCCTTCGAGCAGGCCGATCCGGGCGGCGTGCGGTCCGCCGCGGTCGGCGCCCGCGATCGGGTGCGACGCCACGAATCGGCCCAGACGCGGCCCGAGCCCGGAGGCGGCGGCGACCACGCTGGCTTTGGTGCTCGAGACGTCGGTGAGCACCGCCCGTGGCGACAGCGAGTCGCGCAGCACCGCGTCGCCGAGCAGCGCACGGTTGACCGGCACCGGGGCCGCGAGCACCACGAGGTCGGCGCCGAGCACCGCCGCCTCGAGCGACGGCGACTCGGTGTCGATCAGCCCGAGCGCCCGAGCTGCACCCGCGTTCGCGGGATCATAGCCGCGGACCTCGCGGGCCAGCCCGCGCGCGCGCAGCGAGCCGCCGATCGAGCCGCCGACCGCGCCGGTGCCGACCAGCGCGACCACCCCTTGCGGTGCGGTCACGCGCGGCCGAGCGCGGCGCGCAGCGCAGCGACGAAGGCCTCGTTCTCCGCGGGCAGCCCGACCGTCACCCGCAGCCACTCCGGCAGCCCGTAGTTGGCGACGGGCCGGACGATCACGCCGGCGCGCAGCAGCGCCTCGTTGACCGCGGCGGCGTCGCCGACCTTGACCAGTACGAAGTTCCCGTAGGAGCGGACGTAGGGCAGGCCGAGCGCATCGAATGCCGCCGACAGCATTCGCAGGCCCTCGGCGTTCAGCAGCCGGCTGCGTTCGAGGAATGCGACGTCGGCCAGCGCGGCCACCGCGGCCGCCTGCGCGATCGTGTTGACGTTGAAGGGCTGGCGCACGCGGTTCATCAGGTCGGTGAGCCCGGGCTGCGCGACCCCGTAGCCGACCCGCAGCCCAGCCAGACCGTAGGCCTTGGAGAACGTGCGCGACAACACCAGGTTCGGGTGGCGGCGCACCCAGCTCACTGCATCGAATCGCAGCGCCGGGTCGAGGTACTCGTTGTAGGCCTCGTCGAGCACCACCACGACCCGCGGCGGCACCGACGCGAGGAACGCGTCGATGCGCTCGGCTGGCAGGAACGTGCCGGTCGGATTGTTCGGATTGGCGACGAACACCACCCGGGTGTCGGGTGCGATCGCCGCGCGCATCGCCTCGAGGTCGTGCCCGTAGTCGCGCGCGGGTACGACGATCGCCCGAGCGCCGGTCTCCTGCGTGGCGAGTTCGTAGACCGCGAACGAATACTGCGAATAGACCGCCGACAGGCCGGGCTGCAGCATCGCGTGCGCGACCAGTTCGAGGATGTCGTTCGAGCCGTTGCCCAGCGTGAGCCAGTCCTGCGGCACGCCGAGCCGGGCCGACAGCGCCTGCTTGAGCTCGAATCCGTTGGCGTCCGGGTAGCGCCCGAGATCGGCCGCCGCGGCGATCATCGCGCGCCGCGCGGACTCGGGCAGGCCCAGCGGATTCTCGTTGGAGGCGAGCTTCACGATGCGGGCCTCGTCGAGGCCGTACTCGCGCGCGACCTCGGCGATCGGCTTGCCGGCCCGATAGGGGGCGATCGCCCGGACGTAGGATGGCGCGAGGGCAACCGGATCGGCGACGGAAGGCTCAGGGGTCATGGCGTGCTGCGCTGGAGGACGGGGTCGGCCGGAGCCCGGTTCGCAGCGGGGCCGCGCGATGTCGCGACCTCCCGCGGATACGAACCGAGCGACTTGAAGAAGGCGGCGTGCGAGCGGACCTCGGCCAGCGCGGCGGCCACCGGCGGATCCTGTTCGTGGCCGAGCAGATCGAGGTAGAAGTAGTACTCCCAGCCGCCCTGGCGCGCCGGTCGGGACTCGAATCGCTTCATCGACACGCCGTGGCGCGCGAGCGGCTCGATCAGCGCGTGCACCGCGCCGGCGCGGTCGGGCACCGACAGGATCAGCGACGTCTGGTCGGCGCCGGACGGCGCGCACGCGTGGTGCCCGACCACGACGAAGCGCGTGCGGTTCGACGGATCGTCCTGGATCCCCTCGGCGACCGCGCGCACCGCGTACCGGCCGATCGCCGCGTCGCCGGCGATCGCCGCGGTGTGCGGATCGATCGACGCGAGACGGGCACCCTCGGCATTGCTTGCCACCGGCACGCGCTCGATCGACGGATGGTTGCGGCTGAGCCAGCCGGCGCACTGGGCGAGGGCCTGCGGGTGCGCGCAGATGCGCGTGACCCCGTCCATCGTGCCACTGCGGCTGAGCAGGTTGTGGTGGATGGCGAGCGAGATCTCGCCGCAGATCCGCAGGGGCGTCTGCAGCAGCAGATCGAGGCTGCGGTTGACCGCCCCCTCGGTCGAGTTCTCGACCGGCACGACGCCGAAGTCGGCCGAGCCGGTCTCGGTGGCGCGGAACACCTCGTCGAAGCTCGCGCAGGGCACCGGGTCCACGCCCTGGCCGAACTGCGCGGCGACCGCCTGCTCGGAGAACGTGCCCACCGGGCCGAGGAACGCGACCCGCAGCCGCCGCTCGAGTTCGCGACAGCCCGAGATCACCTCGCGCCAGATCGCGACGATCGCCGCCCCCGAGAGCGGACCGGGGTTGGCGTCGATCAGCTGCCGCAGGATCTGCGCCTCGCGTTCCGGGCGCAGCACCGGTGCGTCGGTCGCGTGCTTGAGCACGCCCACGCGCTGCACCAGCCGGCCACGCTCGCAGAGCAGTTCGAGCAGCCGTCGGTCGACCGCGTCGATGCCTCGTCTCAGATCGCTCAGCGAATCGCTCATCGTTCGTCGCCCGAGCGGCTCACGCCGCAACGCGCGTCCGCGCCCCGGATCGTACCCGCCTTCCCGTCCGATCGGCGCGCCGCCCCTCGCGTGCCACCGGCCTCAGGATCCGCCCTCCGGCGGCGGCGGATCCGCGGGGCTGCCGGACTCGGCGCCGTTCGCATCGTCGCCCGCGTCGCTCTCGACCACCCGCTGCACGCCCGACAGCGTCGTGCCCTCGTCCACCGCGATCAGCGTGACGCCCTGCGTGGCGCGACCCATCTCGCGAATGCCGGCCACGCGCGTGCGCACCAGCACGCCGCCGGTGGTGATCAGCATGATCTCGTCCTTGGGCTCGACCAGCACCGCGCCCACGACCCGGCCGTTGCGCTCGCTGGTCTGGATCGCGATCATGCCCTTGGTGCCGCGCCCGTGTCGCGTGTACTCGACGATCGGGGTGCGCTTGCCGAAACCGTTCTCGGTGGCGGTCAGTACCGACTGCGTCTCGGATTCGGCCACGAGCATCGCGATCACCTGCTGGCCTTCCTCCAGCATCATGCCCCGCACCCCGCGCGCGTCGCGGCCGATCGGGCGCACGTCGTTCTCGTCGAAGCGCACCGCCTTGCCGCCGTCGGAGAACAGCATCACGTCGTGCCGGCCGTCGGTGACCGCTGCGCCGATCAGGAAGTCGCCCTCGTCGAGCTTGACCGCGATGATGCCGCGGCGCATCGGCCGCGAGAACTCGGTGAGGGGCGTCTTCTTCACCGTGCCGAGCGAGGTGGCCATGAACACGAAGTGCTCGTCGTCGAACGCCTTGACCGGCAGCACGACCGTGACCTTCTCGCCCGCCTCGAGCGGGAACATGTTGACGATCGGCTTGCCGCGCGCGTTGCGCGAGCCCTGCGGCACCTCCCAGACCTTGAGCCAGTAGACGCGCCCACGGTTGGAGAAGCACAGGATGTGGTCGTGGGTGTTGGCGATGAAGAGCTGGTCGATCCAGTCGTCCTCCTTCATCGAGGTCGCCTGCTTGCCGCGCCCGCCGCGCTTTTGCGCGCGGTACTCGGAGACCGGCTGGCTCTTGATGTAGCCGGCGTGCGACAGCGTGACCACCATGTCGGTGGGCGCGATCAGGTCCTCGGTGTCGAGCTCGGTGGCGTTGAGCTCGATGGTGGAGCGGCGCGGGTCCTTGACGGGGTCGCCGTACTCGGCCTTGATCGCCTTCAGCTCGTCGCCGATGATCGTGTTGATCCGCTCGGGTCGCGCCAGCACGTCCAGCAGATCGGCGATGGTCTCCATGACCTCCCGGTACTCCTGGACGATCTTGTCCTGCTCGAGCCCGGTCAGGCGCTGCAGACGCATCTGCAGGATCTCCTGGGCCTGGATCTCGCTCAGCCGGTAGCCTTCGGCCGCCAGGCCCACGCCCGGCTCCAGCCCGAAGGGTCGGAATGCGGCGACGTCGCCGGCGGCGCGTCCGACCATCTCGCGCGCCACGCCCGGGTCCCAGGTCCGGGCGAGCAGCCGCTCGCGTGCGATCGGCGGCGTGGGCGAGGCCTTGATGAGCTCGATCATCTCATCGACATTCGCGATCGCCACCGCCAGACCCTCGAGCACGTGTCCGCGGTCGCGAGCCTTGCGCAGCTCGAACACCGTACGGCGCGTGACCACCTCGCGGCGGTGTGACAGGAACGCCTCGATCATCTGCTTCAGGTTCAGCAGACGCGGCTGCCCGTCGACCAGCGCCACCATGTTCATGCCGAAGGTGTCCTGCAGCTGGGTCAGCTTGAACAGGTTGTTCAGCACGACCTCGGGCACCTCGCCGCGCTTGAGCTCGATCACGACGCGCATCCCCGACTTGTCCGACTCGTCGCGGATGTCGCTGATGCCCTCGATCTTCTTGTCGTTGACCAGCTCGGCGATCTTCTCCTGCAGCGTGCGCTTGTTGACCTGAAACGGGATCTCGTCGACGACGATCGCCGTACGGGTGCCGCGGTCGAAGTCCTCGAAGTGGGTCTTGGCGCGCATCACCACGCGTCCGCGCCCGGTGCGGTAGCCCTCGCGCACGCCGTTCACGCCGTAGACGATCCCGCCGGTGGGGAAGTCGGGCGCGGGAATCAGCTCGATGAGTTCCTCGACGCTCGCCTCCGGGCGCCGCAGCAGCAGCAGGCAGCCCTCGACCACCTCGCCGAGGTTGTGCGGCGGGATGTTGGTGGCCATGCCCACCGCGATGCCCGAGCTGCCGTTGATCAGCAGGTTCGGGATCCTGGCCGGCAGCAGCAGCGGCTCGCGCTCCGAGCCGTCGTAGTTCGGCCCGAAGTCCACCGTCTCCTTGTCGATGTCGGCGAGCAGCTCGTGCGCGATCTTGGACAGGCGCACCTCGGTGTAGCGCATGGCCGCCGCGCTGTCGCCATCCACCGACCCGAAATTGCCCTGGCCATCGACCAGCAGGTAGCGCAGCGAGAAGTCCTGCGCCATCCGCACGATCGTGTCGTACACCGACTGGTCGCCGTGCGGGTGGTACTTGCCGATCACGTCGCCGACGATGCGGGCGGACTTCTTGTAGGGCCGGTTCCAGTCGTTGTTGAGCTCGTGCATCGCGAACAGCACGCGCCGGTGCACCGGCTTCAGCCCGTCCCGCACGTCGGGCAGCGCGCGGCCCACGATCACGCTCATCGCGTAGTCGAGGTACGAGCGCCGCATCTCCTCCTCGAGGCTGACGGGCAGGGTTTCCTTCGCGAATGGGTCCATCGGGTGGCGCTCGGGGGCGCAAGCAGGCAAATCCTTGAATTTTAACCTATTCCGGATGTGGTCTAATCCGGCGCGTCATCCAACGGCGTCGTGCGCGCGCAGCCTGCCGCGCGGCCCCTCGCGCCATGCCGCCCTGCGCCCGCCCGCCGCTGCTGATCGCCCCCCGCTGGATCGCCCCGGTCGAGCCGGACGGCACGGTGCTCGCCGGGCACGCGGTGGTGGTGCGCGACGACCGGATCGAGGCGGTGCTGCCGCGCGAGGAGGCGGTGGCGCGTCACCCCGACGCCGAGCTCGTCGAGCGCCCCGACCACCTGCTCGTGCCGGGGCTGGTCAACCTGCACGGCCATGCCGCGATGACGCTGCTGCGCGGCGCGGCGGACGACCTGCCGCTCGAGCGCTGGCTGCACGAGCGGATCTGGCCGCTCGAGCAGTCGCTGATGTCCGAGGCCTTCGTCCACGACGGCTCGGTGCTCGCCTGCGCCGAGATGCTCGCCGGCGGGGTGACGACCTTCAACGACATGTACTTCTTCCCCGAGGCGACCGCGCGCGCGGCGATGGCGATCGGGATCCGGGCGGTGGTCGGCATCGTGGTCTTCGACTTCCCGAGCGCCTACGGCAGCGGCCCGGCGGACTACATCGCGCGCGGGCTGAGGCTGCGCGACGCGCTGCGCCACGAGCCGGGCGTCGGCTTCGCGCTCGCGCCGCACGCGCCGTACACCGTGTCGGACGGCCCGCTCGCGCAGGTGGCGCAGCTGTCCGCCGAGCTGCAGCTGCCCGTCCACATCCACGTCCACGAGACCGCCCGCGAGGTGGCGGACCACGTCGCCCGCCACGGCTGCCGGCCGCTCGAGCGCCTCGCGCGGCTGGGCCTGGTCGGGCCGGAGCTGGTCGCGGTGCACGCGGTGCACCTGTCGGACGCCGAGATCCGGATGCTCGCGGCGCAGGGTGCGTCGGTCGCGCACTGCCCGCACTCGAACCTCAAGCTCGCCAGCGGCATCGCCCCGATCGCCAGGATGGTGGAGGCCGGCGTCAACGTCGGCCTGGGCACGGACGGCGCGGCCAGCAACAACCGGCTCGACCTGCTGCTAGAGGCCCGCACCGCGTCGCTGCTGGCAAAGGGGTCGAGCGGCGACGCGACCGCCTTCGGCGCGCACCGCGCGCTGCGCGCTGCGACCCTCGACGGCGCCCGCGCGCTGGGCATGGCCACGCGCGTCGGCAGCATCGTCCCGGGCAAGCAGGCCGACCTGGTGGCCGTGGACCTGTCGGGCCCGTCGATGCAGCCGATCCACGACCCGGTGGCGACCCTGATTTTCTCGGGCGGGCGGGATCAGGTGACAGACGTCTGGGTCGCGGGCGAACGTGTTGTGGCAAGGCGACAAATCACCGGGACGCAGGCGCTCGGCACGCTGCACGACGTGCTGGGCCGCGGGGTGGTGTGGCACAATCGATTGCGCAAATTCGTGCCAGTTGCCGCTTGAATCGGGCTTCTGCGCGGCCTCCGGGCCCCGCAGTGTGTCGCGGACGAAAGTCGTCATCGGCACATTGGCAGGGTCAGGGGCGCTTTGCCGTGGGGGGGTGGCTCTGTATACTGCTCCGCAGGCGTCGCAAGGCGTTGATTTTTCTGATGTGAGTCATCTCACCGAGAGGAGAAACATGAAGAAATCGGTCAAACTGGGAGCCTTGGCAGCCACTGCGCTGCTGGCCGCCTGCGCGACAGGTGGCGGCGGGCCCCGGCAGGTCACCGCGGTGCCGAACCAGAGCGGCTACGTCCAGAGCCCCGATGGCGGCGTCGTGACCTCGCCTTTCGCCTCCAAGGACAGCCCGTTCGGCCTGTGCATGCGCACGCCGTTCTGGGACCCGACCAACGCGCAGAAGGGCTGCGACGAAGACCTCATTCCGAAGCCCCCGCCGCCGCCCGCGCCGCGCGTGGCTCCGCCGCCCCCGCCGCCGCCGCCGCCGGCTGCCCCGGCGCCGGCACCAGCGAAACCTCCGCCGCCGCCCGCTCCGAAGCCCCCGCCGCCCCCGCCGAAGCCCACCAGCGAGAAGGTGACCTTCGCGGCCGACACGTTCTTCGATTTCGACCGCGCGGTGCTGAAGCCCGAGGGCAAGGCGAAGCTGGATGACCTGGTCGGCAAGATCAAGGGCATCACGCTCGAGGTGATCATCGCGGTCGGTCATACCGACGTGGTGGGTTCGGACGCGTACAACCAGCGCCTGTCGCTGCGCCGTGCCGAGGCCGTCAAGGCCTACATGGTGAGCAAGGGCATCGAGGCCAACCGCGTCTACACCGAGGGCAAGGGCGAGAAGCAGCCCGTCGCCGACAACAAGACCGCCGCCGGCCGGGCCAAGAACCGCCGCGTGGAGATCGAGGTGGTCGGTACCCGCCCGATCCGCTGACGATCGGTGCCGCGACGCGGGGCTCTCGGGCCCCGCCGACCGGAAGAGCCCCGCCGCGAGGCGGGGCTTTTTCTTTTCCCCATCGTCCGGACGCCGCCGCCGGATCCGACGGTACGGGTCCGTACAATCACGAGCGTCGTCCGCTTCACCCGTGTCCATGACCCACCCCGACACCTCCGCCGCGAACGCCGATGCGGCCGAGATCGCCAAGTTCCAGGCTCTCGCCGCACGGTGGTGGGATCCGCAGTCCGAATTCCAGCCGCTGCACCGGATCAATCCGCTGCGCCTCGGATGGATCGAGCGTCGGGTCGGTCCGCTGGGCGGCCGCTGCGCGCTCGACGTCGGCTGCGGCGGGGGCATCCTCGCCGAGGCGATGGCCCTGCGCGGCGCGCAGGTCACCGGCATCGACCTGGCCGACAAGCCGCTGAAGGTCGCCGAGCTCCATGGCCTGGAGAGTGGCGTGTCGGTTCGCTACGAGCGGATCTCCGCCGAGGCGATGGCCGCGCGCGAGCCGGGCGCCTACGACCTGGTCACATGCATGGAGATGCTCGAGCACGTGCCTGACCCGGCATCGGTGGTCACGGCGTGCGCGACCCTCGCCAAGCCGGGCGGTTGGGTGTTCTTCTCGACGATCAACCGCAATCCGAAGTCGTTCCTGTTCGCGATCGTCGGCGCGGAATACGTGCTCAACCTGCTGCCCCGGGGTACCCACGAGTACTCGAAGTTCATCCGCCCCTCCGAGCTCGCGACCGCGACCCGCGCCGCCGGACTCGAACCGGTCGAGACCCTCGGGCTCACCTACAACCCGATCACCCGCGAGTACCGGCTCGTCGAGGACGACGTCAGCGTCAATTACCTGGTGGCGCTGCGGCGCCCCACGCGATGACGCGGGCCGACGCCGCCGGGCCGCTGCCGGACGCGCCGCCGGCCGCAGTGTTCTTCGATCTGGACGGCACCCTTGCAGACACCGCAGCCGACCTCGCCGCGCCGGTCAACGCGATGCGCATCGAGCGCGGCCTGCCGCCGATGCCGCTCGAGACGCTGCGTCCGTACGCGTCGATGGGCGCTCGCGGGCTGATCGGGCGCGGGCTGGGCGTGCAGCGCGAGGACGCGGGCTTCGAGTCGCTACGCATCGAGTTCCTGCAGCGCTACGAGGCGGCGATGGTGGTCCACACGCGGCTGTTCGCCGGGATGCCCGAGGTGCTCGACGCGCTGGATGCAGCCGGCGTGCGCTGGGGCGTGGTCAGCAACAAGGTCGAACGCTACGTGCGGCCGATCGTCGCGGCGCTCGGGCTGGCGGAACGTTCGGCGGTCGCGATCGGCGGCGACACTACGCCGCACGCGAAACCGCATCCCGAGCCGCTGCTGCACGCTGCGCGACTGACCGGCCGGGCGCCCACGGCCTGCGTGTATGTCGGAGACGATCTGCGCGACGTCGAAGCGGGCCGGGCGGCGGGGATGAGGACCGTGGCCGCGGCCTACGGATACTGCGGCGCGCACGAGCCGCCGCACCGCTGGGGCGCGGACGCGCTGATCGAGCATCCGGAAGACCTTCACCGCCTGTTGGGGCTGCTGCGCGCCTGACCACGACCGGTCGCTCGCGCCGATCGCATCGCACGGTCTCCTCTAGAATCGGGAACCGGTTCATCCGGCCCCCCCTGTGAAGCGTCCGCCCATTCGAACGGCAGCGGCCGCGCGCCACGGCGAGCGCGCTGGGTCGGTCCGTGCGTGGCCCGCGTACGAATCCGGCCGCGTGGCACGCACGCTGCTGATCGCCGGCGGCGTGACCTCCCTCCTCGTGCTCGCGCTGCTGGCCGCGCTCACCTGGGGGCCGCACCTGGCGCGCGATCGGATCGCCCGGGCAATCGGCGAACAGCTCGGACGGCCGGTGACCCTCGGGAGCATCGACGTGACCCCGCTCGCCGGCCGCGTGGCGGTCGGCGATCTGCGGATCGGTGCAGCCGACGGCGGCGAACCGCTGCTGGTGCTGCGCCAGGGCACCGTCGTGATCCGGATGGCGTCGCTGCTGGCTCGCCAACCGCACCTGCTCGAGGTGCGCCTCGACGCCCCCGTGGTTCGGGTCGCACGCGTGGCCGCGGACCGCCTCGACCTGTCGGACATCGTCGAGCGCCTTCGGTCGCCTGGCGGGGCTGAACGACCGCGTCTGCGCTGGCAGCTCGACCGGCTCGTGATCGACGGCGGGCGTGTCGGATTCGACGATCGCGTGGTGCGCAAACGGACCGAGGTCGACCCACTCTCGCTGGAACTCACCGGGCTCGGTACGCGCCCCGAGGACGTGCGGCAGCCGGCGGCGCTGCGCGCGCGCTTCGCGCTGGACGGTCACCCGATCGAGCTCGACGCCGACCTGACGCCCTTCGCGGACGACCCGGCGTTCGACGCCAGGCTGAAGCTGGCGGCGGTGCCGGTGGCGCCTTGGCTCGCGTATGCCGCCCTGCCGCCGGACGTCCGCCCGGTCGCGGGCAGGATCGACGCGTCGCTGCGGATCGCGCTCAGGCCCGCGGCCGCGGTGCGGTCGCAGCGCCTGCGCGTCGAAGGTTCGCTGTCGCTCACCGGCGCGGCGATCCGCGACGCCGAAGGGCGCGAGCGCGTGCGCGCCGACGCACTGGACCTGCGCCTGGCGGCGTCGACGCCGCTCGGCGGGGCGATCCGGGTCGAAGAGCTTCGGATCGCGTCGCCGGCGATCGGGCTCGCACGATTGGCCGACGGACGGCTCGACTGGCCGCGACCAGGCGCGGCGCCTCGGCACGCGACCGCGTCGGCCCCGTCGGGCACCGCGGCGCCGATCGCCTCCGCGGGCGAGGCCTCGCCGCCCTCCGGATCCCGGGGTGGGGGCCCGCGCGCACCGTCGCTGCGCATCGATCGGATCCTCGTCGAGAACGGTCGGTTCGGATTCGACGACGCCTCGCTCGGCTCGCCGCTCGCGCTGGTGGTCGCGCCGCTTCGCGTCTCGGCCGAGGCGATCGAGATCGCCGACCTGAACGCACCCGCCGCGGTACGCGGCACCGCGCGCCTCGACGCCACGGTCGACGGCTCGGCACGCGCCGCGGTCGAGCTCGTGCTCGAAGGCGTGGTCGGGCGCGCCCGCATCGAGGTCGCGGGCGTCGACGTGCCGCGCTACGCGCCGCTGGCCGGGCCGGCGCTGAAGGCACGTGTGACGCGCGGCGCATTGGATGCGCGCGCAACGATCGGCTGGGGCGCGGACGGCGCGCCGTGGTCGCTCGAGCAGGGCTCGGCCGAACTCGTCGATCTGCAGCTCCAGCACGCCGGCCGAACGCCGGTCACGCTTCGCCGTGCAACGCTCGCTGGTCTCGCGCTCGACCCCACTGGGCGCCGCGTCGCGATCGACGCGGTCGCGCTCGAGAATGCAGCCCTCGCGCTGCGCCGTGGACGTGATGGCCGTCTGGACGCGCAGGACTGGTGGCAGCCGGGGGCTGGCGCCGGTGACCGCGCGCGTACCGTCGATCCCCCGGGCTCGAGCCCGGCCACCCCCGCCCCCGACGGCCAGGCCGAGACCGCACGAGCCTGGGATCTCCGGATCGGCGAGGCATCGCTCGCCTCGGTCGTGCTCGACTACGACGACGCCGCACTGCCGCGCGACCGGAGGCTGCCCCGGATGACGCTGAACGCCCAGGTACGCGACCTGTCGCTGGACCCGTCGCGCACGCTGCCGTTCGAGGCGAGCGTCGCGCTCGCCGATGGGTCTCGTCTCGCCGCCGCGGGCACGCTGCGCCCGCAGCCGGTACAACTGGACGCTCGCGTGCGGCTGCAGCGCTTCACGCTCACGCACTTCGACCCGTACCTGTCGCCCTACCTGAACCTGTCGCTCGCCTCCGGGCAGCTGTGGCTGAACGGCCGCCTCGAGTACGCAGCGCTCGACACGGGCGGCGCGGCCCGAATCGGCTTCGACGGGGAGGTGTCGGCCAACGGCTTTCGCACGATCGACAAAGTGACCCGCGACGACTTCCTGCGCTTCAGCGCGCTCGCGATGCCCTCGGTGAAGGTCGACTGGCGCCCCGATCGGGTCCGCGACAGCCTGGTGGAGATCGGCGTGGTGGCGTTCGTCGACTTCTACTCGCGCGTGATCCTGGGGGCGGACGGCCGGCTGAACCTGTCGCGGATGCTCGTCGAGCGCGGCACGAGTCCGGAATCGCTGACGCAGGCACCGGCCGGCTCCACCGCGACCAGCCGCCGCATCCCGGTCGCGCGCGCGGACGACGGGGCCCGACGCGACCTGACCCTGGGCGAGCTCGGCGGCGCGCGTGACGGCCCGACCGACGACCGCGCGGGGACACGCGTCGCAGTCGCCGCGCGTGCCGACGGACCGACGGTCCGGATCGGCAACCTGCGGATCGCCGGCGGCAACGTCGACTTCACCGACCTGTTCATCCGGCCCAACTTCAGCGCGAACCTCACCCGCCTGGTCGGCTCGATCGACGCAATCGCCAGCGATCGCGAGACGCCGTCCGACGTGCTGATCACCGGCAGCGTCGACGACGACACCCCGCTGGAGATCACCGGCAAGATCCATCCGCTCGCCCCGACGCGGCAGGCGGACCTGCGCGCGATCGCCCGCGGCTTCGACCTGCCCAAGCTCAGCACGTACTCGGGCCGCTGGGCGGGCTATGCGATCGAAAAGGGCAAGCTCACCGCCGACGTCCGCTACACGATCGAGGGCGACCGGCTCGAGGCCTCGAACCGGCTGGTCATCAACCAGCTCACCTTCGGCGAGAAGGTCGACAGCCCGGATGCGCCGAACCTACCGGTGCAACTCGCGGTGTCGCTGCTCAAGGACGGCAACGGTACGATCGAGCTCGACCTGCCGATCTCGGGGTCGATCAACGACCCGCAGTTCTCGGTCGGGAGCCTGATCGGCCGAGCGCTCGGCAACGCGTTCCTGCGAGTGGTCTCGGCGCCCTTCGCGTTCCTCGCGTCCCTGACGGGCGGTGGGCCGGCCGAGCTCAGCCACCTCGTGTTCCCTGCCGGCGGCACGACGCTCGACGACGAGGCCCGCCGCCGGCTCGATGCCCTCGCCAAGGCGCTGACCGAGCGGCCGGCGCTGTCGCTCGACATCGGCGGCTTCGCCGACACGCAGACCGACCTGGAATCGATGCAGCGGCAGCGGCTCGAGCAGTCGCTGAAGAGCGAGAAGCTCGCGCTGATGAAGCGCGAGGACCCGAGCGCCGAACTGCCGACGCTTCGCGAGGTCGAGTTCGCCGAAGGCGAGCGCGTCGCGCTGATGCAGCGCGCATGGCGCGAAGCGAAACTCGACGCGGGCGGCGTGCAACCCCCGCCGCCGGAGGACCTCGAGCGCCTGCTCCTGCAGCGTACCAACGTCGCGAACGAGGAGGTGCGCGCGGTCGCGCAGCAGCGCGCGCTCGCCGCGCGCGACTACCTGCGCGACCAGCGGGGCATCCCAGGCGAGCGGCTGTACCTGCTCGCGCCGCGGCTCGCCGAGCGCGGCGGTCCACTGCCACCGCACCGAACGGAGTTCGCGATCAAATGACCCCGACCGCATCGATCCGGCCGAACCGCTGGGAACCCGCCTGATGCGCCTGTTCTCGTACCGCGACCGCCCGGTGCATCTCGGCCCGTACCCGCTCGAGCGGCTGCGCCGCACCCCTGCCGCCCCCGACCTCGCGCGGCTGCCGCCCTCGGCGCCGCTGCGCTACGGCGACGAGGCCGACCCCGAGTCGCTCGCGCACGCGATGGCCCGCTACGCCGGGATGTTCGACGTGGTGCGCGACGGCCCGGTCGCACCGCAGCCCGCCGAGATCCCGGACGATCCGCTGGAGCGTACGAACCACCTCAAGGCCGCTGGCTACTACTTCGACGCCACGATGGTGGCGACCTGCGCGCTGCCCGCGGCCGCCCGGCTCGACCACCCGATCCGCAACCCGATGGTCGGCGCGCTCGCCGCCGAGCTCGAACGCTCGCAACCGAAGTCGTTCGCCGCGGGCATCGACATGATCGTCGCCGACGTGCTCGACTCGGCCCGGATGACGCACGCGCCGATCGATGCCCACGGCAACGCGATCGTCGTCCTGGTCGAGTACCCGCGCGACCCGCGCGCCGACGAGCGCGGCTGCGATTGGATCCGGGGCATCCAGCCGCAACGGGCGGCGCTGCTGGCCGCCCAGACCGCGCTGCTGATCGCGAGCTACCTGCGCATGCTCGGCTTTGCTGCGCGCTCGCACACCGCGAGCTGCACGGACGTCGATCTGGGCCGCCTGGCGGTCTCGGCCGGACTCGCCGTGCTGCTCGACGACCCACGCGACGGGGTGGTCGCGGTCAACCCCTACGTCGGTCGGCGCTTCGGCCTTGCGGCGGTCACCACCACGATGCCGCTCGCGGCCGACCTGCCGCTTGCAGAGGACCCTGGGCTGCTCGACCGGCTGCGCTCGCACGGCCCCGCGTGGTGGATCGGTATCGGCAGCCCGAAGTCCGCGACGAACCACGAGCCGTACGCGCACCGGGATTTCCGGATGGGCGCGTATCCGTTCGAATCGATCCCGCGACGCAAGGAGCCCACGACCTTCATCGACCACGACCGCGTCCCTCGCTTCCCCAAGCGCGCGGACTTTTTCGCGCGCGCCCTCTTCGGCGACCTCGGGCGTGCGACGCAGGACGCCGCGAAGAACGCGATGTACGTGCTCAAGAGCCCGATCGGCGCATGTGCGCGCCGCGCGCTCGGCGCGCTGCTGCTGCTGCAGTTCGGCGAGGCCCGCGGCCCGGTGTCCGCCGCTGCACGCGACCCCGTGCGCAATGCCGACAACCTGAAGGCGGCTGCGTACTGGCTCGGCGTGGACGCGGTCGGTCTGTGCGCGGTGCCCGACTGGGCTTACTACTCGCACGACGCCGGCGGCAATCCGATGCCGGCCTACCATGCCCACGCGGTGAACCTGCTGCTCGACCAGGGTCACGAGACGATGGAGGGCGCGAGCGGCGACGACTGGATCTCGGTGGCACAGAGCATGCGTGCCTACTTGCGCTTCTCGCTGCTGGGCGGCGTGCTGGGCGAACAGATCCGCCGGCTCGGCTACTCGGCGCGCGTGCACTCGGTGATCGACGGCGACGTGCTGCAGCCGCCGCTGCTGCTGCTCTCCGGCCTGGGCGAGGTGAGCCGCATCGGCGAAGTGATCCTCAACCCCTTCCTCGGCCCGCGGCTCAAGTCGGGTACGGTCACCACCGACATGCCGATGGCATTCGACGCGCCGATCGACTTCGGGCTGCAGCGCTTCTGCGAGCAGTGCAACAAGTGCGCACGCGAGTGCCCGTCGGGCGCGATCACCGCCGGGCCGAAGCTGATGTACAACGGCTACGAGATCTGGAAGTCCGACGCCGAGAAGTGCGCGCGCTACCGGATCACCAACAGCGCCGGCGGCATGTGCGGTCGCTGCATGAAGACCTGCCCGTGGAACCTCGAGGGACTGCTCGCGGAGTCTCTGGTGCGGCGGGTCGCGATGGCCGTGCCGGGCACGGCTCCCTGGCTCGCACGGCTCGACGACACGCTCGGCCGCGGCGCGATCAACCCGGTGAAGAAGTGGTGGTGGGACATCGTCCTCGACCCGGGCACCGGTCGCTACGTGCGGGCGGCGCAGGCGAATGCGAGGGGCATCCAGCCGGCACTGAAGGTGCGCTACGACGAGCAGACGCTCGCGGTCTATCCGGCCGACACGATGCCCCCACCGTGGCCGGTCGCGCACCCGGTCGACCGCGAGCGGGGCATCGAGCGCTACCGCGCTCTGCTGACGCCCGCCGAATACCGCCAGCGGCTCGCCGCGGGCGACACCGAAGGGCTCGCCCCGCCGTTCCGGATGCCCGACGGCCCACCGCCGGTCTTCCCGGTGGTGCTGCGGCGACGCGAGGAGATGGCCGAGGGGCTCGCCCGGTACGAATTCGAGTCGCCCGACGGCGCGCCGCTGCCGGTCTGGGAGGCCGGTGCGCATATCGACGTGGTGATCGCCCCCGAGTACAACCGGCCGTACTCGCTCGCCGGCGACCCGGCCGACCGCTCGCGCTACGTGCTCGGCGTGCTGCGCGAGGCGAAGGGCCGCGGCGGCTCCGCGCTGATGCACCGGGTGTTCCGTGAGGGCAAGCGCGTGTTCGTGTCCCCGCCGCGCAACCACTTTCCGCTCGACGAGTCCGCCCCGCACGTGCTGCTGTTCGCGGGCGGGATCGGCGTGACGCCGCTGCTCGCGATGGCGCACCGGCTGCACCAGCTCGGCCGGTCGTTCGAGCTGCACTACAGCGTGGCGAGCCGCGCGCAGGCCGGTTTCCTGGAGGACGTCGCGCACGCGCCGTGGCGAGGGCGGGCGACGCTGCACGTGAAGGACGAGGGCGGCCGTGCCGACCTTGCCTCGCTGGTGCCGCCGTACCGGCCGGGCCTGCAGCTCTACACCTGCGGCTCGGCCAGGTACATGGACGCGGTCTTCGGCACGGCGGCCGCGCGCGGCTTCCCCGAGGACGCGATGCACCGCGAGTTCTTCAGCGTGCCCGAGGCGCCCGAGCGCGAGCGCCACCCATTCGTGCTGGTCCTCTCGCGCAGCAGCCGACGCATCGAGGTGCCCGCCGAGCGCAACGCCACCGACGCGCTCGCGCAGGCAGGCATCGCGATCGACACCAAGTGCTCCGACGGTCTGTGCGGCGTGTGCGCGCGCGACTACCTGTCGGGCGAGGTCGATCACCGTGACCTCGTGCTGAGCGCGCGCGAGCGCAAGCGCAAAATCGTGCTGTGCTGCTCGCGCGCGGCCGCGCCGGGCGGCGAGATCGTGCTGGACGCCTAGCAACCCTGCGGCCCGCAACGACGCCTCCGTGCGTACGCCGGCCGGCCGCGTCGAACGACGAGGAGACCCGAATGTCCGATCATCCCCTGCCCCGCCGCCGGATCCTGAGCGCCGCGGCGGCCCTCGCCGCGCTCGGCGCGTCGGCGCCCGCAGCGGCGCAACCCTTCCCGACCCGCCCGGTGCGCTTCGTCGTGCCCTTCCCCGGCGGATTCACCGATACGCTCGCGCGGATGGTCGGCCAGAAGATGGCCGACGCACTCGGTCAGCCCGTGCTGGTCGAGAATCGGCCGGGCGCGAGCGGCGCGATCGGTGCCCAGGAGGTGCTGCGCGCGCCCGCCGACGGTCACGCGATGTTTCTCGGCCACATCGGCACGCATGCGCTGAATCCGCATCTGCAGGCGAAGCTCGCCTACGACCCCGCCGAGCTGGTGCCGGTGACGCTGCTGGTTCAGCTGCCCAACCTGCTGGTCGCCAGTCCGACGCTGCCGGTGCGGTCGGTGCAGGAACTGGTCGCGCTCGCACGTGGCAAGCCCGGTGAGCTGTCGTATGCGTCACCGGGCAACGGCACGTCCGGGCACCTCGCGGCCGAGCTGCTGAAGGCGCAGGCCGGGGTCAACCTCGTGCACGTGCCGTACAAGGGGACCGCAGAGGCGCTCCAGGATCTGGGCTCGGGGCGTGTGCATCTGATGTTCGACACGGTCGCGCAGGGGCTCGCGCAGTCCAAGGCCGGGCGGGTGAAGGCGCTCGCGGTCACCAGTCCGCAGCGCACGCCGCTCGAGCCCGAGGTGCCGACGATGGCCGAGTCCGGCTTCCCCGGCTGGGACACCGCGGCCTGGTTCGGCCTGATGGTGCGCGCGGGTACCCCGCCCGAGGCGATCGCTCGCCTGCACGCCGAGGCGGTCCGGGCGCTGAACGCCCCCGAGGTGCGCGACCGACTCGTCGGCATGGGGGCGACGCCGGTGGGCAACGCGCCCGCGGCGTTCGCGCGCTTCGTCGCGGAGGAGTCCGCCCGCTGGGGCGAGGTGATCCGCAAGGCCGGGATCAAAGCCGACTGACCCGCGCCGCCTGCACGCCCGATCCGCTGCACGCCCGATCCGCTGCACGCTGATCCGCCGCCACGCCGGTGCGCCGCACTGCGGGGCGCGGGCCGCGGGGCGGTGGTACGCAGCGTGCTGCGTACTGCCGCCGCCGGGCGATCAGCGGCCCTCGAAGCTTGGCGGCCGCTTCTCGACGAACGCCCGCGCCGCACCCTTGTGGTCATGGGTTTCGAACGTGCGGACCATGTGGATCGCCTCGGCGTCGAGCGTGTCGGCGAGCGAACCATGCTGCGCGACGTTCAGGTTGCGCTTCATGTAGCCCACCGCCACCGTGGGTAACGCCGCGAGTTCGCGAGCAAACTCGGCCGCCGCGCGGGCGAGCGCCTCGAAGGGGGCCACGCGGTCGACGAGACCGATGCGCAGTGCCTCCTCCGCACCCACGAGCCGCGCGGTGAAGTACAGCTCTCGCGCGCGCGACGCGCCGACCAGCGTCGACAGGAAGTAGCTGCCACCGAAGTCCCCGGACAGGCCCACCTTGGCGAACGCGGTGGTGAGCCTCGCGTCGTCGGCGGCGATCCGCAGGTCGCAGGCGAGCGCGATCGACAAGCCCGCGCCAGCTGCCGGCCCGGGGATCACCGCCAGCGTGGGCTTGGGCATCTCGTGCAGCCATCGCACCGCCTCCATGCGCATCCGCAGATCGGTGACCTTCTGGTCGAACGACGGCTGGTCGGCGCCGTCGCCGGCCGCGCGCCGCGCGAAGCCCTTGACGTCGCCGCCCGAGCAGAACGCGCGCCCGGCGCCGGTGACCACGACGACGCGCACCGCGGGATCGGCGGCGAGCCGCGGCAGCGCGTCGGCGAGCCCGGTCATCATCTCGCGGGTCAGCGCGTTGCGCGCTTCGGGACGATTCAGCGTCAGCGTCGCGACGCCGTCCTCGATCGATTCGATCAGCTCCTGACTCATGGCGTCTCCTACGATGTCCATCGGGCCCACGATAGCCGATCGGCGGGTCAGGCGCACCCGCGGGCGCGCCAGGCCGAGACGACCGACGCGCGCGTGAACGGCAGCGACGCGTCGAAGCGGATCGCGACCGCGCGCTCGTGCGCATCCAGCGACTCGTGGGTACGCCGCTGCGCCTCGAGCACCGCGAGATCCGCGTCCGACGCGTCGTCGCCGCGTCTCGCCCGCGCGGCCACGCGTTCGCGCAGCAGACCGATCGGCGCGTCGACGTCGGCGATCGCGAAGCCGGCCCCGATCGAGGCTGCGAGCTCGGCGAAACGGCGGCGCTGCGCCCGGGCGAGGCAGGCGGCGTCGACCACCACCGACCAGCCGATCGACAGCAGCCCGCGCGCGATCGCCTCCAGACGCACGTAGACCGCCTCGCGGTCGGCGTTCGCGTAGGACACCGCCCCGCGCGCGTCCAGCGGTAGGCCGAGCATCCGCTTGCGCTCGACATCCGAGCGCAACCGCACGGCACCAAGCTCGGCGGCGAGCAGCCCGGACAGCACGGTCTTTCCGGAGCCCGACAGCCCGTGGGTCGCGACCAGCAGCGGCGCGGCGGGACGCGTGTCGTAGCCGTCGGCCAGCTCGAGGTAGCCCGCGCACGGGTCCCGGCCGCGTTGCTCGTGACGCTGCGAAGCACCGATTGCCGAGACCTTCGCTCGCACCATTGCGCGGTACGCGCACGCGTCGTCCAGCAGGGCTACGGCGTCGAAGTCGCCGGTGGCCTGCAGCCAGCCATCGAGCAATGCGGCGGCGAGGTCCGGCCGGCCTGCGTGACGCAGGTCCATCAAGACGAAGGCGATGTCGTCGGCGACATCGGCCACGCGCAGCCGCGCGTCGAATTCGAGGCAGTCGAACGGCACCGGCGCACCCTCGAAGGTCACGACGTTGCCCAGATGCAAGTCGCCGTGACCGTCCCGCACGAACCCGTGGCGGTTTCGCGCGTCGCGCAGCGACCCCAGCCGTGCGGCGCGCCGGCGCGCAGCCGAGGCCAGTCGGTCGAGCCGTTCGGTGTCGCCGACGGTACCCAGACCGCGCAGCGTGACGACGTTCTCGAGCGCGCGCGCGAGCACCGCGTCCGCGCGCGCGTGCGGCGCATCCATGACTCGAGCAGCACGGTCGCGGTGGAATCGGCCCAGCCCGTCGCCGAGCGCTCGTGCGTCGTCCGCGTCCACCCCGCCCGCGGGCACGCGCAGCGCCCAGAGCGCTTCGGGCTCGAACGCTCGCATCACCACCGCGAGCTCGCCTTCGGGCGCATCACGCTCGTCGCCATCGACCGGCCAAGGCAAGCTCGGCGGCAGCGCGTCGACCGCGATCACTCCCAGGTACAGCGACGCCGCAAGCCGCCGGTTCAGCCGCACCTCCTCGATGCACAGCGCACGTCGGCGAACCGGGTCGGACAGATCGACGAACGGCAGCCGCACCGGGCGTTTGAGCTTGAAGGCGTGGGGCGGGGCGACCAGCACGGTCGAGATGTGGGTGTCGATGCGCACGGGCGCCGGCGCGCCCAGGCGCGCGAGCGAGGCGTGCAGCGCCGCGACGCGCCGCTCGTGGCGGGCCGCGGCCTCGTCGTCGTCGAAGGGCAGTCGGGCGTTCGCGTCCATTACCGCATCGTACGATCGAAGCGGTCGCGACCGTGTCGGCGAGGATCGCAGCGCTTGAAATCGCGCTCGGCGTCTATACTTCGGAACAGACACCGGGGCCGACCTGGTTTCGACGTGGGTAGTGAAGCGTTTCAGTGCATGCCGAGGACTCTCGTGGCCTCGTAAATCCTTCGAGAACTCTACAAACGCCAACGACGAGCGTTTCGCTCTGGCCGCTTAAGGCCTGAGCCGCTGCACCGGGTTGCCGATGGCCCGGGTTCCGCAAGGGACTGCAGCGTCATTCACATCGGATCGTGCCTCGGCGGGCCGCTTGTCGAGGAGCTAAAGAATAGGTGGCTGGTCGTGACTCGAGCCTGCCTGTCGGCATGGGTCGCGACGAGAACTCAAAGACACGGCTAAGCATGTAGGTCGGTTGCGCAGAAGACTTGCGGACGCGGGTTCGATTCCCGCCGGCTCCACCATTTACAAGGGCTCGGATAGTCTCCGGGCCCTTTCCTTTTGGCGTTTCCCCAGGGAACTGCGGGGATCTGCCGCGGGTGGCGTGACGCCCGGCGTGCCCGAAACGGCCGTTTTTTGGACCAGAGCCGTCTCCATTCTCCATTTGGCCTGCGGGTAGTCGCAGGGGTCGCTCTCGGCAGATCAACCACTTACGCGCAGCAGTTCGCTGTCAACCACGGCCACCGATCAGGCATCGAACGGTGCCGGCGGTCCTCATGCTGGCGCAATGGGAACGTTTACGTTACCATTTAGTCTGTGAGCTACCAGATCAAAGAACTGTTGCTGGCCGATGGCGACAGCCCGTTCGGGAAGTGGTTCGGCTCGCTGGAAGCCGTGGCCGCTGCCAAGGTGCGCGTGGCGGTGAGTCGCATGGAGCAGGGCAACCTGTCCAACGTCGAGTGGTTCCGTGGCATCGGCGAGTACAAGA
>JBIKMO010000219.1:0-7617 GCA_044359175.1 Burkholderiaceae bacterium | reverse complement strand
AGGTCCTGGAGCGGGTCGCCGCTCATCTCGGGCCCCGACGCAGCCGTTCGGCGAGCCAGCGGCGGTCGCGCTCCAGTTCGGCGAGCGAACCGGCGAACGGCCGCTGCTCGCGCTGCGCAGCCGCGAGCAGTCGCCACGCGGTCGCCGCAGCGAGCACCAGCCATCCCGCGGTCAGGACGGCAAGCGAGCGCCACCCCCAGGCCGGCCACGCGAGCGCGACGATCAGCGCCTGGGCGGTCAGCAGCGCGAACGCCGCGGCCACCGTGCAGGTGAGGAGCAGCACGACGCGACGTTTGGCCCGTTCGCGCTCCTCGGCAAACTCCAGGGCCGCGAGCTGAACGCGCGTGTCGAGTGCAGCCAGCAGCGTCTGCGCGAGCCGCGAGAGCGTCTCCGCGATACCCGCCGTGCCGGATGCGGCGTCGCCGGGCGGGGGAACGGCGCCGGGCGCGTCGCGGTCCGGCAAGGGCTCGGCCATCGCCGCGCTCAGCGGCGATTCATCAGCAGGCCGAGGACGAAGCCGAGCAGCGCGGCCAGCCCCACGGCCTGCCAAGGATGGTCGCGCACGTAGTCGTCTGTGACACGAGCCGCGTTACGGGCGCGGTCGACCGCGTCGCCTTCCAGTTCCTGCAGCCGCAGCTTCGCGTGCAGCAGCTTGGTCTCGACCTGCGAGCGCAGGTCGCGGGCACGGTCGCCGGTCTCGGAGGCCGCGCGCTGCAGGATGTCCTGGGCCTCGTTCATTGCGGTGGCAAACTCGTCGGCGATCTTCGCGCGCGCATTCTCGATGGGCGTGCTCATCGGCAAGCTCCTTTCGTTCGGAGGATCGGGGCACAACTCGTTCGAGTATACCCCCCGCGCCGATCAGGCCCGTCGGACCCCTGCCGGCGCACGGGCGATCTCGCGGACCGCGCGCGCCACGGCACTCTCGAACTCAGCTTTCGGATTGACGAACTGCACGCCCAGCCGCACGTCGCTGCCGTCGATGCCCCGGCGCAGCACCGCGGCGTGGGCGATGCGGACCGTGACCGTGCGCTCCTCGCCGTCGGGGAGCATCAGCTTCGCCGACTCGAACAGGCGTCCCGCCTCGAGACGATCGCGCACGCCGCTCACCGACAGCGAGCCGCCTTGCACGAACAGGTCCTGCATCGGCACCGACGCGAGCGCGGGCTCGGAGCCGTCGAGCGTCAGGAGCACCTGCAGCGCGTCCGGCACCCGCACGCGTACCGACTCGCGGCGATGCAGCTTGACCAGGCTCGACGGCCGGGCCAGTCGCAGCTGAGCGCCGTGCCGGGCGGTTCCGTCGATGCCGTGCACGCGTGCGTCGAACCGCACGCGTACGGTTTGGAATCGCACGTCGATCGACGCGACGCTGCCCGGACCCAGCGCGCGCTCGATCACCGGAACCCGCGGCGCATCGAGCATCGCCGAACCGTCGTCGGCGACCTCGCGCAGCGGAGACAGGTAGCTTTCCGGGCGCCCGCTCGCGCGCACCGAACACAGGGCGCGGCGCGATGCCGACTCGCGCAGAAGCGCGAGCATCTCGGAGGTGTCGTCGACCTCGAGGCGGTCGTAGTCGTGCAAGTCCATGAGTCGATGGTGCCACAGCGATCTCGCTCGTCGGACCGTCGAAGACGCCGCGCAGCGGCCGCGAGTGTCCGTGCTTCGGCGAGTTCTCCGCGGACTGCGAGAACCGTCGAACTGGCCACGAGAGGCGCCACTTTTCGATGGCTTCGCGAGGCTGGAGGCGGCTCAAGCTGCCAGCCATCCTGCCGAACGGACCGTCCGCGATGTTCCCCACCTCCACCGTCCCGCGATCCTCACGGGCCGTGCACCCCGAAGCCGAGCGTCACTGGCGCAGCGGGGTGGAGCACGCGCGGGCGGGCCGCTGGAAGGAGGCCGAGAAGTCGCACGCCCGCGCGACCAAGCTCGCGCCTCTCGAGCCGCTCTACTGGGTGAACCTCGGGCAGGCGCGGCGCAAGCTCGGCGACATCGACGGCGCGACCGCCGCAGCCGATCAGGCGCTGCGCGTCGATCCGGACTACTGGGTGGCCGCTCAGCTCAGGGTGGCGACGCTGCTGGACCGCCACCGCTACGCGGACGCGATCGAGGACGCGGCTCGCGTGGCGAGACAGCCGGGCGCAACCCACCTGCAGTGGGCCGACTATGCGCTCGCGCTGTACCAGACCGAGCGGCACCTCGAGGCCGTGTCCGCCTTGCTGCAGTCGCTGTCGCGCAAACCGGATTTCTTCGTCGGCTACGTGATGCTGTGCAACGCGTTCGATCGGATCGGGCTGCACGCCGAGGCGGTCGAGTGCCTGCGCACCGGGCTCGCGTTCCAGCCCGATTGGTGCGCCGGTCTGGGCGGGGTCCTCTACCACACGCTGTTCGCCTGCGACTGGCGAACGCTGCAGGCCGACTTGGACGCGGTGCGGGCGAGGCTCGAGCGGCCGGGTCCGTACGATTTTGGCCCGTTCATGTTCCTGTCGTTCGGTGCCGGCGCGCGCCGCCAGCGCGACGTGTTCTCCGACCACGTACGGCTGAACTTCGCCGCGGTCCGCCCCATGCCGGTCCCCCCTGTTCGGCGCTCGCAGCCCGGGGACCGGGTCCGCATCGGCTACCTGTCGAACGATCTGCAGCAACATGCGACCGCGCTGCTTCTGGTGCAGGTGCTCGAGCTCCACGACCGGGCCCGGTTCGACGTCCGCTTGTACTCGTACGGCACCGATGACGGTTCGCCGATGCGCGCGAGGCTGCGCGCGGCCTGCGCGGAGTTCGTCGACGTCGGCAGCATGAGCGACGTCGAAGCCGCGCAGCGCATCCGCGACGACGGCATCGAGATCCTGGTCGACCTCAAGGGCTACACGATGAACGCACGCACCGGTGTCGTCGCGCTGCGACCAGCGCCCGTGCAGGTCGCCTACCTCGGGTTTCCCGGCACGATGGCCGCGGAGTTCATCGACTACGCGATCGTCGACCCGGTGGTCGCGCCGCCCTCGATGGCCGATGCGTTCAGCGAGAAGCTCGCCTGGCTGCCCGAGTGCTATCAGCCGAACGACAGGCTTCGGCAGAGCGGTCCGCCGCCGGGTCGTGCCGCCTGCGGACTGCCCGAGGATGCGCTGGTGCTGTGCTGCTTCAACCACACGTACAAGCTGCGTCCCGAGACCTTCGACCTCTGGTGCCGGCTGCTTCGAGATACGCCGGACGCGGTGCTGTGGTTGCTGCAGTCGAACGCGCAGGCCCGCGCGAACCTGCTGCGCGAGGCGGCCGCCCGCGGCATCTCGTCCGAGCGGATCGTGTTCGCTCCGGTCGTGTCGTCGGCCGACAACCTCGCGCGACTCGTGCACGCGGACCTGTTCCTCGACACGGTGCCCGTGAACGCGCACACCACCGCGAGCGACGCGCTCTGGTGTGGCGTGCCCCTGGTCACCTGCTTGGGCGACAGCTTCGTCGGCCGGGTCGCCGCGAGTCTGTTGCACGCGGTGGGGTTGCCCGAGCTGGTCGCCGCCGACCTCGAACAGTACGAAGCGATCGCACGCGGGCTGATCGCCGATCGTGCCCGGCTTGCCGGGCTCAAGCGGCGGCTGCAGGCCGAGCGCGACACGGTGCCGCTGTTCGACAGCGAGCGCACCACGCGCTCGCTCGAGGATCTGTATGACCGGATGGCGACGCGCTGGCGCAGCGGCCTCGCGCCCGCGCCACTCGAACCGCGCCCGCCGGCGAGCGGCTCTCGCCGAGGGCTGCAGCAGGGTCAGCCTCCGGGACGCGTCGGCGTGTCCGAGGGTGCGGGCGAGCCGAACATGCCCGCGGCCTGACGCCGCCAGCGCGCCTGACGTTCGAGGCTTGCGATCTGCCAGCGCAGGTACTCGACCTGCGGGTCGTCCGGACCGCGTTGGGCGATCCGGCGGGCAAGCTGCTCGCGCAGCAGATCGATCGGTGCGGCCATCGGTGGGTCCGGCGGGAAGACGACGCCCGGATGCTAGGACCGATCATCCGCGACGGCCGTGAGGAAATGCGCGAGGGTCTGCGACGACCGGTGACGCGGTTGGCGACGGGGGCGTGCGGATGCCGCCGCGTACCTGCTCAGCGCGCTCCGCCCGCCTCCCGAGCGGCGCAGACCGACCCGTCGGACCCTGGCGCAGACCCCGTTCGCGGCGCCTAGAACCTGCGGGCGGTCAGCGCGGGCCAGAACGCCGACCCGCCTGCGGCGATCGCCTCGCGCCCCAGCCGTTCGGCCCACCAAGCGTCGCTGCCGAAGTCCGCCCGCCACGCCCAGAGCCGCCGCGTCGCGAGGTTCAGCGGATGCTCGGCGGTGAATCCGATCGCGCCGTGGACCTGGTGGGCGATTGCGGCGGCCCGGCTCGCCGCTTCGCCGCAGCAGATCTTGGCGACCGCCGCACCGAAGCCGGCCGAGGGCGCGACCCGACGGGTCGCCGTGGGCGCGTCCTCGCACGCGGCGCGCGCGGCGGCACGGGCGGACTCGAGCTCGCCGGCGAACAGCGCGAGCTGATGCTGGATCGCCTGGTTGCGACCGATCGGCTTGCCGAACTGCACGCGGTCGTTCGCGTAGCGCACCGACTGGTCGAGCGCCGACTGCAGCGCGCCGACAATCATCACCGAACGGGCCACCGCACCCAGCGTGCGCACCGGCAGCGCGAGCGCGGGCAACGGCGTCGGCGCAATCACCACTGCGGGCGCCCGATCCAGCTCCACCGTGTCCGACGGCAGTCCCGCCACGTCTGAGTGCGGAACGACCGAGGCGCTCGCGCGATCGCCCAGGTCGACCAGGGCGATCCGCGCGTGCGGCAGCGACACGAGCGCCCAGCGCGCGTGGCGCGCCCAGGCCACGCGCACCGCGCGTCCGGACAGACGCGACCCGTCCGCGTCGTCCTGCGCGGCGATCGTGCCGTCGGTGAGCGCCTCGATCACCGCGATCGGGCCTGCCGGTACCGCCAGGCCGGCGCCCGCCAGCAGCAGCGCACCGATCATCGTCTCGGCCAGCGGCAACGGGACCCCGAAGCGGCCGAGACCGTGCAGGATCGGCCACGCGTCGGCCCAGTCCCCGTCGATGCCGCCCGCGGCTTCGGGCAGCAGGACCGCGTCGAAGCCCGCTTCGACCACCTCCTGCCACAGCGCCTGCGGGAACGCGCCGGCCTCCACCTGCGCGACGAGCGCCCGATCGACCCGCTGTCCGTACAGCCGCCGCGCGCTGTCCTCGATCATCGGTTCGTTCATCGCAGCCCCAGCCCACGGGCGATGATGCCGCGCAGGATCTCGCGGGTGCCGCCGCGCAGCGAGAACGACGGCACCGCGAGGGTCAGGTGGTCCATGACGTCGGCGAGCGTCGAGCCCCGCGGCGCGATGCCCCCAAACAGCGCGTGAGCGACGTCCGGGACCGACTGCTCGAGGAGCGCCCCCTGGTCCTTGACCATCGAGGCCGCCTGCGACGGGTCCTCGCCGCGCGCCACCGCGTGCGCGACGCCGAGCGACATCCGACGCAGCGCGCCGTATCGGGCGACCAGCCGGCCGAGTTCGACCGCATGACGCGGATCGCCCGGATCGGCCGCATCGAGCATCTCCACCAGCAGCTGGGTGCTGCTCAGGTAGCGCTCGGGTCCCGCGCGTTCGAACGACAGCTCGGCGACCACCTGCCGCCAGCCGTCGCCCTCGCGTCCGACGAGGTGGTCGTCCGGCACGAACACGCCGTCGAAGGTCACCTCGTTGAAATCGTGATCGCCGAGCTGGTTGACGATCGGCCGCACCGTGAGGCCGGGCGCATCCATCGGCACGAGCAGCTGGGACAGGCCGGCGTGCCGGTCATCACCGCGTTCGCCGGTGCGCACCAGCGTGATCATGTAATGCGCGATGTGCGCGCCGGACGTCCAGACCTTGCGGCCCTCGATCCGCCAGCCCCCATCGGCGCGCCCCGCACGGGTGCGGATCGACGCGAGGTCGGACCCCGAGTCGGGTTCGCTCATGCCGATGCAGAAGAACGCCTCGCCGCGGGCGATGCGCGGCACGATCCGCGGCGCGAGCGTGTCGGGTGCGAAGCGCATCAGCAGCGGCCCGCTCTGCCGGTCGGCGATCCAGTGCGCACCCACCGGTGCGCCGGCCGCGAGCAGCTCCTCCATCACCACGTAGCGCTCGAGCGTGCTGCGCTCGTGCCCCCCGTAGCGTCTGGGCCAGGTCATGCCGATCCAGCCGCGCTCGGCGAGTTTGCGGCTGAACGCAGGGTCGGCCCCGGCCCAGTTGCGCGCTCGCTCGCGTGCCGGCAGGGGCGCGACCTGCTCGGCGACGAACGATCGAACCTCGCGCCGCAGCGCCTCGCACTCGGGCGGCATCGCGCCGGGGTCCACGGTCGTCGGGGCCATCGTCGTCATTCCGGTCGCCAGCGTGTGGGTTGCACGATGGTACCGGAGCACGTCGGATGGGCAGGCGGGCGCGATCGACCCGCGTGTCGATTCGCCGTTTGGCGTCGGCGCGCGCTATCCGGCCCGGCCGCAGCGCCTCCGGCGAGCAAGCGTCAATCGGCGAAGGCGGCCGCGGTGACGTCCGGGCGGGCGGCTTCGGCGCGCGCCTCGGCATCCTGTAGAGCCGCCGCCACCGCGGCCGCCCTGAGGGTCAGGATGTCTGCGGCCGACAGACCGAGAGCGGTGCGCAACTGGTCGTCGGACAGCCTCAGCAGGTGCAGCCGGATGCGGTTGCGGGCCGGGTCGAGGCGCGGGCGGGTCAACCGGGCCACCAGCGCGGAGCACGGTGCCGACGCCGTCGGCGGGGGGTGTCGCGCCGCCACGGGGGCGGGGGGCGTGTCGTACGGGGCGGCCATGGGACTCCTCGGGCGGCGATCGCCAGGCGTTCCGCCGCCGGCATTCCCCGCGTTCCACCGTTTACGGCCCGCCGCTCGTGCGCTTGAGGGCCGCTATGCCGCCGCCGGTCGACGCAGGGCCACCGGCGGGCCGCTGCGCCTGCCGCGGGCGCCCCGGTACCGACGATCCGCTCGACAGCCTGCGATGCGGGCGCCGGCATCGACGCTGCGGCCGACCGCTTGCGAGGCCGCCGGGGCCGGCGGATCATCGTCAAGGGGGGCCTGCGTTCCTGGGCCACCGTCTCGGTTCTGAAACCCGTGCGGGCGGCTGCAGGCCTGCGGTCCGCGTCAGTCCACGCGGCAGGGAGACGCTCATGCTCGCCGACGCGTACGGCAACCCAGTCAGCACCGACGATCCGGCCACGGTCGCCGCGATCGACCGGTTCGTCGAGGAGGTGCTCGCCTACGGCGCCCAGGCGGTCGGGATCGTCCAGGCTGCGCAGTCAGCCCCCGACTGCGCACTCGCCAACGCCTATGCCGCCGCGCTGATGATGTTCACGGAGACCGGCAAGGCCCCTGATCTGGCGCGTCCTTTCCTCGCAGCGGCCCTGCAGACGGCGCCCCGGGCCACCGAACGCGAGCGGGCGACCGTTCGCGCGGTGCAGGGCTGGGTCGAGGGGGACTGGGAGACGCTCGTCGGCGCGACCGACGGCATCCTCGACCGGCATCCACGCGATCTGCTCGCGCTCAAGCTCGGTCAGACCCACCGTTTCCTGCTCGGCGACTTCGACGGCATGCTGCGCCTGTCCGCGAAGTCG
>JBIKMO010000218.1:0-7623 GCA_044359175.1 Burkholderiaceae bacterium | reverse complement strand
CGGTGCACCCTGTCGAATCGACGTCGGTGTGCGACGCCCTTCGCGCGAGGCGTCGGCGCGTTCAGCGCACGCACGGCACCCTCAGCGGGCGCCCGCGCGGCTCAGCCGGGCAACGAGGCGGCCGGCGCCCGCCGGGCCGCGAGCGCGACGCTCACCAGCGCCGACGCTGCGAGCGCCCCCGCGAACGGGCCGAGCGTCGGGATGCTGCCGGGGAAGGTCGCCGCGTGCAGTCCGGCCACCGGCGAGCCGCTCGCGACCCACCCCGGCAGCACCGCGCCGACCAGGCCGGCGACCGAGCCCGCGATCGCCGCGCGCGCGTCCATCCGGCGCCACAGCCCGAGCAGCAGCGGCACCACCGTGGTCGCGCACAGCAGGTCGGCGATCAGGAACAGCCGCAGCACCGAGAAGCCCTGCAGCGCGACGATCACCACCGGCACCATCAGCGCCACGGTGATCCAGCGTGCGACCGCCACCGAGGTGCCCTCGCGCTCGGTGACGATCAGCGACACCAGCCCGCTCTGCAGCGTATCCACCGACGAGGCGACCAGTGCCACCGCGAGCACCAGCGCGGCGAGCGCGACCCAGGGCGGGGCCTGGCCGATCAGCGCGAACAGCGGCATCGGCGGCGTGCCGAGCGCAACGCCCGAAGCGAGTGCGAGCAGCCCGAGCGCGCCGACCGCCGCGACCACCAGCACGCTCGCGCCGCCGCCGATCGCCGCGCCCCGCGCGAGCGCGCCCGCGTCGCGCGCCGCCCACAGCCGCTGCCAGTAGCCCTGGTGGAACAGGTTGGCCGCGGTCACCGCGATCACGAGCGTCAACGCCACCGCGAGCGCGTCCGCCGTGCCCACCCGCGGCAGCGCGCGCGACAGATCCGCCGGTGGCGCCCAGCGCCACACCGCGATCGCCACCAGCCCCACCAGCGCGAGCACCAGCCAGCCCTGGACCGCGTCGGTGCGGATGCTCGCGCGCACGCCGCCCCAGGCGGTGTAGACCAGCGTGGCCCCCGCGACCCCGACCACCGCGACCGCACCCGGCACGTCCGACAGCAGCGCGGTGATGCCGCCGATCGCGGTGAGTTCGGCCGTGAGGAAGCACAGCATGTACAGCACCGACAGCACCGCGACCCAGCGCCGCATGCCGTTGCCGAAGCGCAGGTGCGCGAACTCGGCAAGGCTTCGGCCCGCCGGCATGCGCTCACGGATCGCCGCACCGCAGGCGGCGAGCACCAGGAACGGCAGCGCCGCGCCGACCGCGTAGCCCGCGAGCGCCACCGGCCCGACGAATGCCGCGACCTCGGGCGGCGCGAACAGGATCCAGCCGCCCATGCCCGAGGCGAGGAACGACAGGCCCAGAGCCCACGACCCCTGGCTGTTGCGCGCGACCAGGTAATCGTCGAGGTCACCGCCCGGCGCGCGCGCGCGCACCCCGATCCAGGTGAAGACGACGAGGGCGGCGGCGAGCGCCGCCAGACTGGCGATGGTCATGTCGCACTTCCTCCGCCGGCATGATCCGGGTCAGGTTCCAGGGTCTGCGGCCGATGACGCCGGCCGCACTCTCAGCCCCGCAGGGCTCCCCTGGCGACAAGGTGAAGGGAACGGAACGCTCGGCACAGTGTGCCGCGGCGCCCGCACGCCGGCAAGCGGGTCGCAGGGCACCGTCCCCTCGCCGGCATCCGGTCGCCGCACGCCGCGCCGTCGGATCACCGCCACCCGACCCTTGCGCGCACGCCGTTCGCGGGCGACCCTAAGGCACCGCGCCCGCGCCGCCCTCCGACGACCGCCGCCATGTACATCCCGCCGCACTTCGCCGTGACCCGTCCGGAGGACCTGCACCGCATCGTGCGCGAACACCCGCTCGGCATCCTCGTGCGGCAGGGTCCGGACGGGCTGGACGCCGACCACATCCCGTTCGAGTTCGACGCGGGCGCGGGCGAGTCGGGTGTGCTCTCGGCGCACGTGGCCCGCGCGAACGCGCTGTGGCGAACCTGCCCGACCGGCACCCCGGTGATGGTGATCTTCCGCGGCGCCGAGGCCTACGTGTCGCCCAACTGGTACCCGAGCAAGCACGAAACCCACCAGCAGGTACCGACCTGGAACTACGAGGTCGTACACGCGCACGGGACGATCACCGTGCGCGACGACGAGCGCCACGTGCGCGGCATCGTCGCGCGGCTGACCCGCCGGCACGAGGCCACCGAGCCGCGCCCCTGGAAGATGGGCGACTCGTCACCCGAGTACATCGAGGGGATGGTGCGCAGCATCGTCGGCATCGAGATCGCGGTCACCGCGCTCCTCGGCAAGTCCAAGCTGAGCCAGAACAAGGCGCCACGCGACCGGCTCAACGCTGCGGACACGCTGCTCGAGCGAGGGCACGCCGAGCTCGCCCAGGCGATGCGGCGGACCTGACGCGCACCGGTCGACTCGGGCGGGCCGGATCCGCCCGCGACCAGCGATCGCGCGGACCGCCCCCACGGCGCTCGGGCGGCAGACCCGTCCGACCGCCTGCGCGGCGCGGGTGAAGGTCATCAGCTCCAGCGAGGCGTCGACTACCGGATTGAACGGAAGCCGTCGAGGTGTTCGCTGGCGAACCGCGCGGCGCATCGCCTCGTCGCGCACCGCCAGGCCCGTGGGCTGGCGTTCAACCCGACATCGCCGGCGACAGCGCGACCACCACCGTGCTGATGCCCGCGGCGATCAGCACCGCGCCGATCCGCTGCACGGTGACCGCGTGCGACGGGTAGCCGGTGTCGAGCACCGCGTTCTCCGGATGCCCGGGCTGCACGCGCACCGACACGGCGGTGCCCACCGGATAACGCTCGACCAGCCGACGCGCGGCCGCGTCGAAGTCGCCGAAGGACACGCCGTGCGTATGGTCCGACGACTCGTAGACGAGCCGGCCCCAGGTGTAGCGCACCGTGACCTGCGGCCGCGCGGTACTGCCGCGCCCGGCCTCGCCGTAGACCACCTCGGAGCGCACGACCGTGCCGGGCGCCTGCGGCCAGGCCGAGATGCGCGCGTGCAGGCGCATCGCGCCGGCGGCGAAGCGCATCAGCACGATGCCGAAGAGGACGGCCAGCAGGCCGATGAACACCAGGACGAATCGCACGGGCCGCAGCCTACACCGGCAGCGCGGTCTCGTACTTCACCTCCCGCAGCACGACGTTGGTCCGGATGCTGGCGACCCCGTCGATGCGGAACACCACCTCATGCAGGAAGCGGTCGTACGCCTTCATGTCCGGCACCACCACCTTGATCAGGTAGTCGGCCTCGCCGGTGATCCCGTAGCACTCGATGATCTCCGGACAGGCGCGCACGCGCCGCTCGAAGCCGTCGACCACGCCCTCGACATGCCGCTCGAGCGACACGTTGGCGAGCACGCAGGTGCCCAGGCCGAGCTTCTCTCGGTCGAGCAGCGCGACCCACCGCCGGATCACCCCGCCCACCTCCAGCTCGCGGATCCGACGCCATACCGGCGTGGCCGACAGCCCCACGCGCTCGGCGAGGACCTGCTGGGAGCGGCGGGTGTCCTGCTGCAGCTCGCGCAGGATCGACCTCGAGGCTCTGTCGAGAAGTTCTTTCTCCAATACGGCTCTACATCGAAACGAATCGTTCGAATGATCGTCGATTCTTATTGGATTCGCAAACCTTCTACCCGATGACGAGTTTAGACTTCTCCGACCCCCCCCGCAGGAGACCCGCGATGGCCGCCACGTCGCTCGCGAACGCCCACTACGCGCTCGCCGATGCCCTGCGGGCCTCCCGCGGGCAGGTCTTCCTCACCGGCACCCAGGCGCTGGTGCGACTGCCGCTGATGCAGCGCGCCCTCGATGCGCAGCGCGGCCGGGCGACCGCCGGGTTCGTGTCGGGCTACCGCGGCAGCCCCCTCGGCATGGTCGACCAGCAGATGTGGAAGGCGGCCGCGCTGCTGAAGGCGGCCGAGGTCGAGTTCCTGCCGGCGATCAACGAGGACCTCGCGGCCACCGCATGCCTGGGCACGCAGCGCGTCGCCCTCGACCCCGAGCGTCGGGTCGAGGGCGTGTTCGCGATGTGGTACGGCAAGGGCCCGGGCGTCGACCGCTCGGGCGACGCGCTCAAGCACGGCAACGCGTACGGCGCGAGCCCGCTGGGCGGCGTGCTGGTCGTGGCGGGCGACGACCACGGCTGCGTGTCCTCGTCGATGCCGCACCAGTCGGACCTGGCGATGCAGGCGTGGTCGATGCCGGTGCTGCACCCGGCGAACGTCGCCGAGTATCTCGAGTTCGGTCTCTACGGCTGGGCGCTGTCGCGCTTTTCGGGTGCGTGGGTGGGCTTCAAGGCGATCAGCGAGGTCGTCGAGTCGGGCATGACGGTCGACCTGGACCGGGTCGCCCTCACCTTCGAGGATCCGGTGCAGGTCGTTGCGTCCGCAACCGCCGGGTCGCTGCACGTGCGTGCGGTCGACCTGCCGTCGCTCGCGATCGAGGCGCGACTCGCAGCCAAGCTCGATGCGGTGCGCGCGTTCGCTCGGGTCAACAGCATCGACCGGCACGTGGTCGCCTCGCCCAGGGCGACGCTGGGCATCGTCACCGTAGGCAAGGCGCACTTCGACTTCATGGAGGTGCTGCGGCGGCTCGACCTGGACCCGGACGCGCTCTCGGCGGCGGGGGTGCGGGTCTACAAGGTGGGCCTGGTGTTCCCGCTGGAGCCGACGCGCATCCTGGAGTTCGCGCAGGGGCTCGAGGAGCTGCTGGTCATCGAGGAGAAGGCGCCGGTGGTCGAGCGGCAGATCAAGGAGCTGCTCTACCCGCTGCCCGATGCCCAGCGTCCCCGCGTGGCCGGCAAGACCGCGGCCGACGGCACGCCGTTGCTGTCGGCGCTCGGCGAGCTGCGGCCGTCGCGCGTGATGCCGGTGGTGGCTGAGTGGCTCGCGCGGCTGAACCCGATGCTCGACCGGCGCGCGCTGGTCGTGGACTTCACGATGCCGGCGCTGCTGTCCAACGACGCCGACGGCATCCGGCGCCAGCCGTACTTCTGCTCGGGCTGCCCGCACAACCGCTCCACCGTGGTGCCGTCGGGCTCGCGCGCGCTCGCCGGCATCGGCTGCCACTTCATGGCGAGCTGGATGGACCGCGACACCGCGGGCCTGATCCAGATGGGCGGCGAGGGCGTGGACTGGGCCGCGGCCTCGCGCTTCACGGCGACCCGTCACGTGTTCCAGAACCTGGGCGACGGCACCTACTACCACTCCGGGTACCTGGCGATCCGACAGTCGGTGGCCGCGGGCGCGACGATCACCTACAAGATCCTCTACAACGACGCGGTGGCGATGACCGGCGGCCAGCCGGTGGATGGCACGCTCGGCGTGCCCGAGATCGCGCGGCAGGTGCAGGCCGAGGGCGCGCGCGCGGTGGTGGTGGTGTCCGACGAACCCTGGAAGTTCGACGGCCGACACGGCGAATTCCCGCGCGGCACCGCGTTCCATCACCGCGACGAGCTGGATGCGGTGCAGCGGCGTCTGCGCGACACCGCGGGGGTCACGGTGCTGATCTACGACCAGACCTGCGCGGCCGAGAAGCGGCGCCGCCGCAAGCAGCAGGTCGACGGCGTGCCCGCCTTCCCCGCCCCGCCGCGGCGCGTGTTCGTCAACGAGCGGGTCTGCGAGGGCTGCGGCGACTGCGGCCGCCGCTCGAACTGCCTGTCGGTGGTGCCGGTAGAGACCGACTGGGGCCGCAAGCGTGCGATCGAGCAGAGCTCGTGCAACACCGACTTCTCGTGCATCGAGGGCTTCTGCCCGAGCTTCGTGTCGGTGGAGGGCGCACGGCTGCGGCGGCGGGCGGCGCCGGCGCTCGGCGCGCCGTCCGACGACCGTGCGACCGGGGCGGACCCGGCTGCGGGCCGCGATGCGACGTCGGTCTCCGACGCACTCGCGCGCGAACTCGCCCGCCTGCCCGTGCCCGCGCCGTGGACCTGGACCGGCCCGTACGACCTGCTGGTGACCGGCGTGGGCGGCACGGGCGTGGTGACCGTCGGCGCACTGATCACCATGGCCGCGCACCTCGAGGGCCGCCAGGCGTCGGTGCTGGACTTCATGGGCTTCGCGCAGAAGGGCGGCGCGGTGCTGTCGTTCGTCCGCGTGGCGCCGACCGCAGGCCTGCTCAACCAGGTGCGGATCGACACGCAGCAGGCCGACGCGGTGCTCGCCTGCGACCTGGTGGTGGGCGCCTCGCCCGAGGCGCTCGCCACGGTCAAGCACGGCCGCACCGTGGTGCTGGCCAACCTGCACGAACTGCCGACCGCCGCGTTCGTGCGCGACCCGGACGCCTCGCTGCGCTCACCCGCGCTGCTCGACACGCTGCGCGCCGCCGCGGGCTCGGACCGGCTGCGCACGCTGGACGCACAGGCGATCGCGCAGGCGCTGCTCGGCGACACCCTGCCCTCCAACGTCGTGATGCTGGGATTCGCGTGGCAGCATGGACTGGTGCCGGTGAGCGAGGCGGCGATGCTGCGCGCGATCGAGCTGAACGCGGTCGGGGCGCCGGTCAACCGGCTCGCGTTCGGATTGGGACGCCTCGCGGCCGCGCGCCCGCAGGCGATCGCCGCGCTCACGTGCGGCCAGACCTCGCCCGTCGGCACCGACGGAGCGCTCGACGGTGAGCACGGCCTGATCGCCCGCCGCACCCGCTTCCTCGAGCGCTACCACGACGCCGGATACGCGCGGCGCTACGCCGAGTTCGTCGCCCGCGTGCGCGCCGCCGAGGCGCTCGCGCGCGGCGGCGCGCCGGCTGCGGCCGACGAGGCCTCGCTTCCGCTCACCGCCGCGGTCGCGCGCCAGCTCGCGAGGCTGATGGCGGTGAAGGACGAGTACGAGGTGGCGCGGCTGTACACCGACGGCGAGTTCCTCGAGTCCCTGCGCCGCCAGTTCGACGGCTGGGATCGGCTGCGCTTTCACATGGCGCCGCCGCTGCTCTCGAGGTTGGGTGCGCGCTTTCGGCGACCCGACGGCACGCCCCGCAAGGTCGGCCTTGGGCCGTGGATGATGCCCGCGATGCGCGTGCTCGCCGCCGCGCGGCGGCTGCGCGGCACGGTGCTCGACCCGTTCGGCCGCACCGACGAGCGCCGGATGGAGCGCGCGCTGGTCGACGAGTACCGCACGATCATCGAGGGACTGCTGCCGGGGCTGGACGCGCGCCGGCTGCCGCTCGCGGTGCACGTCGCGCGCGTGCCCGAGCGGATCCGCGGCTTCGGCCACGTGAAGCTCGCCTCGGTGGTCACCGCGCGCGCGCAGTGGCGGGAGATGCTCGGGCGCTGGGCGCGCGGCGAGCTGGAGCCGCCGGACGCGCCCCCGGCCGCAGACGACGCGGCGGGCCGCAGCGTGGCGTCGGGCGGCGAGCGGATCGTGCAGGTGGTGCGCCGGCCGTAGGCGGCCGCGGGCGAACCGGTCAGACCGCCGGCTCGCCCCGGTCGGCCGCGCCGCCTTCGTCGCGCGCGCGACGACGCGCCATCTTCTCGACCAGCGAACCGGCCACGCCGGGCAGGCTCCACGGACACACCGCGACGCAGATCGCGCAGCCCATGTGCTCGTTGAAGTACGGCAGGCAGCGGTCGAAATCGACGTACCACTTGTGCTCGCCGCGCACCAGCCGCT
>JBIKMO010000217.1:0-7625 GCA_044359175.1 Burkholderiaceae bacterium | reverse complement strand
GACGACGGGGACGCGGCGCCGCGATGAGCGGAGGCCGGTCCCGCAGGTCGGCCGGAGCGCCGACTCGCGCTGCGCGTGCCGCCGTCGCGGGCCGGCGCGTCGCCGCCGGCACACGGGCGATGTCCGCTGCGAAGGGCGGACCGGTCGGCCCCGCCGCATCCGGCAGCGGCGGCGCTTCGGCCCGGCCCCTCGATGATCCGCAGCGGCCGGACCCGGATCCGGGCAGGCCGGGCTCCGATCCGGCCCGGTCAGGCCCCGATCCGGCCGGGAAGGCGCCGGCCCCCGGTCCGTCGCCCGAGTCGGGTCGCTCGCGCGCCGGCGCCTCGGCAGCGGTCGGCGCCGCGGTGGTCGACGCCACCGTCGACGCGCTGGCCGAGGTCCTCCGTCTCGATGGGCCGGCCGATGCCGCGCTGAGGCGCTTCTTCCGCGCTCGCCCTGGGCTGGGTCGGCGGGATCGGGTCGCGCTGGCCGAGACGGTCTTCGACGTGCTGCGCCATCGACGCCGTTACGGCCACCTCGCGCAATCGATGGCCGGTCCGCTGCCCCGCCGACTGGCGGCGCTGTCGCTCTACGGGCGCTACGGCGACGCGGCGCTGCCCGGACTGCGCGCCGACGCCGACCAGGCGGCGACGCTGCGTGCCGCGAGCGCCATCGATCCCGACGGCCTGCCGCAGGCGGTGCGGCTGAGTCTGCCGGACTGGCTTCACTCGGCGCTGCTCGCGCAGGCCGCCGCTGCGGGCGAGCCCGACCCGGCGCTCGCGGTCGAGTCGCTGGGTCGCGCGCTGCTGCAGTCCGCGCCACTCGATCTTCGGGTCAACCTGCTGCGCACCGGGCGAGACGCGCTGCGCGCCGAACTCGCCCGCGAGGGGGTCGTCGCCGAACCGCTCGCCGAGCCGCAGACCGCGTTGCGGGTCGCGGGCAAGCCCGCGCTCGAACGGCTGGCCGCGTTCGGGCGGGGTGACTTCGAGGTTCAGGATGCGGGCAGCCAGCGGCTGGTGGACTTCGTCGCGCCGCGCCGCGGGCAGACCGTCGTCGACTTCTGCGCCGGAGCCGGCGGCAAGACGCTGGCGATGGCGGCTGCGATGCGCTCGACCGGCCAGATCTACGCGTGCGACGTGTCCGCGCTCAGGCTCGCCCGCCTGGCGCCTCGCCTGGCGCGCTCGGGCGCGACCAACGTGCAGCCGCTGCGCATCGAGCACGAAGCCGACCCCCGGCTGCGCCGGCTCGATGGGCGAGCGCACCGGGTGCTGGTCGACGCACCGTGCACCGGCACCGGGACCGTGCGCCGCAATCCGGAGCTGAAATGGCGTCTGGGCCCCCAGGATGTCGCCGAACTCGCGCGCAAGCAGTCGTCGATCCTCGGCCAGGCCGCGCGGCTGGTCGCGCGCGGCGGAACGCTGGTCTACGCGACCTGCAGCCTGTTGCGAGAGGAAAACGAAGCGGTCGCCGATGCGTTCGGCGCCTCGCACCCTGGATTCGAGCCCGCCGGCGCGATGTGCCTGCGGCCCGAGGCGGACGGCACCGACGGCTTTTTCGCGACCCGTTGGCTGCGCCGCGAATAGCGGGGAGCGCGGACGGGCGGCCCTGTGTTCGTGCGCCGGCGCCCGGTACAATCGGGGCGTTCACGGGAGCGCGACAACTTGATCGAACATCCGGCGGTCCAGGCTGCTCTGGGCTTTCTCGACACCGGCCTTCTCGGCTGGAACGGCTGGCAGATCGCGGCGTTCACGCTGCTGACCACGCACGTCACGATCGTCGCGGTGACGATCTACCTGCATCGGTGCCAGGCGCACCGAGCGCTCGACCTTCACCCCGCGGTCGCGCACTTCTTCCGGGCCTGGCTGTGGCTCACCACCGGCATGGTCACCCGCGAGTGGGCGGCGGTGCACCGCAAGCACCACGCGAAATGCGAGACCGCCGAGGACCCGCACAGCCCGCAGACCTGGGGTCTTCGCAAGGTGCTGCTCGAGGGGGTCGAGCTGTATCGCGAGGAGGCTCGCAACGGCGAGACCGTTCAGAAGTACGGGCACGGCACGCCCGACGACTGGATCGAGCGTCGCCTGTACACCCGCTGGTCGTTCGCCGGCGTGTACCTGACGCTCGTCCTGGACGTGCTGCTGTTCGGCGCGATCGGCCTGACGGTGTTCGCGATCCAGATGCTCTGGATCCCGGTGACCGCCGCCGGCGTGATCAACGGAATCGGCCACTTCTGGGGCTACCGCAACTTCGACAGCCCGGACGCGAGCACCAACGTGCTGCCCTGGGGCATCCTGATCGGCGGCGAGGAGCTGCACAACAACCATCACGCGTTCGCCTCGTCGGCGAAGCTGTCGAACCGCTGGTACGAGTTCGACGTCGGCTGGTTCTACATCAGGGTGCTCGAGACCCTGCGGCTGGCGACCGTGCGCCGCGTCGCACCGGTGCCGAGACTGATCTCGCCGCGCCCGGCAGTCGACCTGCACACGCTGCAGGCGGTGATCGCCCATCGCTACGACCTGATGGCGGCCTACGGCCAATCGCTCGCGGCCGCCTGTTCCGAGGAGATCGCCCGGCTGCGCCCCGCCCGTCCGGCGGACGCGACGCTGATCCGCTCTGCGCGGCGCTGGCTGCAGCGGGATGCAACCCGCTGGAACGATCAGAACCGGGCCACGCTCGGCGAGATCTTCGCGGTCTCCGAGCGGCTGCGAAAACTGGTGGAGATGCGGGCCGAGCTCGCCTCCACGTGGGAGCGCTCGAACGCGTCGCGCGAGCAGCTGGTCGCGCATCTGCAGGACTGGTGCGCCCGCGCCGAGGCGAGCGGCATCCGGGCGTTGCAGGAGCTGGCGCTACGGATGCGGCGGTACGCGTCCGCGTGAACCGCCCGCTCGCGAATGTCCGCATGGCGCGTGCCCGAGGAAGGGTCCGCGCCGACCGACCGCCCGCGCTCGGATCACCGGGCGCCGCTGCAGCGAGGCAGCGCGCGCCCGAGCCCGCGAGCGATCACTTGATCTTGGTTTCCTTGTAGGCCACGTGCTTGCGCGCCACCGGATCGAACTTCTTGATTTCGATCTTGCCGGGCGTGGTGCGCTTGTTCTTCGTGGTCGTGTAGAAGTGACCGGTGCCGGCGGTCGACTCGAGCTTGATCTTGTCGCGCATGGAGACTCCTCGCAGCGGTCCGTCGGGTTCAGGCCTGTCCGCGGGCGCGCAGGTCGGCCAGGACCGCCTCGATGCCCACCTTGTCGATCGTGCGCAGCGCGGCGTTGGTCACGCGAAGGCGCACGAAACGCCGCTCGCTCTCGATCCAGAACCGCCGGTACTGCAGGTTGGGCAGGAACCGCCGTTTGGTCTTGTTGTTCGCATGTGAAACGTTGTTGCCGACCATCGGGCCTTTGCCGGTCACCGGGCAGAACTTGGCCATCGGAAGCTCCAGGAAGAAAGTGCCCGCGCAGGGCGCTACGGCAAAGCCTGTTAGTGTAGCGAATTCCCGCTGAGAACGGCAAGCCGCCGTTGCAGTCGCAGTCGCAGTCGCAGTCGCAGCCGAAGTCGCAGTCGCAGCCGAAGTCGTAGTGGTCGTCGCAGTCTCAGTCGTTGTCGTCGTCGTCGTCGCCCCGGTCGGCCGCCGCACGGTCGACCGCGGCGGGCGGTGCCGGGTCAGAGCAGACCGTGCTCGGCGAACGAGAACCGCCGCCCACCCGCCACGATCAAATGATCGAGCACCGGGATGTCCAGGCACTGCAGCGCCCGCTTGAGCGCCTCGGTCAGCAGCCGGTCGGCCTGTGACGGCTCGGCGAGCCCGGACGGATGGTTGTGCGCGAGGATCACTGCGGCCGCGTTGCGCTCGAGCGCCCGGCGCGCGACCTCCCGGGGATAGACCACGGTCTGACCGAGCGTTCCCCGGAACAGCTCCTCGGCGGCGAGCAGCCGGTTGCGGCTGTCCAGGAACAGCACCGCGAACACCTCGTGCGGGCTGTGCTGCAGCGACAGCGACAGGTAGCGTCCGACCTGCTCCGGCGACTCGAGCGCGTCGCGCCGGCGCAGGTCGTGGGCGACGCTGCGGCGGGCGAGTTCCAGCGCCGCGCACAACGCCGCCCAGCGCGCGGTGCCGACCCCGGGCACCGCGGCGACCGCCCGCCGCGGTGCCGAGAACAGGCCGGGCAGGCCGTCGAACCGCACCAGCAGGTCCCGCGCGACATCGGCCGCGCTGCGGCCCGGGCTGCCGGTGACGATCAGCAGCGCGAGCAGCTCGGCGTCCGACAGCGCCCGCGGGCCCTGGGCGAGGAGCCGCTCACGGGGACGTTCGGACCGGGGCAGCGGGGTGGCGGGCATCGATGGGGTCTCCTTGCGTACAATCCGGCCTCGCGAGGAGCCCGGCATGAACGTTCCCGAGCCGTCCGGCGGCGCTGAGCGCGTCGTGCGGGCAGATTCCCACCTGACGCTGCACTACCGGATCCGCCTGTCGGCGAGCGGCGAGGACGTCATTAGTACCTTCGACGCGCGACCCGCGACGCTCACGCTGGGGCTAGGCCAGATGGCCGAGCCTCTGGAGCGGCGCCTGATCGGTCTGACCGAGGGCACGAGCGCGGCCTTCGAGCTGCCCGCCGAGGAGGCGTTCGGCCCCCGCAATCCAGGGCTGCTGCAGCGCGTGTCGCGCGCGCTGCTCGCCGAGCACGGCGAGCCCGGCGCCGCCTACGCGCCCGGCGACCTGCTCGACTTCGCCGCGCCGGACGGCGGGCGCTACGCCGGCGTGGTGAAGGCGATCGATGACGGCGGCGCGCTTCTGGACTTCAACCATCCTCTGGCGGGTCAGCCGATCCGCTTCGAGGTCCGCATCCTGGGAGTGCTCTGAAATGACCGAATCCCCGGACGCGCCCGTCGCGCTGCTCGCGCAGCCGCGCGGCTTCTGTGCCGGCGTCGATCGCGCGATCGAGATCGTCGAGCGTGCGATCGACCGCTTCGGCGCCCCGATCTACGTGCGTCACGAGATCGTGCACAACGACCATGTCGTCAGCGAGCTGCGCACCAAGGGCGCGGTCTTCGTCGACGAGCTGGGCGCGGTGCCCGACGGTGCCACCGTCGTGTTCTCCGCTCATGGCGTGTCGCGTGCGGTCCGGGACGAGGCGCACGCGCGGGGGCTGCACGTGTTCGACGCGACCTGTCCGCTGGTCACCAAGGTGCACCTCGAGGTCGGTCGGATGCGCCGCGAGGGGCGAGAAGTGGTGATGATCGGTCACGCCGGTCATCCCGAGGTCGAGGGCACGATGGGCCAGGTCGACGACGGGATCCACCTGGTGGAGACCGTCGACGACGTCGCTCGGGTTCGTGTCGCCGATCCGGCCCGCCTCGCCTACGTGACGCAGACCACGCTGTCGGTCGACGACTGCCAAGCGGTGATCGATGCGCTGAAGCGCCGCTTCCCGGCGATCGCCGAGCCCAAGAAGCAGGACATCTGCTACGCGACGCAGAACCGGCAGGATGCGGTGAAGTTCATGGCGCCGCAGTGCGACCTGGTGCTCGTGGTCGGCAGCCCGAGCAGCTCGAACAGCAACCGGCTGCGTGAGGTCGCGCAGAAGATGGGCTGCGACGCCCGGCTGATCGGTTCGGCCGATGAGCTGGACACCTCGTGGCTGATCGGCAAGCGCCGGATCGGCGTGACCGCCGGCGCGTCCGCGCCCGAGCGCCTGGTGCAGGCGCTGGTCGAGCGGCTGCGCACGCTCGGCGTCGCCCGGGTTCAAGCGCTGGACGGGATCGAGGAGCGGGTCCGCTTTCCGCTGCCCAAGGGCCTGGGGCCGAGCCCGGGCGAGGCGCCCGACTGAGTGCCCGCAGACTGAGCACCGCGGCTTGCGCGTCGCGTGCGCGCGCGCGTACCCTACAGTTGCAGGCGGCGGGCAGCGCCGAACGGCGGTCGCCTGAGGCCACGCATGGTGACTGGGCCGCTGCAACTCGCGGGGGACGCATGGGGACGGCAGTGGATCCAACGCGCCGCGCGGCTCTTCTCGGCGCCACCTCGGCGCTCGCGCTGGTCGGTTGTGCGGGCGTGCCGAACCCGGGCAACCCGGTCGCGACGGGCACGGAGCGGTCGGCGGTCGGGACGCCGCGCGCACCGCGGGACACCCTGCGCGATCCGGCCTTCGCGCGACACCTGCTGAACCGCTTCGGTTACGGCCCGCGGCCGGGTGACATCGAGCGGGTGGCCGCCCTCGGCGCGGATGCATGGTTCGAGCAGCAGCTTGCCGCCGACCCGGGGCCGGTGCCGCTGCCGATCCCCTCGGCGCTCGCGCCGCTCGCCACGCTGCACGCCAACCACACCGGCACGCTGGCGACGTTCGCTCGGCTGCAGCTCGATGCGCTGAGCCCGCGGCGTACCCAGCCGGAGCGGGAGGCGGCGAACCGGGACCTCGGCGCCCTGGTGCGGCGAACCATCGACGAGGCCCGCCAGGACCGCATCGTCCGCGCGCTCTACGCCGATCGGCAGCTCGAGGAATCGCTGGTCGAGTTCTGGTTCAATCACTTCAACGTGTTCGCCGGCAAGGAGAGCGTGCGCGTCACCGCCGGCTTCTTCGAGCGCGAGGCGATCCGGCCGCACGTGCTCGGGCGGTTCCGCGACCTGCTGGGCGCCACGGCCCGGCATCCGGCGATGCTGAACTACCTGGACAATTGGCAGAGCGTGGCCGAGGGGTTCCGGTTACCGCCCGGGCTCAGCCTGCCCGCAGGCTTCGTGCCGCCGCGGGGCATCAACGAGAACTACGCACGCGAACTGTTGGAGCTGCACACGCTCGGCGTCGAGGGCGGCTACACGCAGCACGACGTGCGCGAGCTCGCACGCATCCTGACCGGCTGGACGTTCGATCGACGCAACCCGGGGTCGGAGCATGCGTTCCGCTTCGTCGCCGCCCGGCACGACCGCGGCGAGAAGGTGCTGCTTGGCCGCCGTGCCGACGGCGAGGGCCAGGCCCAAGGCGAGCGTGCGCTGGATCGGCTGGCGTCGCATCCTTCGACTGCGCGCCACGTTGCGACGCGTCTGGCGCGCGCATTCGTCGCCGACCTGCCGCCCAGCTCGCTGGTCGAGCGACTGGCGGCGCGCTTCCAGGAGACCGACGGTGATCTGCGCGAGGTCGTGCGCGCGCTCGCGACCAGTGCCGAATTCGCCGACCCGACGGTGCGCGGCGCCAAGTTCAAGACGCCGTACCACTATGTGCTGTCCTCGGTGCGGGCCACCGGCGGCGAGCCGGCCGACGTGTTGCCGCTCGCGCGCACGATCGGCGCGATGGGCATGCCGATCCACGGCTGCGTGACCCCCGACGGTTGGCGAGACACCCGAGAGGCCTGGCTCAACGCCGAGGCGCTGCGCCAGCGCGTGTCGTTCGCGGTCGCGCTGTCCGCATCCTCCGCACGCGCCGAGAGCGAGGGGCGGATGCGCCCCGTACGGCTGGACGAGCGCGCCGCGGCACCGCTGCCCGAGCCCGTGCTCGCCGCGCTCGGTCCGGCCACGCGTGATGCGATCGCGGTGCTTCGGCCCGATCTGCGGCTCGCCGCCGCGCTCGCGAGTCCCGACTTCATGAGGCGATGAACGTGACCACCGACGACGACACGGTCGCGGGCCGCGACTCGAACCTGCCGCCGCAGCGACCCGGTCGGCGCCGCGCGAT
>JBIKMO010000216.1:0-7638 GCA_044359175.1 Burkholderiaceae bacterium | reverse complement strand
CCGGCGGGAACACGCCGCCCTTGAGCTTGTGCGACCGGAACCCGTGCTCGGCCTTGAGCGCCGCCGCGTGCTCGACCAGCTGAGCGGGGGTGCGCACCTCACCGCCGCCCGCGGGGTCCGGGTAGCGGAAGAACAGGTACGACGCGAACTCGACCGCATCGCGTACCCGACCGCCAAGCAGGTCGCACACCGGCACGCCGAGCTTCTGACCGATCACGTCCAGACAGGCGAACTCGAGGGCGGCGTGCACCTGCGTGCGGTTGTTGTACAGGCTCGCGGTGGGGTTGCAGACCGCGAAGCGCATCGCCTCGAGGCGGAACACGTCGTGGCCGCGCAGCAGGCCGATCAAGCCCTCGACCGCGGCGGTGGCGGCCTCGCCGCCGCCGCCGAACTCGCCCAGGCCGACGTAGCCGTCGTCGGTCTCCACCTCGACCAGCGTACGCACGAAGCGGCCCCAGTGCGCGCCGTTGGAGTGGCGCAGCGGCGCCCTCAGCGGCACGGTGACCGGGGTGGCGCGGATCCGGGCGATGCGTGTCATCGTGCGGCGGCGTCGGTCGCGGCGTCGCTCGCAGCACGACCCCGGCGCGCCGCAGGCGGCGCGGCGCCGGGGTCGCTGTCGACGAAGAAATGGGCGTGCGCGTCTGCGATCAGGTCGATCGCCTCGAAGATCGACGCGAGGTGCACGCGCATCGCCTCGCGCGCGCCACGCGCGTCTCCGGCCGACACGCGCTCGGCGATCGCGCGGTGCTCGGTCATCCGCAGCCGCGATCTCGTACGGCTGGCGAGCGACAGGTGACGCACGCGGTCGAGCTGCGACTTGGCCGACTGCACCACCTGCCAGGCAGCGGTGTGGCCGGCGACCTCCGCGAGCAGCCGATGCAGCGCCTCGTCCGCCTCGAAGAAACCGGCTGCGTCGTGCGCGACCAGCGCCCGGCGCTGCCGCGCGAGGGTGTCGGCGAGCCGGGCGCGGCCAGCCGCGTCGATCCGGGCGCTGGCCAGCTCGACGATCCGGCACTCGAGCGTCTCGCGCACGAAGTGCGCGTCGCGCACGAGCCGCAGGTCGATGCGCGCGACGAAGGTGCCGACCTGCGGCACGACATCGAGAAAGCCGTCCTCCGCGAGCCGCTTGAACGCCTCGCGCACCGGGGTGCGCGACACGCCATACTGCTCGGCGATGCGCGTCTCGGACACCGCCTGGCCCGGCGCGAGCGCGACCGACACGATGCGCTCGCGCAGGTCGCGGTACAGCGACGGCACGAGCGCGCCCTCGCGGACGGCGGGATCGGCGGCGCGCGGCGGACGGGACATGTATGCTAGTGTACAAGCCCGTGCGCGCGCTCGGGGGCTGCCGCGACGCGACCCGATGCGGTACCTTTCCGGAAACCGCCCGACGGAGGAGACCCGCAGATGCTCGAATGCCAGGTGCACGGGGCGCGCGACCTGCGCGTCGTCGAGGTGCCCGTGCCCCGGCCCGGCCCCGGCGAGGTGCTGCTGCGGCTGGGCGCGGCCGGCATCTGCGGCTCCGACGTGCACTACTACTTCGATGGGCGCGTGGGCTCGTTCACGATCCGCGAACCCCTGGTGCCGGGCCACGAGGCCTCCGCGGTCGTCGCCGGCGTAGGTGAGGGCGTCGCGCGCGTGCGCGTCGGCGACCGGGTCGCGGTGAATCCGTCGCGGCCCTGCGGCGCCTGCGCGCGCTGCCGCGAGGGCCGCGAGAACCTGTGCGAGCGGATGCGATTCCTCGGCAGCGCGAGCGTGTTCCCCCACATGCAGGGGCTGTTCCGCGAGTACTTCGTGCTGCCGCAGGCGCAGTGCGAGCCGGTGCCCGGCGACGTGCCGCTGGACGAGCTCGCGATGTCCGAGCCGCTGGCGGTGGCGCTGCACTCCGCGAACCGCGCCGGACCGCTGCTCGGCCGCAGCGTGCTGGTCACCGGATCCGGCACGATCGGATGCATGATGGTGATGGCCGCGCGGCTCGCGGGCGCGGCGCGCGTGGCGGTCACCGACGTCGTCGACCGGCCGCTCGAGGTCGCGCGCGCGGTCGGCGCGAACGTCGCGCTGCGCATCGACCGGCTGCCCGCGGGCACGCGGCTCGTGGACGCCGTCGGCGAGCCCGACGTCGCCTTCGAGGTGTCGGGCGCGCCGCAGGCGCTGGCCGCCTGCCTCGACACCGTGCGGCGGGGCGGCGTGGTGGTGCAGGTGGGCACGCTGCCCCCCGACGGGATGCACCTGCTCGCCAATCAGGTCATGGCGCGCGAGCTCGACCTGCGCGGCTCGTTCCGCTTCGGTAACGTGTTCGGCGACGCGGTGCGCGCCATCGCCGCGCGGCGCGTCGACGTGCGCCCGGTGCTCTCGGGCGCGCACCCGCTGTCGCAGGCCGAGCGGGCGATCGCGCTCGCGCGCGACAAGACGGTCAGCATGAAGGTCCAGCTGGTGCCCGAGGCCGGCTGACACGATCCGGCAACGCCGGCAACGACGAGGAGGAGGAACGATGAAGCTGTTCGCGACGATCGCACTGACGGCCGCGGCCCTGGCCGCGCCCTTCGCGCCCGTGGTGGCGCAGACCAAGCTCAAGTGGGCGCATGTCTACGAGGTCTCGGAGCCGTACCACACCGAGTCGGTGTGGGCGGCCGAGCAGATCAAGAAGCGCACCAACGGCAAGTTCGACATCCAGGTGTTCCCGGCCTCGTCGCTCGGCAAGGAGACCGACATCAACCAGGGCCTGACCCTGGGCACGGTCGACATGATCATCAGCGGCCCGTCGTTCGCGGCGCGCAGCTTCCCGCGCATCGGCGTGGCGTACTACCCGTTCATCTTCCGTGACGCCGACCATCAGGCGGCCTATGCGCGCAGCCCGGTCTTTCGCGAGCTCGCCGACGAGTACCGCAAGAAGACCGGCATCGTGATGACCGCCTACACGTACTACGGCGCGCGGCACACGACGTCGAACCGCGCGTTCACCGACTGCGCCGGCATGAAGGGCCTGAAGATCCGCGTGCCCGACGTGCCGCCGTACATGGCCACGCCGCGCGCCTGCGGCGCGAACCCCACGCCGATCGCCTTCGCCGAGGTCTACCTCGCGCTGCAGAACGGCACGGTCGAGGCGCAGGAGAACCCGCTCACCACGATCGAGGCGAAGAAGTTCTACGAGGTGCAGAAGCACATCATGCTGACCGGCCATATCGTCGACGGCCTGGTCACGCAGATCGGGCCGCACGTGTGGAACAAGCTGACCGACGCCGAGAAGAAGATCTTCACCGACGTGACCCAGGAGGCCGCGGCACGCGCGACCGCCCAGATCAAGAAGCGTGAGGCCGAGCTGGTCGACGAGTTCCGCAAGAAGGGCATCAACATCGTCCAGGTCAACCGCCAGAGCTTCGTCGACGCGGTGCTCAAGAGCGTGACGCCCGAGCAGATGGGCTACGACCGCAAGGACTACGACCGGATCGTCGCCCTGAAGTGACCCGGTCGCGCGCGGGCGCGCCGATGGCTGGAGCCGGCCCGAGGGCCGGCTCTTTCGCATCGGCGCCGCGCAACCGCCGGCCGCGAGGAGGCCCGACATGAACGCCCGACCGACGCCGCCCCTGCGGCCCGACGCCGACCACCCGCCGGGCGAGGTGGCGGTGCTGGATGCCGAGGGCCACTTCCACGCCACCGACGGGCCGATCGACCTGTCCGTCTACCGCTGGGAGGACTGGCTCGCGCTCGCCTTCTTCTGGCTGCTGGCGGCCACGGTGTTCTACCAGTTCTTCACGCGCTACGTGCTGTCCGACTCGGCCGCGTGGACCGAGGAGATCGCGCGCTACTTCCTGGTGGTGGTCACCTTCGTCGGCGCGTCGATGGCGGTCCGGCGTAACTCGCACATCCACGTCGAGTTCGTGTATCGCTGGCTGCCGCCGCGCGCCGGGCGTGCGCTGTCGGCCGCGGTGGACCTCGCGCGGATCGCGTTCCTGGCCTATGCGACCTGGCTGTCGTTCACGCTGGTGCCGCGAATGGCGAACCTGAACATGACCGTGATCGACGTGCCGATGTCCACCGTGTACGCGCTGGTGACGCTCGGCTTCGCGATGATGACCTTCCGCGCGGTGCAGGTCGCGGTGCGGCACCGCCGGCGCGGCTGGAGCCTGCTCGAGCGCCCGGGCGAGTCCGAGGACTGACGGCGAGGACCGATGAACGCACTGCTCTTCGGCTCGTTCCTCGCGGCGCTCACCGCGGGGATCCCGATCGCGATCGCGATGGGCATCGGGTCGCTGGTCTACATCTGGCTGTCCGGCAGCATCCCGCCGCTGACGGTCGTGCACCGGATGGTCGGCGGCGTCGACTCGTTCCCGCTGCTGGCGGTGCCGTTCTTCATCTACGCCGGCAACCTGATGAACTCGGCCGGCATCACCAACCGGATCTACAACTTCGCGCTCGCGCTGGTCGGCTGGCTCAAGGGCGGCCTGGGGCACGTGAACGTGGTGGGCTCGGTGGTGTTCGCCGGCATGTCCGGTACCGCGGTCGCCGACGCGGGCGGGCTGGGCACGATCGAGATCAAGGCGATGAAGGACCACGGCTACCCCGTGCCGTTCGCGGTGGGCATCACCGCGGCCTCGTCGACGCTCGGCCCGATCATCCCGCCGTCGCTGCCGATGGTGATCTACGGCGTGCAGGCCAACGCGTCGATCGGCAAGCTGTTCGCGGCTGGCTTCGTGCCCGGCGTGATCATGGCGATCTTCATGATGATGATGGTCGCGTACTACGCGCACGTGCGGAAGTACGGCTCGGACGTTGCGTTCTCGTGGGTCCGGATGGGCCGCGCATTCGGCGAGCTCGGCGCGGTCTGCGCGACCGCGGTGGCGCTGTACCTGCTGTGGGGCAACGACGCGCTCGGCGGGCTGCTGAAGTTCGGCGTGCCGCTGGCGGTCGTGCTCGCGATGGACCGGATCTTCCGGTTCGAGGCGTTCATGGCGCTGCTCACGCCGGTGATCCTGATCGGCGGCATGGCCTCGGGGCTGTTCACGCCGACCGAGGCGGCAGTGGCCGCGGTCGCCTGGGCGCTGTTCCTAGGCTTCGTGTGGTATCGCACGCTGACGCTGCGGATGCTGGTGAAGATCAGCATGGAGACCATCGAGACGACCGCCGCCGTGCTGTTCATCGTCGCGTCGGCGAGCATCTTCGCGTGGGTGCTGACCACCACGCAGATCACGCCCGCGATCGCGAACTGGGTGCTGTCGATCACCGACGACCCCTGGACCTTCCTGATCCTGGTCAACCTGTTCCTGCTGTTCGTCGGCTGCTTCCTCGAGACGATCGCGGCGATCACCATCCTGGTGCCGGTGCTGGTGCCGATCGCGGTGAAGCTCGGCATCGACCCGGTCCACTTCGGGCTGGTGATGGTGCTGAACCTGATGATCGGGCTGCTGACGCCGCCGGTGGGGATGGTGCTGTTCGTGCTCGCGAAGGTGTCGCGGCTCGGCTTCGAGGAGACCGTGAAGGCGGTGATGCCCTGGATGATCCCGCTGCTCGCGACGCTCGGGCTGATCACGTTCGTGCCCGGCCTGGTGATGTGGCTGCCGGGGCTGCTGTATCCCTAGCCCCGACCGAAGCGGGCATCGAGCTCCACCATCAGCCGCACCACCTCGGCCGGGTCGGGCAGGTCGGTGGTGCGCATCACCAGCCGCGCGCGGTCGTCGAACAGCAGCACCTGCGCAGTGTGCGAGTCGGCAGCGAACGGTTGGTTGCCGCCGGCCCACGTCAGCAACCGGTCGGCCTGCGCGGGCACCGGCACCGCCGCACGCCACGCGTCGCCGGCCCCGAGATTCGCTCGCCAGCGCGCAAGGCTCGCCGGCGTATCGCCGAGCGCATCGACGCTGACCGACAGCAGCTGGACCCGCGCGAGCCGTCGCGGTGCCAGGTCCGACTGCACGCGCGCGAACACCGCGCCCTGGATGGGGCAGGTCGCGCGGCAGCCGGTGAACATGAAGTGCATCGCGGTCGTGCGCCCGAGCAGCATCTTCGGCAGGGTCGTGCGCACGCCGTCGTCGCGCAGCAGGGCGACCTCAGGCGCGGGGTCGGGTGGCTCGACCCGGCCGTGGCGACCGATGGCGGCCGCCGCGCACGGACCGAGCGCGGCCAGGCCCGCGACCGCACGCAGCAGCGCACGGCGGGCCGGCTCGGAACGGGTCGGGGATGGACGCATCGCGAGTGCCCTCAGCGCGCGGCGGTGAGGAAGCGCCACAGCGTATCGCATGCGGCGGCGTCGAGTTCGTACCGTGGCATCGCACGCGGCAGCAGCACGCCGGCGGGGTCCTCGCCGGTTCGCAGCAGCCGACAGAAGGCCGCCGGATCATAGCGGCTCGGCGGCCCGCCGCGGCGGGCGAGCGGCTGCGTGAGCAGGTCACGGCCGAGCACGGGACCGGCGCTCGACGCAACCGCGCCGGGGGCGGCCGGAGCCGTGCCGGCGGTGCCGGGAGGGGCGGCGGCGGCGCGCGGCGCCAGCGGCGCGTGGCAGTTCGAGCAGGCGACGACCGCGGCCGGCATCGGGTCGGCATGCCCCGAGATGCGCGCCACCATCGGCGTGCGACCGTCGAACAGGCGGGCGCCCGCGTCGCGCGCACGCAAGGACTCCAGCAGGCCCAGGCCCGTCCACGCGATCCCGATCGCCACCGCAGCGAGCGCCCCGATCGCGAGCGGCCGGCCGAATGCACGGCGCGACGGTGGCTCGGGCGGCGTCATTCGCAGCATCGGCTCGCGCCCGCGTTCACTGGCGCCGCCAACGGCAGGACTTCGCCATGCCGACCCGTGGATCGCCGAAGACCTGGTTGCTGCATCCGATCGCGCCGGTGACGTCCGACCGCGCGGTCCAGCCGTTCGCCGCACCGTAGAACACGACCGCGGTCGTGCCGGACGGGATCCGGCAGGTCCCGCCCTCGTTCGCGCAGAAGGTCTCGGTGCCGTCGGGAGACAGCACGCCGAACGGGCTGCCCCCGGGATCGGGGGCGCTGCCGCCCGGATCGGGCGCACCGACACCGCCCCCGGTCAGCACCGAGGCCGGGATCGGCTCGAACGTCGACTGCCCGGGCCGCTGCCAGCGCAGGCGAATCGTCGCGTCGCCGACGTTCTCGAAGTACTCGAGCCGGATCGCGTAGCGCTGGCCGGCCACCAGTCTCACCCTGCCGCTCGTGTCGATCGTGGTCCGATGCGGCCTCCAGTGGTCGATCATCAGCTGGCCGTTCACCCACAGCCGAACCCCGTCGTCCGACACCGTCTGGAACCGGAAGCGGCCGGTCTGCTCGGCACGCACCGTGCCGGTCCAGCGGGCCGAGAACTGGTCGGCGGGCACGCCCGATGGCGCGCCACCGCGCCAATCGAAGTCGACCGCCTCCATCCGCACCGCCAACGGCGGGCCCTGCCCCGGGATGCGGCCCGCGAAGTACTCGCCCCGCAGACCGGTCGCGCCCCCGACCGGCGGCGCGCCGTCGCCGATCTCGACCACGTAGCGCACGAGCCGCTCGAGTTCGGCGTCGTCCACCTGCACGCCCCGGTGCGCGCGAATCGCGGCGTGCAGCGTCGGCGCCGAACCGTCGTGCAGGTACGGCGCGGTCGACCAGACGTCGCGCAGCGTCGGCGGGTCGATGCCGGTGAGCGCCCCGCCCA
>JBIKMO010000215.1:0-7642 GCA_044359175.1 Burkholderiaceae bacterium | reverse complement strand
CGCCAAGCTGCGCAAGAAGCGCTGGGCGATCGTGTACCCGAACTACGAGTACGGGCAGTCGGCCGCGGCCACCTTCAAGGCGCTGCTTCGCGCGGCGCAGCCCGACGTCGAGTTCGTCGCGGAACAGGCGCCCGCGCTGGGTCGCATCGACGCCGGCGCGGTCGCTCAGGCGCTGATCGACGCCAAGCCGGATGCGATCTTCAACGTGACCTTCGGTGCCGATCTCGCGCGCTTCGTGCGCGAGGGGCAGACCCGCGGCCTGTTCAAGGACCGGCCGGTCGTGTCGCTGTTGTCGGGCGAGCCCGAGTACCTCGATCCGCTGCGCGACGAGGCGCCGGAGGGCTGGATCGTCACCGGCTATCCCTGGTACAGCATCAAGACGCCCGAGCACGACCGCTTCCTCACCGCCTATCAGCGTCGCTGGAAGGAGTACCCGCGGCTGGGCTCGGTGGTCGGCTATTCGTCGCTGATGTCGATCGCCGAGGCGATCCGCCGTGCGAAATCCACCGACACCGAGGCGCTGATCAAGGCGATGCGCGGCATGCCGATGGACAGTCCGTTCGGCAAGTTCGTCTGGCGCGCGATCGACCATCAGGCGACGATGGGCGCGTACGTGGGCACGACCACGGTCCACCAGGGGCGCGGCGTGATGCGCAACTTCCGCTACATCGACGGTGCCGCGGTCCAGCCGCCGGACGCGGAAGTCCGCAGGATGCGGCCGGCCGACGCGATGCAGTAGCCGCGCGTGACGCTGCAAACCCTGGTCGTCCAGCTGCTCAACGGGCTGGCGAGCGCCTCGACGCTCTTTCTGGTCGCGGTCGGGCTGTCGCTGATCTTTGGCGTCACCCGGATCGTGAACTTCGCGCACGGTTCGCTGTACATGCTGGGTATCTACCTGGCCTACAGCCTGATCGAGCGTCTGGGCGCGGCCAGCGTGGTCGGTTTCTGGGGCGGCGTGCTGCTCGCCGCGCTGCTCACGGCGGCGGTCGGTGCGGCGATCGAACTGCTGGTGCTGCGCCGCGTCTACGCGGTCCCCGAGCTGTTCCAGCTGCTGGCCACCTTCGCGGTCGCGCTGATCGTGCGCGACGCCGTGCTGTGGCTCTGGGGGCCGGAGGATCTGCTCGGACCCAAGGCGCCCGGCATGAAGGGTGCGGTCGAGGTGCTGGGCGCGCGGATCCCGGTCTACGACCTGTTCCTCATCGTGGTCGGGCCGGTGGTGCTCGGGCTGCTGTGGCTGCTGCTCACCCGCACGCGCTTCGGCGTGCTGATCCGCGCCGCGACCCAGGACCGGGAGATGGTCGCGGCGCTCGGGGTCAACCAGGCCTGGCTGTTCACCGGGGTATTCGCACTCGGCTCGCTGCTGGCCGGGTTGGGCGGTGCGCTGCAGATCCCACGTGAACCGGCCAACCTGGGTATCGACCTCACGACGATCGGCGAGGCGTTCGTCGTGGTCGTGGTCGGCGGCATGGGCAGCATTCCCGGCGCGTACCTCGCGGCGCTGTTGATCGCCGAGACCAAGGCGCTGTGCTACGCGCTCGGCACGGTGACGATCGGCGGCACGACCTTCAGCTTCTCGAAGCTCACGCTGGTCGCGGAATTCCTCGTGATGGCGCTGGTGCTGATCGTGCGGCCGTGGGGCCTGCTCGGTAAACCCGCCGGCCCGGTCCGCGGCGCCGGCCCCGGCGAGCCGCCGCTGCGGCCGGCGACGGCACCGGTGCGTCGGGCCGGCTGGGTGCTGCTCGGCGTGCTCGCGCTGCTGCCTCTGGCCTCAGGGTACTTCCCGTACCTGCCGGTGCTCGGCATCGACATCCTGATCGCAGTGCTGTTCGCCGCCAGCCTGCACTTCGTCATGGGGCCGGGGGGCATGCACTCGTTCGGTCACGCGGCCTATTTCGGCCTCGGGGCATACGGCGCGGCGCTGGTGCTCAAGGCGCTCGGGGCGCCGATGCTGGTGGCGCTCGCCGCCGCACCGGTGGCGGCGCTGGGCGGGGCGCTGCTGTTCGGCTGGTTCGCGGTCCGACTCTCCGGCGTGTATCTCGCGATGCTGACGCTCGCGTTCGCGCAGATCGTCTGGGCCCTGGTTTTCCAGTGGGACGGCGTGACCGGCGGCAGCAACGGTCTGGTCGGGATCTGGCCAGCCTCGTGGCTGGCACCGAAGTGGGCGTACTACCTGCTGACCCTCGGCGTGGTCGCCGTGTCGGTGTGGCTGCTGCGCACGATGCTGTTCGCTCCGTTCGGCTTTGCGCTGCGGGCCGGCCGTGACTCGCCGCTACGGGCCGAGGCGACCGGCATCGACGTGGCACGCGTGCAGTGGGCGGCCTTCGCGGTCGCCGGGTTCTTCGGCGGCGTCGCCGGTGCATTGTTCGCGTTCGCCAAGGGCACGATCTCGCCCGAGACGATCTCGGTCGGCCGCTCGATCGACGGCCTGGTGATGGTGCTGCTGGGCGGGATCCAGACCGTCTCGGGCCCGATCGTCGGGGCGGTCGCGTTCACCTGGCTGCAGGACTGGATCATCCGCGCGACCGACTACTGGCGCGCGGTGCTCGGGCTGACGATCCTCGCGCTGGTGCTCGCGTTCCCGCAGGGGATCGCGGGTGCGCTCGGACCCGGTCTGCAGCGGCTGCTCGAGCGCGGGCGGACGCCGGCGGCGAAAGGAGGCGGGTCGTGAATCCGCCCGCAGTCCCGTCCGAGTCCGCCGCAGCGGCTGCGTCAGGCCAACCGCTGCTGGACGTGCTCGGGTTGCGCAAGGCGTTCGGCGGCGTGGTCGCGGTCGACGACGTCGGATTCACGCTCGCTCCGGGCGAGCTCCTTGCGATGATCGGCCCGAACGGCGCCGGCAAGTCGACCTGCTTCAACTGCATCAACGGGCAGCTGCGGCCGGACGCCGGCCGAGTGCTGCTCGGCGGGCACGATCTTGCCGGGCTCGCGCCGCGCGCGATCTGGCGGCTCGGGGTGGGGCGCACGTTCCAGATCGCGGCGACCTGGTCGTCGATGACGGTCGCCGAGAACGTGCAGCTCGCGTTGCTGTCTCACGCGCGGCTGCTGCACCGCGGGTGGGGTCGCGCCGACGCGATGAGGCGCGAGGAGGCGCTCGCGCTGCTCGAGGCGGTGGGTCTGCACGCGGCGGCAGACCTGCCCTGTGGTGCGCTCGCCTACGGCGACATCAAGCGGGTGGAGCTCGCGGTGGCGCTGGCGAACGCGCCGCGGCTGCTGCTGATGGACGAGCCGACCGCGGGCATGGCGCCTCGCGAGCGCAACGACCTGGTGGCGCTGGTCAGGCGGCTGGTGCGCGAGCGCGGCATCGGCGTGCTCTTCACCGAGCACAGCATGGACGTGGTGTTCGCGCACGCCGACCGGATCATCGTGCTCGCGCGCGGTCGCCTGATTGCCCAGGGGCCGCCGGAGGCGATCCGCGACGATCCCCAGGTGCGGGCGGTCTACTTCGGCAGCACCGGCGTGCCGGCGAGGACGCGTCGCGATGACTGAGCCGATCCTGCAGGTCGAGCGGCTGTGTGCGGGATACGGTCGCGCGCAGATCCTGTACGACATCGACCTTCGCGTGTTGCCCGGCGAGGTGGTCGCGCTCATGGGCCGCAACGGCGCCGGCAAGTCGACCACGATGAAGGCGATCGTAGGGCTGATCGAACGCCGCGGCGGCATCGTCCGATTCGACGGCCGCGACGTCTCGAGCGCGCCGCCGCACCGGATCGCGAGGATGGGACTGGGCTGGGTACCGGAGGACCGGCGGATCTTCACCGACCTCACGGTGCTGGAGAATCTGGAGGTCGGACGCCAGCCGCCGCGCGCGGGCGCGCCGACCTGGACGGTCGAGACGCTGTTCGGGTTGTTCCCGAACCTCGCCGAGATGCCGCACCGGCTCGGCGCCCGGATGAGCGGCGGCGAGCAGCAGATGCTGACGGTCGCCCGCACGCTGATGGGCAACCCGAGGCTGGTGCTGCTCGACGAGCCCTCCGAGGGCGTCGCTCCGGTGATCGTCGAGCAGATGGCCCGTTCGATCAACGAGATGAAGCGCCAGGGCCTGTCGGTGCTGCTCTCCGAGCAGAACCTGCACTTCGCCGAGCAGGTGTGCGACCGCGCGTACGTGCTCGAGAAGGGGCAGGTTCGGTTCGAGGGCACGCTCGCCGCGCTCGAGACGGACGAGGCGGTGCGCCGCGCCTACCTGAGCGTGTAACCGCCCCGGCCGATACCGCAGACCAGGAGGACCCCATGGCCGTAGCCGCCGCCGTCGAACGTTCGGGTAAGGTCGTCGTCCGCAACGTCGGGCTGATGCTGTCCGGCGACATCGACGCGCCGATCCTCGACGCTGACACGCTGGTGATCGACGACGGGACGATCGTTGCGGTCGGGCGAGCCGCCGACTGCGACACCGAGGGTGCGCGTACCGTGATCGACGCCCGCGGCACGGCAGTCGCGCCCGGGCTGATCGACTCCCACGTCCATCCGGTGTTCGGCGACTGGACCCCGCGCCAGAACCAGCTCGGCTGGATCGAGTCGTGTCTCAATGGTGGGGTCACCACGATGGTCTCGGCGGGCGAGGTGCACCTGCCGGGGCGCCCGAGGGACGTGGTCGGCGTGAAGGCGCTCGCGGTCACCGCGCAGCGGGCGTTCGAGGGCATGCGTGCGGCCGGCGTCGGCGGCGGCGTGAAGGTGCTCGCGGGTGCGCCGGTGGTCGAGCAGGGCATGGTCGAGCAGGACTTCGCCGAGATGGCGGCGGCCGGCGTGAGGCTGCTCGGCGAGATCGGCCTGGGCTCCGTCAAACAGGGGGCGGAAGCCGCGCGGATGGTGGGGTGGGCCCGTCGGCACGGCATGGGCAGCACGATCCACACCGGCGGGCCGTCGGTTCCGGGCTCGGGCTACATCGACGAGCAGGTGGTGCTGGAGGCGGACGCGGACGTGATCGGTCACGTGAACGGCGGGCACACGTCGCTGTCGTACAAGGCGGTCTGCACGCTGTGCGAACGCAGCCCTCGCGCGCTCGAGATCGTCCACAACGGCAACGAACGGATCGCGATCCTCACCGCGCGGCATGCGGTCGAGCTCAGGTGTGCGCACCGCGTGATCCTCGGCACCGACGCGCCGGCCGGTTCGGGTGTGCAGCCGCTGGGCATGCTGCGGCTGATCGCGCTGATCTCGTCGATGGCCGACCTGCCGGCCGAGACCGTGATCGGCTTCGCCACCGGAAACACCGCGCGGATGCGCGGGCTGCGGCAGGGTCTGATCGAACCGGGCCGGCCCGCCGACCTGGTGTTCCTGGACCGCGCGCAGCACAGCGCCGGACGCGACCTGCTCGACAGCATCCGCCTGGGCGACCTGCCCGGCGTGGGCATGGTGCTGATCGACGGGCTGGTCCGCTGCGGTCGCAGCCGCAACACGCCGCCGGCGGTCGAGGTTCCGGTGCTCATGCCCGCCGCTTGACCCGGGCCGGCCCGTGAGCGCCCGCGCCGACCCGGCCGCCGCCGAGCCGCCGCGCTCCGCGCCCGAGCGGCGACGCGATGCGCAGGCGACGCGGGCGCGGATCCTGCGTGCCGCATCGGTGGAGTTTGCGCGGCACGGCTACGGCGGCGCGCGTGGCGACCGCATTGCGCGGCGTGCGCGCTCCTCCGAGCGGATGGTCTACTACTACTTCTCGAGCAAGGAGGGGCTGTACCGCGCGGTGCTCGAGGCCGCCTATGTGGCGCTGGGCGCCGCCGAGCAGGCGATCGTGCTGGACGATGTGCCCCCTGCGCGGGCGCTTGCGCGCTTCTGCCGCTTGGTGTGGCGCTGGTACGTCGCGCATCCCGAGTTCATCGGGCTGCTCGCGGTCGAGAACCAGATGCAGGCGCGTCATCTGCGTCGCTCGCCCCGGCTGGAGACGCTGGTGGGGCCGGTGGTGCGCCTGCTCGGCGAGCTGCTCGAGCGCGGGGTGCGCAGCGGCGACTTCCGGCCGGGGATCGACGCGTGCGATCTGTACGTGTCGATCGCCGGCCTGGGCTACTTCTATCTTTCCAACCGTCACACGCTGTCGGCGGTGCTGGGACGCGACCTCGGCGATCCGGCGTGCATGGAGGCGCATTGGGACGCGGCCGAGTCGATGGTGCTTCGGTACGCGAGCGCGCGGTTACAATCCGCCGGATGATCATCGAGTCGCTGCTCGACACGGACCTGTACAAGTTCACGATGATGCAGGTCGTGCTGCACCGGTTTCCCGGTGCGCAGGTCGAGTACCGCTTCAAGTGCCGCAACCCTGGCGTGGACCTCGCGCGCTGCATCGACGAGATCCGCGATGAGGTCGCGCACTTGTGCACGTTGCGCTTCACCGAGGACGAACTCGCCTACCTGCGCGGGCTGCGCTTCATCAAGAGCGACTTCGTCGACTTCCTCGGGCTGTTCCAGATGAACCGCAAGTACGTGACGGTCGAACCGACGCCGGGCGGCGACGGCGAGATCGACGTGGTCGTGCGCGGCCCCTGGCTGCACACGATCCTGTTCGAGATCCCGCTGCTCGCCATCATCAACGAGGTGTGGTTTCGGTCCACCGAGCGCTCGCCCGACTTTCTCGAGGGTCGGCGCCGGCTGCTCGACAAGACCGCCCTGATCCGCGACGACCCGTCGCTCGAGGGCATGCGGGTGGCCGACTACGGCACCCGTCGCCGCTTCTCGCGGCGCTGGCACGACGAGGTGATCCGCGGTCTGAGCGAGCAGCTCGGCGAGAACTTCGCCGGCACCTCGAACGTGCTGTTCGCGCGCCGCTACGGACTCACACCGCTGGGTACCATGGCGCACGAGTACCTGCAGGCCTGCCAGGCGCTGGGGCCGCGACTTCGCGACTCGCAGGTATTCGGCTTCGAGAGCTGGGCGCGCGAGTACCGCGGCGACCTGGGCATCGCGCTGTCGGACACCTACGGGATGGACGCGTTCCTGCGCGACTTCGACCTGTACTTCTGCAAGCTCTTCGATGGCGCGCGGCACGACTCGGGCGACCCCTTCGACTGGGGCGAGCGGCTGATCGCGCACTACGAGGCGCACCGGATCGACCCGAGGACCAAGACGCTGATCTTCTCCGACAGCCTGAACGTGCCGCTCGCGATCCAGCTCTACCGGCGGTTCCACACCCGCACGCGGCTCGCGTTCGGAATCGGCACCAACCTGACCAACGACCTCGGCGTGACGCCGCTGCAGATCGTGATCAAGATGGTCCGCTGCAACGGCCAGCCGGTCGCCAAGGTGTCCGATTCCCCGGAGAAGACCATGTGCGACGATGCCGGGTACCTCGCCTACCTGCGCCAGGTCTTCCGGACCGCTGAACACTGAGGCCCCGCATGGACACGTCCGACGCGCGCAGAGCGATCCTCCAGCGCATCCGGCTGGCGCAGCACCGCGCCGGCGCCGCCACCGCGGGCGAGCTTGCGGCGGTGGAGGACTGGCTCGCGGCGCGGCGCGTCGGTCCGCAGCCCGTCGTCGGAGCCGACCTCGTCGCCCACTTCGAGCAGCAGGCGGCGCGGATGTCGAGTACCACCGAACGTGTCGGCACGCTGGCCGACGTGCCGGCGGCGGTGGCGAAGGTGCTCGCCGCTCACGGTCTGGGTACCCGTGCGGTGTGCTGGAACACGATCCGTGACCTCGACTGGGCGAGCGCTGGCCT
>JBIKMO010000214.1:0-7646 GCA_044359175.1 Burkholderiaceae bacterium | reverse complement strand
TCGTGCAGGTTCACGCTGACCATGTCCCGCCACCGCGCGAGGTCCTCCTGCCCCTTGGGCGTGAACTCGTTCTGCCCGCCCTTGGACCAGCGGTGCAGCCACTCGGTGCCGGCGAAGGCGAACTTCATCGCGGGGGACGAGGCGCGGGCGGCGCGCGGCAGCGCCAGCGCCAGCGGACCGGCGGCGGCGAAGCCCAGGACGTGACGGCGGGACCAGGTGGGCATGGGAACGACCGCTTCTCGGGAACGGCTCGTAGGCCCGTGCCGCCGGTGATGCTAGCGCGGCCCGGCGCGGTCTTCACGCGGGATGCCGCAGGCGCCGAGTGGGCCCCCCGGGAGTCGAACCCGGCACCAACGGATTATGAGTCCGCTGCTCTGACCACCATGAGCTAGAGGCCCGCCGACCGGATGATACCGCCCGTGCCGTGCACCCTTGGCGGGTCCGAGTCGCCGCGCGGCCCCGTCCCCTAGAGCACGCCGTCGCGGCGCAGCCTCGCGATCGCCTCGGGCGTCAATCCGTGCCGACCCCAGAACCGCGCGTTGTCGCGCCCGCGCTCGCCGCCCGCGTGCGTGACGCGGTGCTCGCGCTCGGGAAACTTGGGTACGACGCCCTGCATCGTGAGCGCACCGAGCTCCGGGTCCTGCACGGTGACCAGATCGTCTCGCGCACGGTAGTGGGCGTCCTCGACGATGTCGGCGGCCGAGTAGATCGGGCTGAAGACCGCTCCGGCGGCGCTCAGGTCGGTGGTCAGTACCGCGTAGTCGCCCGCAGCGGACCACGCGAGCAGATGCGCGTTGCAGCGGCCGAGGAACGCCTCGACCGCCGCGGTCTCGCGTGCGTCCATCGCGCCGGCGTCGATCTCGGCGACCAGCGCGTCCGCGCGCGCGGCCACCATCACCCGCCGGATCGCCACCGGGCCGACCGCGGACACCGCGATCCAGCGCCCGTCGCGCGAGCCGTAGACGTTGCGCAGCACGCCGTGGTCGCCCAGGTAGTTGCCGGGCCGCTTCTGCACGACGCCGGTCTGCTGGTAGGTCGGGATCTGGGTCGGCACGATCCGGAACAGTCCCTCGAAGAGCGCAACGTCGACCACCTCGACGCCGCGCACCGCGCCGTCGCGCAGCCGCGCGAGCCGGCCGGCGAGCGCGCCCACGACCGCCCAGATCGAGGCGACGCCGTCGGCGAGCGTGGTCGACGGGAACGTCGGCGGCCCGTCCGGGTAGCCGTTCATGTGAGCGAAGCCGCTCATCGCCTCGCCGATCGTGCCGAAGCCGGGCCGGTCGCGGTACGGCCCGCTCTGGCCGTAGCCGCTCACACGCACCATCGTGAGGTTCGCGCCCGCGCGCTCGAGATCGGCCGGACCGATCCCCCACTTCTCGAGCGTACCCGGTCGGAAATTCTCGATCAGGACGTCGAATTCCGGAGCGACCCGCAGCAGCAGTTCGCCGCCCTGCGGCGAGGACAGGTTCAACGTGACCTGGGTCTTGTTCCGCTGCGACACCTTCCACCACATCGATTGCCCGTCCTTCTTGGGCAACATCGTGCGGATCGCGTTGCCCTGCGGGTGCTCGACCGACACGACGTCGGCGCCGAGGTCGGCGAGGATCGCTCCGGCGTTGGCCGCCGCGTACTGGTGACCGAGGTCGAGCACGCGCAGGCCGGCGAGCGCAGAACGACCCGATACGGGCGGGTTCGTCACGGCGGCCCCCGACGGATCGGCCCCGGGTCAGTCGACGCCATGCGCGCCGAGGTCGACCACACCCGCGGCGGCCAGCGCGTCGATCGCTGCATCGTCTCGGCCGAGCAGCTCGCGCAGCACCGCGCGGGTGTCGCGCCCGGGGCCTGGGGCGGGCTCGACGCGGTCCGGACCCCACTCGGCGACGCGCATCGGGCTGCGAGCCACCGTCACCGACCGGACGCCCTCGCCGACCTCGATCAGCGAGCCCAGGTGCGCGACCTGCTCGGACCGTATCGCATCGTGCAGCTCGTACACCGGGCTGTTGGGTACGTCGGCTTCGGTCATGATCGCGCTCCAGGCCTCACGCGGCCGGGTCGCGAAGATCGCCTCCAGCAGGCCGACCAGCTCGGCGCGGTTCGCGAGCCGCGCCGCGTTCGTGACGAAGCGCGGATCGCCGATCCACTCGTCACGGCCGAGCGCGCGGCACAGGTTATGCCAGAAGCCGCGCGTGAACGCGCCGATCATCAGGTACTCGCCATCCGCGCACACGAACGCCTGGTACGGGACGATCTGCGCGTGGCCCCGGCCCAGCCGGCCGATGCGCGCACCCAGCGTGGCCACCGACGGCACGTAATTGGCCATCATGTTGAGCGACGCCTCGAGCATCGCGACCTGCACGTGCTGGCCCTCGGGATGGCGCTCGCGCGCAAACAGCGCGGCGAGCACGCCCGACAGCATGAAGAGCCCGCTGGAGAAGTCCGCGATCGGCGCGCCGATGCGCACCGGCCCGCCATCGGCTTCGCCGGTGATGCCCATGAGGCCAGAGACGCTCTGCATGATGATGTCGTTGGCCGGCCGCTCGGACCAGGGCCCGTCCGGGCCGAACGCCGAGATCGATGCATACACGAGTCCTCGGCGCAGCCCGCGCAGCCGTTCGAAGCCCAGCCCGAGCCGCGCGGTCACGCCCGGGCGGAAGTTCTCGAGCACCACGTCACACGACGGCACCATCTCCCGCACCAGCGCCTGGCCCTCGGACCGACCGAGGTCGACGACGATGCCGCGCTTGTTGCGGTTGAGGGCTACGAAGTAGTCCGAGTCCTTCGGTCCGAGGCCGGGCATCGGCGCGCCCATCGTGCGCGCGCCGTCACCTCCCCTGGGCTTCTCGACCTTGATCACCTCGGCACCCAGGTCGCCGAGATACATGCTCGCGAACGGTCCTGCGGCCGCGTGCGTGAGGTCGAGCACGCGCACCCCCTCGAGGGGTCGGCTGCCCGGCGCGGTGACGGTGATCATCGTCGGACTGCTGCCGCGCTCAGGGCCGGTCGGCGACGCAGTCGATCGGGAACTCCGGCAGCCTCGCGCCGCGATGCGGCAGCGCGATCGTGCCGGTGCCGGGCATGATGTTCTCGCCGCGCTGATTGATCGCCTCGAACCTCACGTCGACGTAACCGATGCCGCTGCGACCGGTCCACTTCGCGACGACCTCGCCGCGGATGCGCGTGACGTCGCCGATGAAGTTCATGCCGCGGTAGAACGGATAGCACTCGGCCACCCAGCCGTCGTCGCCCGCCCAGTTGGTCAGGAAGTGCGACGCCCAGCCGCCGCGCTGCGAGCCGTAGTCGTAGGCGTCGGGCATCCCGATCTCGGCAGCCATGTACGGGTCCCAGTGCACGCGTTCGACCGCCTGGGGGATGCGCGTGACCGGGTCCTTGACCGCCACCTTCGGCGAGCGCCGCCGGTACGCGAGCCAGTGCTGGCCGCTTCGGATGTGCGGCGAGCCGATCCCCATCATCCACGCGATCATGTCCGAGACCGTGAGCGGGCCGCGCACCAGCGGTTGCATCGGCTCGCCGACCTGCACGTCGTCCCACCAGCGCGGCGTCGCACCCCGGACCACCTCGGCGGCGATCTCGCGGTCGATCTGCTCGATCTCCTCGTCGGTGTAGACCGCCTTCTTCACGTTCGCGTACTTGCCGGCCTTCTTGCCGGCCTCGCGCTCGCCCCGGATCGCCGAGAACACCTGCAGCGCCACCAGTTCGTCGCGCTGGTTGTAGAAGCGGATCTCGTCGGCCTGCAGCATCGCGCGGCCGGTCCACTTGCCGGTCATCTCGTCGAGCCGCACCGGGGTCTTGGTCGCACGCACGACGTCGCCGTCGAGCAGCGGCCGGTGATACAGCCAGCGATCGCTGGAGTGCAGTCCGTGCACGCCGGGCAGGCCCTGGCCGCGGCGCAGGTCCCAGCTGCCCCAGGCGGCCGCGTACAGCAGCGCCGGGGGGGCGACCAGCCGCCCGTAGCGCGAGCGGGCCGCGTGCTGCGGATCCAGCCAGAGCGGATTGGCGTCGCCGATCGCGCGCGCGACATGCTCGATGCTGTCACGGTTGACGTGGCGAACGAACGGGAACTCGATCGGGTAGACCTTGCCGAAGCGGGCTCGGATGCGGTCGATCTCGGCCTGGGTGATCCGGCCGTACTCGGCGTGGACCGGATCGGTATCCGACTGCGACATCTGCGGGTCTCCGAAGCGCCTGCGGCGCGCTGGGGGCAGTCTAGGCGCTGCGCCGCGGACGTCAATCCGGCGTGCCGGAACCCGCGGCGCGCCGCTTCCGAGCCTCGTGCCGACGCGGCCGATGACCCGCGACCGCACCCGCGGCTACAATCGCCCGGCTGCGCGCACCGCGGGGAGAGCCATGCGCTGGGAGGACCAACGTCAGAGCGAGCATGTCGAAGACCGGCGCGGCGCGGGCCGCGGCGGCGCCGTGCGGCGCGGCGGCAGCGTCGGTATCGTCGGGGTGATCCTCGCGCTGCTCGCGAGCTGGATCTTCGGCATCAACCCCATGGTGACCCTCGGGCTGATCGAGGGTGCGGGCTCGTCGGGCGGCGCACCGCAGCGGGTCGAGGGGCGCACCGGGCCGGTCACCGACGAGGCGGGCCGCTTCACGTCGGTCGTGCTCGCGAGCACCGAGGATGTCTGGCAGGCGCTGTTCCGGCAGATGGGCGCGCAATATCGGGCGCCTCGGCTCGTGATGTTCCATGGCCGCACACCCACCGCGTGCGGCACCGGCCAGTCCGCCTCCGGTCCGTTCTACTGCCCGCTGGATCAGACCGTCTACATCGACACGACCTTCTACGACGACCTGCATCGCAAGTTCCAGGCGCCCGGCGACTTCGCCGCCGCCTACGTGGTCGCGCACGAGGTCGGCCATCACATCCAGCAGCTGATGGGCACGATGCGCGAGGTGCAGGGGCTGCAGCAGCGTGTGGCCGAGCGACAGTCCAATGCGCTGTCGGTACGGCTCGAGCTGCAGGCGGACTGCTACGCGGGCGTGTGGGCGCACCACTCGCAGAAGGCGCGCGGCTGGATCGACCGCACCGATGTCGAGGCCGGTCTGAACGCGGCCGCGCAGATCGGCGACGACCGGATGATGCGCCGCGGCTCGGGCGTGGTCGTACCCGATGCGTTCACCCACGGTTCGAGCCAGCAGCGCGTGCACTGGTTCTCGGTGGGCATGCGCACCGGCAGCCTGCAGGCCTGCGACACCTTCCGGCAGACCTCGCCCTGAGCGCGCCGATCACCGGCGCACGCGTCGGGGTGCTGCCGGCGCTGGCCGCCGCCGGCTTCGCGAGCATGGCTTCGGTGCGGATCGCCGACCCGATGCTGCCGGCGCTCGCGCGCGAATTCAACGCCGACGCCGCGCAGGCCGCACCGGTGATCGTGCTGTTCTCGCTCGGCTACGGGCTGATGCAGCTGCTCTGGGGCCCGCTGGGCGACCGCGTCGGGAAGCTGCGGGTGATCGGGTGGGCCGCGCTCGCGGCGAGCCTCGGCTCGATCGCCTGCGCGGTCGCGCCCACGCTGCCAGCGCTGTCGGTGGCGCGGCTGGCCACCGGCGCGCTGTGCGCCGCGATCATCCCGCTGTCGATCGCGTACGTCGGGGACACGGTGGCCTACGCGCAGCGGCAGGCGACGCTCGCGCGGCTGGCAACCGGCACGCTGACCGGCATGATCGCCGGGCAGGTGCTCGGCGGGATCGCCGCCGACACGGTCGGCTGGCGTACCGCGTTCGCCGCGCTGGCGGCCGCGTTCGTCGTGCCCGGCCTGCTGGCGATGCGCCTGCATGCGCGGGTTGGACCGCCGCCGCAGCCGCCGCCGGGCTCGCTGGTGCACGGCTGGTGGGCGGTGCTGAGCCGCCCCGGCGCGCCGGCGCTGCTCGCGGCCGCCGCGGCCGAGGGCGCGCTGATGTTCGGCGCGCTCGCATTCGTGCCGACGTTCCTGCACGAGCGCGCCGGCCTCACGCTCGCCGCCGCCGGGACCGCCGTGGCGGCGGTGGGCGTGGGCGGCCTCGCGTACGCGACCACCGCGCGCCACTGGATCGCGCGCCTCGGCGAACCCGGCCTCGCGGTGGCCGGCGGGCTGCTGATCGCGGCGGGCCTGGGCGCGGGGGTCGCGGCCGCGACCCTCGGCGGGCCGCTCGGTGCCTGGGGTGGCGCGGCCGCGTGCTGCGGCGTCGCGGGACTGGGCTTTTACATGCTGCACAATACGCTGCAGACGCTGGCGACCCAGCTGGCGCCGCAGTCGCGCGCCACCGCGGTCGGACTGTTCGCCGTGGCGATCTTCGTCGGGCAGTCGGCTGGCGTCGCGGCTGGGGCGCGGCTCGGGCCGTGGCTCGGGTGGGGACCGCTGATCGCGGGCTGCGGCGTGCTGCTCGCCCTGCTCGGCGCAGCGGTGCGCTCGGGCCTCACGCGCCGATCGGGCTGAAGCGGCGATCCCGCCCTCCACCCCGATCCCGCAGCCCACGTCCTGCGCCGACTCCGTTCCCGGGAACCGTCCATGACCCACACCCTTCGGCTCCTGCCACTCGCCGCCTCGGCGCTGCTCACCGCCTGCGCGGCGCCCCGCCACGACGGCCAGTGGTCCGACCCGTCGTTCGCCTCGCGCACGCTGCGCGACGCGTCGGTGCTGGTGTCCTGCCGCGGTGCCGACGGCACGCTCGCCCGGCTGTGCGAGGACCGGCTGTCGGCCGCGCTGCGCGAGGCCGGCGCACGCCCGGTGGTCTCACCCCAGCCTGCGGACGCAGCGGCGGGCGCCGATGCGATCGCCCGCAGCGCACGCGATACGGGTGCGACGGTCGCGGTGCTGTCGTCGATCACGGTCGCCGGGGTCGTGGCGCCGCCCCCGGGCCCGACGTTCGGCTTCGGGCTGGGCGGGGGGTTCGGTCGGGGCGGTTTCGGTTACGGCGGCATCGGCGTGTCGATCCCGATCGGCGGCGCCGCACGCCCGCTCACCGCGTACGCGTCCCATACCGCGCTGATCGACGCGGCGAGCGGCCGCGAGTTCTGGTCGGTGCGCACGACCTCGCCGCGCGCCGAGGATGCGGCGGTGCAGATCGCTGGCCTCGCGCGCACCGGCGTGGCCGCGATGCGTGACTCCGGGCTGTTCGAGACGCGCTGAACCGACGCGCGCGGTTCAGCCGGGCGTGCCGCGCCGGTCCGGCTGCGCGAACGCGAGCAGCGCGCCCAGCCCGAGTACCGCGGCCGACGCGGTCAGCCCCGGGGCGAGCGATCCGTGGCGGTCGGCGACCCAACCGGTCGCGACCGGACCGACGATCTGGCTCGCGGCGAACGCGACCGTGAAGGTCGCCATCGCCGAGCCCCAAGCGGGCTTGGGCAGGCTGTGCTTGATCAGGCTGCTCACCGCCGACGGTGCGCTGAACATCGACGCGCCGAACAGCGCCGCCGAGGCGAGCATCGCGACCGGGTGCACCGACGCCATCGGCAGCGCCGCGCCGGCGGCGAGCACCGCCATCACCCCGGCGAGCGGGCGTCCTCCCCGCCAGCGCTCGCACGGACCGGCCCAGATCGCCGGTGCGGCGAGCGTGGCCGCGCCGAGCACCACCCAGACCAGGATCACCAGCCCGGTGCCGCCGCCATTGATCCGTACCCACGCGATCACGAACGTCATGTAGCCGATGTA
>JBIKMO010000213.1:0-7670 GCA_044359175.1 Burkholderiaceae bacterium | reverse complement strand
GCGCGAGTTCGGGTGGCTGACCGGCCTGGCGCTGACGCAGCAGGCGCTGACCGTGGCCGGACTGGCGGCGACGCCGATCCGACTGGGTTCGGGCTACAGCATCGTGGATGCGCGCAGCGGGCATCGGATCCGCTACGACTGGAACGGGCCGCGCGGCGGGCGCGAGCGGCACGCGCACGGCGAGGTGATCACGGCCACGGGCATCCGCGGCGACGGCGGCGTGGCCGGCCAGGTGGTGCTGCGTCCGACGCCCGGGGGCGGGCGGGTGGGCGGCGGTGCCCGGGCCGAGACGGGGGTCACCGTCCCGCCCGCCCACCCCCGGATCGTCCGGCAGCAGCTACAGCAGCCGCAGCTGCAGGCGCCCGCGACCCGCTCCGGCGGGTCCGCCGACGAGGGTTCGCCGGCGCGGCGTCTGCGGGCGTATCGGCAGTTGGCGGGCGACTCGGATCACCTCGTCGCGAAGCGGACGACCGGCGGCGAGCCGAGACTCGGCGTCGACACGGGCGCCCTGTTCGGCGCGGCGAGGGCCGCGCACGATCGGCTGATCGAGCGTTTCGGTGAGCCGGTCATCGAGCGGATGCTGGGCGCGCTGGTCCTTGGGCGCGGCGGCGAGGTGGGGTTGCATGCGCTCGCGATCGCGTGGCGGGCTCACGTTTCTTCCGAGCCCCTGTCCGGCGACACCCTGGGCGATCTGGGTCGAGTGGTCACGAATCGGCCCGAGTTCGGCACGCTGAACGACCTGGCGGGCCTGGTGGGCTTCCATGTCGACCGCGGGACCGCGGGCTCGGCGCCCTCCGCCGGGCCCTACCACGGGATCTATCCCCCGACCTGGGACGGCGACACCGCTCGGCAGTACCTGGTCGGCCCCGCTCGCGACGGGTTGCGTCACCTGCAGGGCCTGCCGGTGGTCGCGCCCACGAAGCAGGATCTGCTCGATTCCGCGCTCATGTTGCAGCACCTGAGGGAACTGCAACTGGCGTATGACGCGGGACGGTCCGACGGGCTGTACCGGCCGTGGGAGGATGGGCAGTCGGCGAACTTCGTTGCGTCGCTCGCGGCGCAGGTCGCGTTCTGGTACGCGCTGCGGGCGGGCAGCGCGGGCGATGCGGCCTCGCCGCCGCTGAGGGACGGCGAGCATCGCCCCTGGGGGGAGGTCGCGCAGCGTCTTGCCGGGCTGAAGACGCTCGACTTCGCGGTCGACTATCCGCGCATCGAGTCCGCGATGCGCGACGCCCTGCGGCAGCTGCTCGCACCGTTCGACCCGATGGTGGCGCTGGCCGAGTCGGTGGTCAGAGCGTCGTCGATCGCGAACGCGACCTTCACCGATCCGTCGCTGCGCCAGCAGCTGCTTCAGACCTTGGTCAACGAGTACATCGACCCGCGTGCGATGTCGGCCCACCAGCGCACGCCGCAGTTCGAACAGTCCGCGCAGCGCCTCGTGCTCGACCGGTTGCAGGCGCAAGCGCAGTTCGAGCTGCCGTGGATACGCGAGCAGGTGCGCGACGCCGCACTGCGGTGGGCGGCGGACCGCGCGGTCGCGCCGACACCGCGGGCCCAGCTGATCGAGCTCGAGCGGCTGCTGACGGCGCCGAACCTGCGGGCCGAGCGCGAGGCGCTGCTCTCGACCTACCGCAGCCGCGAACTGCGCGATCGACGGCTGTTCGCCACCCTCGATGAGATCGTCAGGGCGCACGGCTCCGGGCAAGCCCAGGCGGTCGAACCCGCACGGTTCGCGTCGGCCCGGACGTTCGACGAGGCGCTCGTCACCCTGCTGGCGTCGGGAGGTATCCGCGCCGAGGTGCGGCACGACCCGTACCGACGCCTGTGGGTCGAGCCGCCGCGATCGGACTCCTGGTGGGAACCCAGGCGCGAAGCCGAACGGATCTCGGCCCTGATGAATCAGATCTGCTGGCATCTGACGATCGAGGGTCATCCGACCCGGTGGGACTTCTGATCGGCGTCTGTCGGTCAACCCCGGACCCCGTCCACGGCTCGGATCGCCGGCTGAGGCCCCGCGCCCCCGCGGCTGCGCTCGCCGCCGCGCTTGCCGCCCGCGCGGTCACCGATCATGATCGGCGAACCCCACCGAACTCGAGGACGTGCGAGATGAATTCCGCTCCGACCGCTGACGAGCTCGCCCGGGTCGAGGCCTTCTCGATGCCGCTGGAGCAGGTGGACCCCTCCAAGCCGCGGCTGTTCGCCGACGACAGCGTGCGCCACCAGTTCGCGCGGCTGCGGCGCGACGACCCGGTGCACTGGACGGTGAACCCGGTCAATGGCGCGTTCTGGTCGGTGACCCGCTACGCCGACATCATGGCGGTGGACACCGACCACCGCACCTACTCGTCCGACTGGACCCACGGCGGCGTGGGCATCTTCGATCCGCCGACCGATCAGCGGCTGCAGATGTTCATCGCGATGGATCCGCCGCGCCACGACGAGCAGCGCAAGGTGGTGAGCCCGATCGTCGCGCCCGCGAACCTGGCGCGGATGGAGGCGCTGATCCGCGAGCGCACCTGCGAGGTGCTCGACGCGCTGCCGCGCGGCGAGACCTTCGACTGGGTCGAACGGGTGTCGATCGAGCTGACCACGCGGATGCTGGCCACGCTGTTCGACGTGCCGATGCAGGATCGGCGGCTGCTCACCTGGTGGTCGGACGTGTCGACCGCGCACGTCGGCGAACGGCACCTGCTGCGCTCCGAGGCGCAGCGCTGGGAGGAGTTGGGCCGGTGCCTGGCCTACTTCACGCGGCTGTGGAACGAGCGCGTCAACGCGCCGCCCGCTCCGGACCTGATCTCGATGCTGGCCCACGGCGAAGCCACCCGCGGGATGAGCCCGCGCGAGTTCCTGGGCAACCTGGTGCTGCTGATCGTGGGCGGCAACGACACCACGCGCAACTCGATGACCGGCGGCGTGCTCGCCTTCCACCGCCATCCGGAGCAGTGGGCCAAGCTTCGCGCCGACCCCGCCCTGATCGGCTCGACGGTGCCGGAGATCATCCGCTGGCAGACCCCGCTCGCGCACATGCGCCGCACCGCGCTCGCCGATGCCGAGCTCGGCGGCAAGACCATCCGCACGGGCGACAAGGTGGTGATGTGGTACTACTCGGGCAACCGGGACGAGACCGCGATCGACGATCCGGAAGCGTTCGTCATCGACCGGCCGCGGCCGCGCCAGCACCTGTCGTTCGGCTTCGGCATCCATCGCTGCGTCGGCAACCGGCTGGCCGAGCTGCAGCTGCGCATCCTCTGGGAAGAGATCCTGCCGCGCTTTCCGGCGATCGAGGTGGTCGGGCCGCCGCAGCGGGTGCTGTCGAACTTCGTACGCGGCTACACCCGGTTGCCGGTGCGGATCCCCGGCTGACGGCGGTGGCGGTGCCGGCGGCCTGCGGGGTCCGACCCGGCCGCGGGTCGCGCCCCGGTTCGCGGCCTCGGGCCCATCGCGGTGCCGGCGGCGCGGTTTGACGGCGTGGCCCGCGCCTGCGGACAATGCCTCGATCGGCCCCGCACCGCGGACGGGGCGTGGAGACCGACATGAACGCACCCGGCCCGATCGGCACCCCGGCCCCGAACGTGCAGGTGATCCGCCTGGGCGGCAACATCGGCGCGGAGATCCGCGGCGTGGACCTGCGCGAGCCGCTCGACGACGCGAGCTTCGCTGCCGTCCACGACGCGTTCGTGCGCCACGAGGTGCTGATCTTCCGCGACCAGGACGTCACGCTCGATCAGCAGATCGCGTTCGCGCAGCGCTTCGGGCCGCTGTCGATCCATCCGTTCTCGCCGAACCTGGACGACCGCCGCGAGGTGATCGTGCTCGACTATTCGGCCGACAACCCGCCGGCGCTGACCGACCAGTGGCACGCGGACGAGACGTTTCGGCAGCAGCCGCCGATGGCGACCGTGCTGCGCGCGCGCGTCGTGCCCGAGTACGGCGGCGACACGCTGTTCTCGAGCATGACCGCGGCCTACCACGGCCTGTCGGAGCGCATGAAGCGCTACATCCATGGGCTGGAGGCGCTTCACGACTTCAAGCCCTGGCGCGGTCTGTTCACCGCCTCGGAGAAGCACCAGGCGAAGCTGCGCGAGCTGGAGGCACAGTATCCGAATCCGTGGCATCCGGTGGTGCGCGTGCACCCGGTGAGCCGCCGCCGCGTGCTCAACGTCAATCCCCAGTTCTGCGTCCGCATCAAGGGCCTGAAGGACGACGAGAGCCGGATGATCCTCGAATACCTGTATTCGCGCGCGGCCATCCCCGAGTACCAGCTGCGCGTGAAGTGGGCGCCGCACACGATCGTCATGTGGGACAACCGCTCGGTGCACCACTATGCACCGCACGACTACTACCCGCAGCGACGCACGATGGAGCGGGTGACGATCGCCGGCGAGCCGGTGACCGGCGTGACCGGCGACTACCTGCCCGAGGACGGCGTGGCCCCGCTGCCGAGCGGCCACGGGGTGGTGCCGGCCAATCCCGGGCGCCGCCCGACCCGCGAGTTCGAGCGCGGCTGAACCCGTCGTGACGCGGCGCGCCGTTCGATGACGCGCATGGAGACCTCGCCATGATCGATCGACCTTCTGCTTCGCTCCCGCCGGGCCCGGTCCCGCGCACGATCCGGCGCGACCTGCTGCGCGCCGCGGCCGCGCTCGGTGCGGCCGGCCTCGCGCCGGCCGTGCATGCGCAGCCCGCGTGGCCCGATCGGCCGCTGCGCCTGCTGGTACCGTTTCCGCCGGGCGCCCTCACCGACACGCTCGGCCGTGCGGTGGCCGATCGCTATCGGCTCGCGTTCGGTCAGCCGGTGGTGGTCGAGAACCGGCCGGGCGCGGGCACGCTGCTGGCCGCGCAGCAGGTCGCGCGCGCCGCGCCCGACGGCTACACGATGATGGTCGCCACCACCACCACGCTCGGCATCGCGCCCGCGCTGTTCCGGGACGCGCAGGTCAAGCCGAGCGACCTGACCGCGGTCGCGATGATCGGCAACGTCACGCTGTTCCTGGTCACCCGCCCGGACTTCCCGGCCGCCAGCGTCCGCGAACTGGTCGCCGAACTGCGCGGCAAGCCGGGTCGCTACAACTTCGGGTCGCCGGGCAACGGCACGGTGCATCACCTGGTGACGGAGATGATCAAGAGCCGGCACCGGGTGTTTGCCACGCACATCCCGTACAACGGCAGCGTGCAGGCGCTCTCCGACGTGATGAGCGGGCGCATCGACTTCATGTTCATCGACGTGGCGATCGCGATGCCGCAGATCCGCGCCGGCCGGGTCAAGGCGATCGCGGTCACCGGCGCCCAGCGCTCGCCGCTCGCGCCCGAGGTGCCGTCGATGACCGAGTTCGATCGCGAGATCGACCTGCAGGCCTGGCAGGCGGTGGCGGTGCCCAACGGCGTGCCGCCGGAGATCCTCGCCCGGATGAACGGCGAGCTGAACAAGGCGCTCGCGACGCCCGAGTTCCGCGAGCAGCTCGCCAGGGTCGGCGTCGAGCCGAACCCGATGACGCTCGAGGCGCTCGCGGCGCTGGTGCCGCGCGACGCACTGCGTTGGGCCGAGCTGGTCAAGCGCTCCGGCGCGCGCGTCGACTAGGGCTGGGAGCACCGTGATGGACATGACCCACGACGTCGCCCGCGCCCGACCGCACGGCATGGCCGAAGCCGAGTGGTGCGCGCGGCTGGAGCTCGCCGCGTGCTACCGGCTGTTCGATCACCTCGGCTGGACCGAGATGATCTTCAACCACCTGACGCTGCGGCTGCCGGGCGAGCCGCCGTCGTTCCTGATCAATCCGTACGGGCTGCACTACGTCGAAGTCACCGCGCGCAACCTGGTGCGCATCGACGTCGACGGCCGCAAGCTCGACGACGTGCCCTGGCCGGTGAACCCGGCGGGCTTCGTGATCCACGCGGCGATCCATCGCGCGCGGCCGGACGCGCACTGCGTGATGCACGTGCACACCACCGCCGGGGTGGCGGTGGCGAGCAAGGCCGCGGGGCTGTCGCACGACAACTTCTACGGCGCGCAGTTCTACGGCAACGTCGCCTACCACGACTTCGAGGGCGTGACCACCGACCTGGACGAGCAGCGTCGCCTGGTCGCGAGCCTGGGCGACAAGGAGGTGCTGATCCTGCGCAACCACGGCCTGCTGGTGGCCGGCGCCAGCGTGCCCGAGGCGTTCCGCACGCTGTGGTCGCTGCAGCGCGCCTGCGAGGTCCAGCTCGCGGCCGCCTCGATGGCCGGCCCCGACATGCCCGTGCCCGAGGCGGTGCTGCGGGCGATCCCGCGCCAGCGCCACGCGATGATCGCCGGCCAGAGCCGGCCCGGTCAGGCGATGTTCGACGCGAGCCTGCGCCGCGCCGGCATCCGCTACGAGGCGCTGCTCGCGTGAACGCCCCGACGATCGGCACGTTGCGCGCAGGCGTATCGGCCGCCGAGCGGCAGGCGCGACTCGACCTGGCCGCCTGCTACCGGCTCGCCGCGCTGCACGGCTGGACCGACCTGGTCTACACGCACATCTCGGCGCGGGTGCCCGGGCCGCACGAGCACGTCCTGCTGAACCCGTTCGGCCTGGCGTTCGACGAGATCACCGCCTCCTCGCTGGTGAAGATCGATCTGGACGGCATGCCGATCGACGCCCCGGCCGATCGCGAGCCCGCCCGGATCCACCGCGCCGGGTTCGTGATCCACAGCGCGGTGCACGGCGCGCGCCCGGACGTGGGTTGCGTGATCCACACCCACACGCGCGCCGGCATCGCGGTATCGATGCTCGAGTGCGGGCTGTTGCCGCTGTCGCAGCACGCGCAGCTGTTCCACGGTCGCGTCGGCTACCACGCGTACGAGGGGCTGGCCACCGAACTCGAGGAGCGTGAGCGGCTGGTCCGCGACCTCGGCGATCGGCCGGTGCTGATCCTGCGCAATCACGGCCTGCTGGTGGCCGGGCGCACGGTGGCCGAGGCCTTCAGCATGTGCTTCCACCTCGAGAAGGCCTGCGACGCGCAGCTCGCGGCGATGGCCTGCGGTACCCCGCTGTCGATGCCGGGCGAGGCGGTGAGCGCGAAGACCGCCGCGCGCGGCTTCGGCAACCCGGCGAGTCCGCTCGGGCGCGACGAATGGCCGGCGATGCTGCGCCGTCTCGACCGGATCGACGCCGGATGGCGGGACTGAGCCGCGGCCGTGTACCTCGCCTCGGACGATCCCGCCTTCGTGAACGGGCACGCGCGGGTGGTTCCCGGCGGCGTCACGATCGCGCTGTGAGCCTGTCGTCCGCGAGCAACCGGCCTGCGCCCCGCGTGGCGTCATGACGGCGCCCCGATCCGGCGCGGTGGTGATCGGCGCCTCGGGTGGGCTGGGCGCGGCCCTGGTCGAGGCGCTGCTCGCGCGCGACGACGTGGCCAGCGTTCTGGCGCTGTCGCGCCCGCGCCCGCGCCCGGCGCCGGCCGCGGCCCCGGCGGATGCGGTCGAGGCGTTCGGCGGGCGGCTGCTGCGCGGCACGATCGACCTCACCGATGAGCCCAGCATCGCCGCGGCCGCCGAGCTCGCGCGCACGCTCGCGCCGGTGCGCCGGGTGATCGTCGCCAGCGGCCTGCTGCACGCGCCCGACGGGTTGCGCCCGGAGAAGTCGCTGGCGATGCTCGATCCGGTACGGCTCGCGCGGCTGTTCGCGGTCAACGCCACCGGACCGGCG
>JBIKMO010000035.1:0-24479 GCA_044359175.1 Burkholderiaceae bacterium | reverse complement strand
GCGCCCGCAGCTTCGCGTGGGGCGCCAGCACCCCGTGGTACCGGATCAGGTGCAGCCGCGGCCGCGGCACCCGCGCCGCCAGCCGCTGCATGAGCTCCAGCGGACTCATCACCCGATGCGTCGTGCCATCTCGCCACGGCGTCTACAGCTCCAGCTGCACCTGCCCTGCCGCGTTCACCCGGATGCCCTCGTCCGACAGCGCGGGCCGGGTGATGGTGCGGCACAGCCGGCGAACTCCCTTCCCGGTCCCGTCACGCCACATCGCCCGCGCCCCCCGACCACCCCAACCGCGCCGTGGAACGGCCGCGGCAGCGGATCGCGGCCAGGTCGGCGCGCAGCGCCTGCGGGTCCGTGATCGTGAACGGCGTGAGCGGGCGCAGCTTCGGTGCACACCCGCGCGATCACCTCCTCGGGCTGCCGGAGCGCCGTTCGCGCCAGTCCATGCAACGCAGGTCCGTAACCCTCGAGAATTCGCGGGCGTTGTGAGTCACCAGCGTCGGATTCCGCTGTCGGGCTGTTCCGGCGATCATCGCGTCTCACGGGCCGATCGGTTGCCCCCCGCTTTCCAGCGCTGCGCGGATATCGCCGGTTTCACGTGCATCGGCCGGGTGATGGGAAAGAACCGTGATCGATTCGAGCAACGCCTGCCGAACCAGGGGCTCGCCGCGAACGAAGTCGGAGATCACGTTGGTGTCGAGAAGCAGTTGCATCCGCGCGCGTCGCCCTCGAACGGATCGCCGTAGCCGGCCTGATCGTTCCCGCGCAGCGACTCGAACGCAGGTAAGTCGAGATCCCCGTTCCACTCGAATCCGATCCACTTCCATCCCGTCCCACTCCGATCCGGGAGACCCCCATGCCCGAAGTTGCCGACCCCCCGATCACCGCCGACGTGATCGCCCGGCTGCAGGCCACGCCCGATGCGCGCCTGCGCGAGCTGGTGGTCGCGCTTACCCGCCACCTGCACGCGTTCGCACGCGAGACGCGGCTCACCGAGACCGAGTGGTTCGAGGCGATCCGCTTCCTTACCGCCGTCGGCCAGAAGTGCGACACCACGCGGCAGGAGTTCATCCTGCTGTCGGACGTACTGGGCCTGTCGATGGTCGTCACCGACCAGAACAACGCGAAGCCCGCGGGCTGCACCGAGCCGACGGTGTTCGGTCCGTTCCACGTCGAAGGCGCACCGCACTTCGAACTCGGGCAGGACGTCGCCGGCGGGGCCGTGGGCGAGCCGTGCTGGGTGTCGGGAACGATCCGCGGGCCGCGCGGCGAGCCCGTGCCGCACGCGGAGATAGAGGTCTGGCAGGCCGATGCGGAGGGCCTCTACGACGTGCAGCGCCCCGGACTCGGTCATCCCCAGGCACGAGGCGTCTTGCGGGCCGATGCCGATGGCGGCTACCGCTTCTGGACGATCGTCGCCGAGGCCTATCCGATTCCTGTCGACGGACCCGTGGGTCGCCTGCTCGAGGCGACCAGCCGACATCCGTGGCGCCCCGCGCACCTGCACTTCATGATCTCGGCACCCGGCTACGAGCGGCTGATCACGCACGTCTTCAGGCGCGGCGGCGCCTACCTCGACTCGGACGCGGTGTTCGGGGTGCGCCCCTCGCTGGTCGCGGACTGGGTTCGCCACGAACCAGGCACCGCCCCCGACGGCTCGCATCGCGACGCGCCGTTCCATACGCTCGAGTTCGACTTCAGGTTGAACCCCGCCTGACGCGCCGGGTGCCGCCGTCTGCGGATGGGCGCCGGATGCGTGGACGCCGAGGCCTCGTCGGCCGATGCGAGCGGACGATCGCCGGAAAGCCGGTTCGTCTCGTGTGAAGGCGCGTCAAGGTGCACCGCCGGCAACCCGGGGGGCCACCCCCGACCACCCCAACCGCGCCGACACCCCCTGCGCCGCGCTCACCACCGCCGGCGCCAGCTGCCGCGTGCGCGTCGCCGTGAGCCGGTTGCTCGGCCCCGACACCGCGAGCGCCGCCACCACCGCGCCCGACCCGTCCCGGATCGGCGCCGCCACCCCCGAGATCCCCTCGCGCCACTCCTGGCTCGCCGCCGAGTAGCCGCGGCGGCGGATCGTGGCGAGGTCCGCGCGCAGCGCCTGCGGCTCGACGATCGTGAAGGGCGTGAGCGGCCGCAGGTCGGCGCACACGCGCGCGATCACCTCCTCCTGCTGCCACGCGAGCAGCGCCTTGCTCGCCGAGCCGCAGTGCAGCGGGATGCGCGCGCCGAGCGGGGTGTGGATGCGCACCGCCGCCTGGCTGTCGACCTTGTCAAGGAAGATCGCCTCGGTGCCGCTCACGATCGCGAGGTAGGCGGTCTCGCCGCTCGCCGCGGCCAGGCCCTTCAGCGCCTCGTTCGCCGCCTGCCCCAGCCGCTGCGGGCCCACCACGCGGCTGCCGATCTCCCACAGCTTCACGCCGAGCCGGTAGCGGCCGCTGTCCGCGTCGTGCTCGACGTAGCCCTCCTGCACCAGGGTCTGCAGCAGCCGGAACACCGTGACCTTGTCCAGGCCCACTGCGCGGCCGATCTCGGAGACGCCCGCGTCGAGCTCCTGGCCCGACAGGAACTCCACCACGCGCAATGCCTTGACCAGGACCTTGACCATCGCCTGATGCGGGATGCCGACGTCCTCGTTTGACGCCGTTCCGACCCGCTGTCACCATCGTTACGTACTGTAGCACGGTGTTACTCAATGCGGAACAACAGCCCGGCGGCGTGATCCGCGGGCGAACGAACGAGGAGACAGGGATGGACCGTAGGACGATGCTCGGCGGCGCGCTGACGCTCGCGTGTGCCGCGACCCTGCCGGCGGCGGCAGTCCGTGCCCAGGACCGCTGGCCGAGCCGGCCAGTGCGGATGATCATTCCGTACACGCCGGGGGCGCACGCGGACCTGCTCGCGCGCGCGGTCGCGCAGAAGCTCACCGAGATGTGGGGCCAGTCGGTCGTGGTGGAGAACCGGCCCGGCGGCGGCGGCAGCATCGGCACGCTCGCGGGCTCGAAGGCGCCCAACGACGGCTACTCGTTGCTGATGTCCTCGACCGGCGTGCTGATCGTCAACCCGCTGCTGCAGAGCAAGCCGCCCTACGACCCGATCGCGGACTTCGAGCCGGTGGTGCCGCTGGTCTCCACGCCGTGGGCGCTGTACGTGCACCCGTCGGTGCAGGCGAACTCGGTCGCCGAGCTGGTGGAGCTGGCCCGCAAGCAGCCGGGCAAGCTGAACGGCGCGACGCCAGGCGTGGGCACGACCAACCACCTCGCGATCGAGCTGCTGGGCATGAGCACGAACACGCAGTTCAACGTCGTGCACTACAAGGGCAGCGCGCCCGCGATGGTCGATCTGATGTCGGGGCTGAACCAGCTGATGTTCGACTCGCTGCTGCAGATGCAGCAGGTCAAGGCGGGCAAGCTGCGCGTGCTGGCGGTGACCAGCGGCACGCGCTCGCGCTTCGCGCCCGACGTGCCGAGCGTGGTCGAGGCGGGCTTCCCGGGGCTGGAGCTCAGCACCTGGTTCGGCCTGTTCGCGCCTCCGGGTTCGCCGAAGGACGTCATCGCGCGCGTGAACGCGGACGTCGCCAAGGCGATGGAGGCGCCCGAAGTGCAGGAGCGGCTGAACCTCGCGGGCTTCGCGCGGATGAGCGGCAGCGTCGACGAGTTCCGCACGGTCGTGCGCAAGGACCACGAGAAGTTCCAGCAGGTCGTGCGCAAGGCGAACATCAAGGCGGAGTGAGGCCGCGATGAAGCCGATCCTGGACATCCATTCGCACTGGGGCACCGAGGCCTTCTATCCGCTGCGCGGAAAGGCGGCGCAGGCGCGTCAGGTCGACATCTGGAAGACCGAGTGCCGGTTCGTCTCGAAGCAGGAGATGGCCGACTACCTGCGCGCGAGCAACGTGCGGACGATGCTCGACATCGGCTTCACGCGGGAGCTGCCGCTCGAGCACGTGCGCGCGATGCACGACGAGATGATCGCCTTCCAGAAGGCGAACGCCGACGTCGTGCTGGGCAACTGGGTCCAGCTCTCGCCGCACACCGGGCAGGCGGGGCTGGACGAGCTCGAGCGCTGCCGCACCGCGGACGCGGGGCTGGTCGGGCTCGCGGTCTCGGCGATCGGCAACCGGCTGTCGATCGTCGATCCGGCCTTCGAGCCGTTCTACGACTACTGCGCGGCGAACCGCGTGCCGGTGATGTTCTTCGTGGGCTACACCGGGGTCGGGGCGGGCACTCCGGGCGGGTTGGGCATCGAGCTCGAGCTCGGCCACCCGCGCTGCGTCGACACGGTAGCGGCGCGCTTCCCGAAGCTGCAGGTCGTGGTCGGCCGCAATCCGTGGCCGTGGACGGCCGAGATGATCGCGGTGCTGCTGCACAAGGCGAACGTGTGGATCGAGTTCCACGGCATGTCGCCCAAGCGGCTGCCGGCGGAGCTCAAGGAGGAGGTCCGCACGCGGTTAAAGCGCCGGGTGATGTTCGGCTGCGACTGGCCACTGCTGAACTTCGAGAAGATCGCCGGCGATTGGCGCGCGGAAGGCTATCCGGACGACGTACTGGAGGCGGTGTTCCGCGGCAACGCCGAGCGTCTGCTGTCCACCCTGTCGAAAGGCTGATCCGATGCGCGAGCTGACTGCCCCCTCTTCGCCGTTCCGTGCCGACCTGCTCGCGGGCAGGCGGGTGCTGATCACCGGCGGAGGCACCGGCCTGGGCAAGGCGATGGCGGTGCGCATGGCGATGCTGGGCGCCGCGCCGGTGATCTGCGGACGCCGCACCGAGGTGCTCGAGGCGACGGCCGCGGAGATCCGGCAGGAGCTGGGCGTCGGGGTGCAGGCGATCTCCTGCGACATCCGCGACAGCGCGGCGGTCGAGGCGATGATGGACGCGGCCTGGGCGAAGGGACCGCTGGACGCGCTGGTGAACAACGCGGCCGGCAACTTCCTGTCGCGCACCGAGACGCTCTCGGCCCGCGCCTTCGACGCGGTCACCAGCATCGCGATGAACGGCAACGCCTACTGCACGCTCGCCGCCGGCCGGCGCTGGATCGCGGCGGGTCGGCCCGCGACGATCCTGAACGTGCTGACCGCGGGCGCGGCCTCGGGCCGGGCGTTCACCGTGCCGCTCACAATGGCCAAGGCCGCGATGCTCGCGATGACGAAGAGCCTCGCGGTGGAGTGGGGGCCGAAGGGCATCCGCTCGATCGCGGTGGCGCCGGGTCTCTTTCCCACGCCCGGCGCGTGGCAGCAGCTCTATCCCGAGGACCGGGACAAGGACCAGCGCACGCTGCACAGCATCCCGGTGGGGCGCTATGGGCAGCACGCCGAGTTCGCGGACCTGTGCGCGCTCCTGGTGTCGGACGCCGCCGGCTACGTGAACGGGGACATGATCACCATCGACGGCGGCCGCGCGCTCAAGGGCATGGACGTCGACGACCTGATGGCCTGGACGCCCGAGAAGTGGGCCGCGATCAAGCAGGCGCGCAAGCGCTGAGCGTGGGCGCGCGCGGCTCATTGCGGGCGCTGTTCGAGCCGCGTTCGGTCGCGGTCGTCGGCGCCTCCGAGGATCCGGCGAAGTTCGGCGGGCGCGTGGTCCGATACCTGGCCGCGCGGCCCCGCGACGGTTCGGTGCCACCGGTCGAGTGCTTCCCGGTCAACCCGCGGCACGCGGAGATCATGGGCTTCGAGGCCCGGCGGTCGCTCGCGGAGATCGGTCGCCCGATCGACCTCGCGGTGCTGGCGGTGCCGGCCGCGGCGGTGCCGGCGGCGATCGACGACTGCGTGCGCGCGCGGGTGGGTGCGGCGGTGGTCTTCGCGTCGGGCTTCGCCGAGGCGGGCGAGGCGGGGCGGCGCACGCAGCAGGCGATGGTCGAGCGCGCGGCGGCCTCGGGGCTGCGCGTGCTCGGGCCGAACTGCATCGGCATGGTCGACGTGGGCGCGCGGGTCGCGGCGAGCTTCGCGACGCTGTGGGTCGACGGATTCGACGCACCCGGGCCGGTGGCGATCGCGAGCCAGAGCGGCGCCACCGCGTCCTACGTGTACGTGATGCTGCAGCAGCGCGGCGTGGGCGTGTCGCTGTGGACCACCACGGGCAACGAGGCTGACGTCGACGTGGCTGACTGCATCGACTACGGCGCTGGGCACGCGGGCACGCGGGTGATCGTCGCGGCCATCGAGGGCGTGCGCGACGGCGCGCGGCTGCTGGCCGCGATCCGCCGCGCGCGCGAGGCGGGCAAGGCGGTGCTGGTGCTGAAGGTGGGGCGTTCGGCGCTGGGCGGCGAGGTGGCCCGCTCGCACACCGGCGCGCTCGCCGGCGAGGACCGGGTGTTCGACGCCGCGATCGCGCGGGCGGGCGCGCTGCGCTGCCGCTCGTACGAGGACCTGGTGGACATGGCGGCGGTGTGCGCGGCCGGTCGCTGGCCGGAGGGGCGGTGCGTGGGCGTGGTCACCGCGTCGGGCGGCGCCGGCATCCTGCTGAGCGACCGGGCCGAGGACCTGGGCATCGAGCTGCCCGGACTGTCCGCGGCGCTGCGCGCCGGGCTCGACGCGCGCATCCCGGCGGGCGGCGCGTCGCGCAACCCGGTCGACGTCACCGCGGCGGTGCTCAACGACTTCCCGTTGATGATCGACCCGATCGTGGCGGTGGCCCGCAGCGGCGAGGTGGACGCGGTCATCGCGTTCCTGACCTCGGCGTTCCGCTCGGACGCGTCGGTGGCGCAGGTGATCGAGGCGCTGTGCGCGGCGGGACTCGATCGCCTCGGGATCCCGGTGCTGCTGTCGCTCTTCACGTCCGAGGCGAACCTGGGCGCGCTGCAGCGCGCGGGCTTTCCCGCCTTCGTCGACCCGGTGCGCGCGCTGCAGGCGCTGGACGGGATGGTGCGGCTGCGGGCGCACGTCGCCGACGACGCGCCGCCGGCGGCCGAGATCGAGGTGCCCGAGGCCCGCGACGAGACGACCCTGCTCGCGTGGCTGGCGCTCAACGGCATCCCGGCGGCCCCCACGATGCGCGTGCACGACGAGGCGGCCGCGATCGCGGCGGCGCGCGCGCTCGGCCTGCCGGTCGCGGTCAAGGTCTCGCTGCCCGGGCTCGCGCACAAGGCCGACGTGGGCGGGGTGAGGATCGGGCTCGCGACCGAGGAGGAGGTGCGCGAGGCGGCGGGCGCGATGCTGCGCGCGGCGCGGGCCCTGCAGCGGGGCGAGGGCGCGGAGGGCGGTGCCGACGGTGCTGGCGGCGAGCGTGTCGCGGTCGTCGTGCAGGCGATGGCGCCTGCGGGCGTGGAGACCTTCATGGGGTTCCGGCGCGATCCGCAGTTCGGGCCGGTGGTGGCCTTCGGACTCGGCGGCAAGTGGGTCGAGGCGATGGACGACGTCGCGCTGCAGCCGGCGCCCTTCGGCGCGGAGGTGGCGATGCGGATGATCCGCGGCCTGCGCGGGCGCGCGCTGCTGGAGGGCGGGCGCGGCGGCAGGCCGGTGGATCTCGAGTCGCTCGCGCACGTGCTGAGCCGCTTCTCGCAGCTGGCCGCCGGCGCGGTGTCGGTCGATTCGATGGAGGTCAATCCGTTCGTGGTCGTGCCGGGGGGCGCGGGCGGGCTCGCGGTGGACGCGAAGCTGGTGCCGTGCGCGCCGGATGCTGCGGGAGAAGCGTGAATGCTGTTCGGTCGTGACACTCCGGAGGACCGCGCCTTCCGCGAGGAGGTCGCGGCGTGGCTCGACGAGGCCCTGCCCGCGGCGTCGCGCCACCACGTGCAGATGCTGGATCCGGCCGTGCTGCGCGCCTGGCACCGCCGCGTGTTCGAGCGCGGCTGGGTCGCGCCGCACTGGCCGCGGGCGCACGGCGGGATGGAGGCGACGCTCGAGCAGCAGCTGGTGCTGCTCGAGGAGTTCACCCGTGCGGGCGCGCCCTACCTGCTGCCGACCGGGCTGAACTTCCTCGGCCAGGCGATCATGAGCTTCGGCACCGACGCGCAGCGGCGCACCCACCTGCCGCGCATCCTGTCGGGCGAGACCTTCTGGTCGCAGGGCTACTCCGAGCCCGAGGCCGGGTCGGACCTCGCGAGCCTGAGGACCCGCGCGGTAGAGGACGGCGACGCGTTCGTCGTCGACGGCGAGAAGATCTGGTCGAGCTACGCGCACTTCTGCGACTGGATGTTCGCGCTGGTGGTCACCGATCCGCAGGCAAAGCCGCGGCACGCGGGCATCAGCATGCTGCTGATCGACCTGCGTTCGCCGGGCATCGCGATCCGGCCGATCCGCACTATCGTCGGCCAGGACGAGCTCGCGCATATGCGGTTCGACGGCGTGCGCGTGCCGCGCGCGAACCTGCTCGGGCCGCTGCACGGCGGGTGGAAGGTCGCGAATCACATCCTCGGCTTCGAGCGGCTGTCCAACGGCAGCCCGCGCAACGCGTTGATGGCGCTGCGCAAGGTGCGCGCGGTGGCCGAGCGCGACGGCCTCCTGGACGACCCGGCCTTCCGCGATCGGCTCGCGGGCGTGGAGATCCGGCTCGTCGCCCACGTCGCCGCGTACCGCTCGGCGGTGGCGCGGCTGAAGGCCGACCGCAGCCACCCGGCCGACCCGCCGATGCTGAAGATCTCGAGCACCGAGCTGCTGCAGGAGATCAACGACCTGCTGATTGAGGCCTGCGGCGCCGAGGGCGGGGCGGTGGGCATCCGGGTCGGTGGCGATGTCGTCGACACCGCGGGCTCGTTCCTGCTCGCGCGGCGCGCGACGATCTACGGCGGCTCCAGCGAGATCCAGCGCAACATCCTCGCGCAGCGCGTGCTCGGCATGCCGCGGCCGGGGGCGCGCGAGGGGGCGGCGTGACCGGCATGACCGGCATGACCGGCGTGAGCGGCGTGAGCGAGATGAGCGAGATGAGCGAGATGAGCGGCATGGGCGGGCTGGATGCGGAGCTACTCGCCGCGTCGCGCCGGTGGTTCGAGCAGGCGGGGAGCCGGGCGGAACTGCGGGCGGCGATCGATGCGGGGTTCGCGGTGGGGACGGGTACGGCGCCGCACGCGGGTGCGGTCGCCGACACCGCGCCGGCGCGGGACGGCGCGGACCCGGTCGCTGCGTTCGCGACGATCGAGAGCCTGGGGCTGCGCGAGATGCTCGGTGCCGGAGGCGACGGACCCGAGCGCGCAGGGCAGCTCGCGGCGGTGGGGCTGGCGGCGGGCCAGGCGCTGTACGCGGGGCCGGTGGCCGAGGCGGCGGTGCCCGAGCTGGCGGGACTCGTCGGGCCGGAGCCCTCGCTTCGTCCCGCGGACGGCGGTGGGTGGCGACGCGTGGTGCCCGCGCTGTGCGGATCGTTCGTGACCGGTGTGCCCTCCTCGGGCGGGGTCGTGCGAGCGAGGGGAGGGCGCCTGACGGGACGCCTCGCCGGCGTGCCGTATGCGACGCACGCGGACGCGGTGGTGGTGGCCGCGCGGACGGACGACGGCGTGGTGCTCGTGCGGGTCGACGTGCCGGGCGCCGGGATCACCGTCGAGCCGGTCGGGCGCGTCGACGGCTCCGGTGCCGCGGACGTCGCGTTCGCCGAGGTCGCGATCGCCGGGGACGGGGTGCTCGCGAGCGGCGAGGCGGCCGAGGCTGCGGTGGGTGCGCTGGTCGAGGCGCTGCTGCTGGCGAACGCGGCGCGCCTGATCGGCGCCGCGTCGCAGTCGCTGGACGAGACGATCGACTACCTGAAGACGCGCCGGCAGTTCGGCCAGCCGCTCGCCGCGTTCCAGGCGCTGCAGCACCGAATGGCCGGCCTATACGTCGAGGTCGAGTGCGGCCGCGCGCTGCTCGAGCAGGTCGCGGCATGCTGGCATACGGAGCGCGAGCGGCGCCGTTCGCTGCTGCACGCACTCGCGGCCCACGCCTCGCGCAGCGCGCTCGCGGTGACGAAGGCGGCGGTGCAGATGCACGGCGGCAACGGGTTCTCGCACGAGGGGGATGCGGGGCTGTTCCTGAAGCACGCGATGGTGCTCGCGGCGCGGTACGGGAGTGCGGCGGGGCACGTGCGGGCGTTCGGGGGGAGGCCGGGGGTGTTCTAGCCTGACCCTCCGGACGGACTAGACCTTCCGTCGCTTCCGCAGCCATCACCTTGGGTGCATCGTTGCGGGACCGTTCGATCCTTGCAGCGACCGACTTCGACGAGCACGTCGCCTCCTGTGACACCCGAGTGGCGCGGCCGGATCCCGGCGTTCCGGGAGCCCCGAACATGCATGCACTCACCGCCAAGGTCTTCATGAACGGAGGCAGTCAGGCGATCCGCCTGCCTGCGGAGTGCCGGTTCGATACCGCCGAGGTGCTCATCGAGAAGGTGGGGCAGAGTCTCGTCATCACACCCAAGCGGCGCGGCGGCTGGGAGGAGTTCTTCGGTCGTCCGTCGGCGGTGCCCGACGGTTTCCTGTCCGACAGGAACGACGCGCCTTCGCAATCCCGGGGCGGGCTCGACTGATGTTCATGCTCGACACGAACATCTGCAGCTACATCCTGAAGGCACGACCGCCGTCGGTGCTCTGGACGTTCCTGCGTCACGACCCGAGCGAACTGGCGGTTTCCGAGGTCGTGGCGGCGGAGTTGTACTACGGCGCCGAGCGTGCCGGCGCGAGTCGCACGATGGCCATTCGCGCCGACGTCGCTGATTTCCTTTCGCGCCTGCGGATACTGCCGTGGCAGGGCCGGTTCGCGTACGCGAAGCTGCGTTGCCACCTGGAGTCGATCGGAAGGCCGATCGGAAACAACGACCTGCTGATCGCGAGTCACGCGCTCACGCAGGGCGCGACGCTGGTGACCGACGATGTCGCGGAGTTGTCCCGGATTCCCGACCTGCTCGTGGAGAACTGGGTGTAGCCGCGGACGGGCGCGAGCTGTCCGCGGCCGGACTGCCGCCCCTGCATCGCGGTTCTCCACGACGATCGGCACGCGCAGTCTCGCGGCGAGCCGCTCGCTGACGACCCGGCTGATCGCGTCGGTTCCGCTGCCCGCTGCGAACGGAGGGGCCAGGAATTTCAAACGCTCTCACCCTGGCCCGGCGCAAGCTGCAGGTCGGAGGTACGGCCGCGGCACGACACGAGGTCGGCCCCGCGGACGCGCCGGGCAGTGCCCCGAGAAGGCTGCGAGCGGCCACGGCGTGCGATTCCGGCCTCGCTCTGGGGCTCGGCCGCGCGCTCGGGCGGGTGCAGCGGCGGCCGTGGCACCAGCGTGCCGATCGGCACGGTGATCGACGGGCTGTGGCGCGCGCGCGAGGAAGCGGCCCGCACGCTGGGCACGAGGAGCGAGCTGATCCTGTGCTTCCTGCGCCACCTGAGCGAGGCCGACGTGTTCGAGACCCTCGAGGCCGCGCTGCCGTACCGCGACCGGTTCGTCGGCGTGGGGCTAGACTCGAGCGAGCGCGGCCACCCGCCGGAGAAGTTCGCGCGGGTGTTCGAGCGGTGCCGCGAGCTCGACCTGCACCGCGTCGCGTACGCCGGCGAGGAGGGACCGGCCGCGTACGTCGCGTCGGCGCTCGACGTGCTGGGCGTCGAGCGCATCGACCACGGCGTGCGCTGCGTCGACGATCCGGCGCTGGTCCGACGCCTGGCGCGCGAGCGCGTGCCGCTGACGGTGTGCCCGCTGTCCAATGTCAAGCCGTGCGTGTACCCGTCGATGGACGCGCACGTGCTGCCGCGGCTGCTCGCCGAGGGGCTGTGCGTGACGGTGAACTCGGACGACCCCGCGTACTTCGGCGGCTACGTCACCGCCAACTACGAGGCGCTGTTCGCCGCGCACCCGTCGCTCGGCGAGCGGGAGGCGCGCATGCTCGCGGCCAACTCCTTCGAGGCGGGCTTTGCGGACCCGACGCGCAAGGCGCTCTGGCGGGAGCGGCTCGACCGGGCGCTCGCCGCGGTCTGACCCGCGGCGGGCTCGAGCGGCTTCGAAGTCGCGACGGCTCCGTGCCGCCCGGGCGCCCTGCCGGCGGACCCCACCGGCTGGGTCGAGCGGGGCAGGCGGCGCCGCGAGGACGCGGCGCCGCCTGCAGCGGTCACTTCCGGATCTTCTGCAGCTCGTCCAGGTAGGCCTTGAGCACGGCGCTGCCGGGCAGGCCGCGCTCGTCGAGCTGCTTGGCCCACTGCTGGCCGACCGGGCGCAGCGCCTCCTCGACCTTGGCCTTGTCGGCGGCGCTGAAGTCGACGAACCTGATGCCCGCCGCCTTCAGCCGCTCCACCGCGGGTTGCTGGTCGTCGCCGATCTTCTTGCAGGCGTACAGCGAGGTCTCCAGCCCGACCTTGTCCATGATCGCGCGGATGTCGGCGGGCAGGCTGTTCCACTTGCGCTCGCTGATCACGTAGGTGGACGCGAAGCTGCCGAAGTTCATGCCCTGGGTCGAGAACTTGACGTGCTCCTGGAGCTTGAACTGCTCGATCGCCGGCAGCGGGAACACCAGCCCGTCGAGCGTGCCGCGCGCCATCGACTCGTAGACGTCGGCGCCGGCGATCCGCACCGGGACCCCGCCCACCGCCCGGGTCGAGATGTCCTGCAGGCCGCCGCCCGTGCGCAGCTTCAGGCCCAGGATGCTGGACAGGCCCGTCATGTTGGGCTTCGTCAGGATCTGGTAAGGCGGCAGCAGCATCGCGATCAGCAGCCGGATCTGGTTCGGCTTGTACTCGCGTTCGGCCAGGATGCCCTCGCGCGCCATGTTCAGGAACGCCCGGGTGCCGTCGCACGAGTCGGTGAACGTGCCGGGCAGCTCGGCCACCGCACCGAGCGGCAGCTTGTCGGACACGTAGGCCGGGGCCGCGAAGCCGATGTCGGTCACGCCGGTCAGCGTCAGCGTCAGCATGTCCTTCGACTTGCCCAGCTGCTCGGCCGGGAAGTACTCGAACTTGACGCGGCCATTGGTCTGGCGGGTCACCTCGGCCATGAAGTGGCGCGCGGTCGCGGCCGCGGTCGGCGAGGCGGTCGGATAGTGGTCGGCGACCTTCAGCACGATCTGCTGCTGGGCCGACGCGACGCCGGCGAACAGCGGCGCGGCCAGCACCGTCGCGAGCAGGGACTTGGAAAGGAACGATTTCACGAGCGTCTCCTCCAGGATCGGCCACCGATGCGGCGGGCCATGGGGTTCACGGGGCGTCCCGGTCAGGACCGTCCCATCGTCGAAGGCAGCCACAGGATGATCTGCGGGAAGATCACCAGGATCAGGACGACCAGCAGGTGCGCGACGACGTGCGGCGCGACCCCTCGGAATATCTCGCCGAGTGGTCTGCCGGTGTACTTCGACACCACGAAGACGTTGAGTCCGAGCGGCGGCGTGACCAGCCCGACCTCGGCGAGCACGATCACGATCACGCCGAACCACACCGGGTCGAAGCCCAGCGCGGTGACCACCGGCAGCGCCACCGGCACCGTCAGCACCAGGATCGCGATCTGGTCCATGAAGAACCCGAGCACGAAGTAGATCGTGAAGATCAGCCCGATGATCGCCCAGCGCGAGATCTCGAGCGCTCCGACGAATTCGACGATGTGGTTCGTGGTCCGCGTCAGCGCGAAGAAGTAGCCGAAGACCTTCGCCCCCAGGATGATCAGCAGGATCATGCAGGTGACGCCGGCGCAGCGGGCGAGCGAGCGCTGCAGCGCCCGCATCGTCATCCGGCCGGAGACGAGCGTGATCAGGAAGGCACCGAACGCGCCGAGCGCCGAGGCCTCCGTCGGCGTCGCGATGCCGAGGTAGATCGTGCCGGTCACCGCGAAGAGGAGCAGGAACGCCGGGCCGGTCACCTTCAGCGTCTCGAACTTCTCGCGCATCGTGTAGCCGCGCCCCGCCGGCGCGGCCCGCGGATCGAGCGCCACGATGACGAGGACGGTCGCGATGATCGCGACGGTCACCAGTAGGCCCGGCAGCACGCCGCCGACCAGCAGCGCGCCGATGTTGACGTCCGCGATGAGGCCGAACAGCACCAGCGCGATGCTGGGCGGGATCAGCATCGCGAGGGTGCCCGAGATCGCGACCACGCCGGTCGCCAGCTTCGGGTCGTAGCGCGCCTCGAGCATCGCGGGCACCGTCGTAGCCGACAGCGTCGCCGCCGAGGCGGTGCTCGAGCCGGACAGCGCGCCGAATCCGGCACCGGCCAGCGCCGTGGCGATCGCCAGACCCGCCGGCATACGTCCGACCCACACGCGCGCGGCGTGGAAGAGGTTCTGCGCGACGCCGCTGAGGACCATCAGCTCGGCCATCAGGATGAACATCGGCACGGTGATCAGCTCGTAGGCCTGCACCGCCGACACGGGCGTGGTCGACAGGACGCCCTCGACCACCGCGAACCCGCCGGCGAAGTACAGACCAGCGGCGCCGGCCACCGCCATCGACAGGCCGACCGGCATGCCGATCAGCAGCAGCGCGAACAGCAGGAGCGTGATCGAGAAGGCCAGCATGGAACTACTCCCGCGCCTCGAGGGGATCCGGCGGCTCGCACGGATCGCCCTCGTGCGCGAGGTCCAGCAGCAGACGCACCGCCAGCAGGAACATGCCGATCGCCGTCAGCAGCGGCGTCGGCCAGCTCGGCCACGGCACGGGGCCGCTGAGCACCAGACCCATCGAGTACGCGTTCCATGCGTTGCCCGCGGCGAACCAGGCGATCAGCGCGACCACCGGCACTGCGAGCAGGCTCTGCAGCTGACGCAACCGGCGCCCGACGTGCGGCGGCACCGAGCGCAGGACCACGTCGATCCGCACGTGCTCGCCCTGGGCGAACGCACGCGACAGCGTCAAGTAGAACACCGCCGCGAGCACGTACAGTGAGATCATGTCGAAGACCCAGGAGATCGGCGCGTTGAAGACATAGCGCATCAGCACGTCGACGCAGACGACCCCCATGATCCCGAGCAGCGCGATCCCGGTCAGCACCGCGAAGACACGCTCGATTGCCGCCACCGCACGTCGGATCACGGTGCGCTCACTTCACTGCTCGACCGGGAGCCGCCCGGCGATCCGGGCGAAGCGTTCGCGGTACCGCGGCCAGACCTCGGGATTCACCAGCCGCGGCGGACGCTTGCCCTCGAAGATGGTGATCCACTGTAGCGCCGCGGCTTCCGCGGTCGAGCGGTAGCCCTGACGGGTCACTCCGGCGATGTGGCAGGAGACGACCACGTTGTCGAAGCCCAGCAGCGGATGGTCCAGCGGCGGCGGCTCCTCGTCGAAGACGTCGACGCCCGCGCCGGCGATACGCCGCTCGCGCAGCGCGGCGACCAGCGCCGCCTCGTCGGTGATCCCGCCGCGGGCCGTCACCACGTAGTACGCGCCCGGGCGCATCAGCGAGAAGGCGCGCGCATCCACCATGCCGCGCGTCTCGTCGGTCAGCGGGCAGTGGACCGACACGAAGTCGGACTCGCGGAACACCTCGTCGAACCCGACCTTGCGCGCACCGCGGGCGGCGGTCGTCGCCTCGTCGAGGTAGGGGTCGTACGCCAGCACCCGCATCGCGAACAGGTCGCGGCACATCTCGGCGAGCCGGCTGCCGATGTTGCCGATCCCGACGATGCCGACCGTCTTGCCGCGCAAGTCCTCGCCGACGAACTGCAGGCGGTCCCAGTTCCGGTCGCGGCGCATCGCGCGATCGCACTGCACCAACTGCTTGGACAGCGCGATCATCATGCCGAACGCATGCGAAGCCACCGCCTCGCGACCTCCCAGCCCGGCCTGGTTGACGATCAAGACCCCGGCCTCGTTGCAGGCCGGGAAGCTCATCACGTCGCAGCCCGATCCCTGCGAGGCCATGGCGAGCAGGTTCGGGCAGCGGCGGATGAGCCCGGCGTCGCCGAGATACGGCGGGCGCGGCCACTGGTAGCCATGGGCGCTCTCGAGCGCCTTCCACACGACCTCGGGCGGGTCGGACAGCCGCAGCCGGACCAGCTCGATCTCGGGCCGCGCCCCGAGGATCTCCTCGGCGATCGGATCCGCCCACCGCTCGAACCACACCAGGCGCCATCGCATGGGCGCGTCTCCCCGTTTTCTCACCGTTCAGTCGGCCGTCGCGGAGTGTACTGACCGGCGGCGACGGAAGTCCACGGGAAACGGATCGATCGGTTCCGCGTCCGAGGCGGTGCGAGGGCGGCGGCCCGGTCCCGCCGACCGCGGTGCGGACCGCGGGCGGGCGCCCGGGCGTCGCGCGCCTCGGCGCCGGCCCGCTCCGGCGTCAGTCCCGATCGATCCGGCGGTCCTGCAGCTTCGCCTCGTCGATCGCGACCCCGATGCCGGGCGCGTCGGACAGCACGATCCGCCCGTCGCGGATCTCGAGGGGCTCGGCGACGATCCGGTCCGCGACGTCCAGGAAGAACGCCAGCTCGGCCGGCGCGCTCGCGGTCGCACGGAGCGCAGCGTTGAAGTGCGCGCTCGCAAGCGCGCCGATCTCGGTGTCGCCCTGGCCGCCGGTGACCGGTGCCACGCCTTCGGCCTCGCACATCGCGACGATCCGGCGCGACTGCAGGTAGCCGGTGCGCGCGTTCTTCACGCTGATCAGCCGGCAGGTGCCGCGGCGGATCTCGGCGGCGACCTCGGCGACGGTGGTCGCGCTCTCGTCGGCCATCAGCGGGATCGAGGTCGCCCGCGCGACCAGTTCGCGGCCCCGCACGTCCCAGCCCGGGCACGGTTCCTCGACCCAGGCGATGTCGTACGGCTCCCACTGCGGCAGGGTCCGTGCGGCCACCAGGCTCGAGTAGCCGTGGTTCGCGTCGACGTACAAGCGGACGTCCGGGCCGACCGCCTCGCGCACCGCGCGCACCATCTCGGTGTCCCGGCGCGGTTCGATGCCCGCCTTGAGCTTCAGCGTGCGGAAGCCGTAGCGGGCGACGACCTCGCAGGCCTGCTCGGCCACCTTGGCGGGGGTGGACAGTCCGAGGATGTGGGACAGTTCAACCTCGCGGCTCCAGCCCCCGAGCAGGCGCCACAGCGGCACCCCCAGGGCCTGGCCGATGATGTCGTGCAGCGCGATGTCCACCGCGCCCTTCGCGGTGTGGTTGTGCTCGACCGTCGCGAGCTTCGCCGCTGCCTGCTCGACCGCGAAGGGGTCCATCCCGACCAGCGCCGGGCCGAACCACTGACGGATCGCCGCGACGATCGAGGCCGCCGATTCGCCGTAGATCATCGGCCGGGATGGCGCCTCGGCCTGGCCGACGATGCCCTCGTCGGTCCGGATGCGCACCAGCACGTGCTCGAGCGCGGCGAGCTGCCCGGTGGCGAACTTCACCACCTCGCGCATCGGCACACAGAAGGGGATCGCCTCGATGCTCTGGATCTTCACGGTCGGCTCCTCGGGGAACGGGGCTCGGGACGCGGCGGCGGCCGCATCAGCGCTGTTGCGCGAAGGAGGCCACCGAGCGGTCGAAGGTCGCCCGCGAGTAGTCCTTCTTCGTGACCGCCACCCGCTGCTGGACCAGCTTGTCCCAGCCGGCCCTCGTCTGCCTGCCGCCGTCGACGAAGGCGGGAAGCGACTGCTCGAAGTTGTCGTCCCAGATGTCCTGCTCCATCGCCGCGAAATACTTCGCCTTGATCATCGGCGAGTACTTCGCCTTCTGGGATTTCATCAGCTGGGTCGCCTCCTCGAACGCCGTCACCAGCCGCTGGGCCACGTCGGAGTTCTTCTCGATCCACTGCGACGAGGCCCACATCGCCGAGAACGGCATGTCGAACATATCGGGCGCGTCCTGGCGGGAGAACGTGATCCACCGCACCGCGCTGCGGTCGGTCAGCAGCGTGCTCAGGCCGCCGGTGCTCCACATGCCGCCGTCGATCTGACCGTTGCGGATGCTGGCGATCATCCCATTGCGGTCGCTGATGTTCACCAGCTGGACGTCCTCGGCGGTCATCCCCGCGCGTTGCATCAGGTAGTACAGGTTCAGCCAGTGCGAGCTGCTGTTTCCGCCGTTCGAGCCGACCCGAAGGCCCTTCAGCGCCTTGAGACGCGCGTCGACCGGGTCGGTCGGCTTGACGCCGACCTTCTGCATCGCCTTGGCGGAGATGAACACGTCGGTCATCGGCCGGACCGTGATCGAGATCGCCTTCAGGTCGGCCCCCTCCGCGATCGCGTCCATCACGAATCCGGCGCCGTTGCTGGTGACGTCGAAGTCCCCGCGCAGCTGTCCGACGATCGTGTTCGTCGCGGAGCCGCGCATGTCGGTGACCCGAAGCTCGATCCCGTGCTTGGCGTAGATCTCGGGGGCGACGCCGGCCATCAGGATCGGGGCCTGGGGCATACCCATCGCCGCCGCGCCGAAGCGCACCACGTCCAGGGGCTTCTGGGCACGCGCGCCGCCGGCGGCTCCACCGAGAGCGAGGAGCGCCGCGATGCCGGGAAGACCCCGAACCAGCCGCCGACGGGTCTGCATCGGCTCGCCAGGGCCCGTGCCCGGAACCCCGGGCTCGACAGCGGCCATCAGCGGGCTGCGCCGCGTCACGGTCGGAAACTCGGTCGCTCGAAACTCGTACGGGTCCTGCATGTTGTCCTCCGAAGGGTGCGTCGGTCAGTCGAGAGTTCTGCCGTTCACTGCGAGAGTCGCAGCAGCTCGCGCGGCGTGCGGCCCTGCAGGTTGTAGATCAGCGGTTCGTCGCGCATGCGCTTCTCGGCATCGCCGAACTCGCGCAGACCGTCCCGGCGAAGCCACAGGCGCAGGAGCAGCCGCGCATTTGCAGGATCCGGACCGTTCACGAAGCCCGTCCGGCTGTGGAGCACCACGTAGTTGTTCATGAACGTGATGTCGCCGCGCTGCATCGTGCTCGCGTGCGCCAGCCGCTCGGCGGCTGACTCGATGTACTCGATCGCCTCCAGCTGCAGCGCCGTGAGCGCACCCCCGCAGGCGATCGTGCCGCGGCGGATCATGCTGCCGCTGAATCGACAGCTCACCACGCCGTCGATCGCGGTGAACACGGGAACGATCTCGCTGTACGGCGGCTCGCCCGGCGACTCCTCGCCGTTGCGCGACCAGTGGAAGCCCGGCGACAGGGCATCGACCAGGTCGGGACGCGCTTCGAGCATCTCGTTGTAGATCGTCAGCGAGCATGCGACCAGGCTCTCGCCCCCTTCGCTGGCCTGGCGCACGCACATCAGGCCGACCAGATCCGCCAGGTCGACGTGGAACTTCATCTGGCTGCGGTTCAGGTAGCTGCGGATCGGATGCTCGGCATCGTGCACGTAGCCGACCAGGTCTCCTGCGCTGCTCTGCGCGACTCCCTGCCCGAGAAACGTGCCCAGCGCCCAGAAGGCGACCGAGCACTGCGCGTCGGTCAGCGCTCCCACCGGAACCCCTCTCACCAGCGCGAGCCCGATGCCGTCGACAAGCTGGACCCGCACCTGCTCCATCAGCGGCTCCAGCGACGGCAGCTGCCCGCGGAAGTCGACCGTGGCGAACGCTTCGGGCGTCGGTGCGTGCCGCGCCGCGACGCGCGCGAGCTCGTCGGCCTGCGCCGCGGACAGCGCGTGCACCGGCGCGGCGGCGATCTGTGAAGCGTTCCAGACGGCAGGGCCCGTGGCGCGCGGATACTGCGTATTCGTCGACATTGCTCCTCCGGTTGACGGCGCCGCGGGGCGGCCCGGCGATTCAGGTGGTGTAGCGGGAGAAGTTCACCGGCTGCGCCCGGGCTCGCCAGTCGGTGACGACGTTCACGAGGACGGTGCGCCCCTCGCGCACCATCGCGAGCGCCCGCTCCAGAGCGGGCCGGATCTCCTCGGGGCGCTCGACGTGCAGGCCGGCCGCCCCGAGCGATTCCGCGAGCCGGTCGTAGCGGGAATAGGCGAGGTCGCGCCCCACCTTGTCGCGCTCCGGGTCGCCGGTCCATCCGCCGTTGTTGCTGACGACCACGAGCACGGGCAGGCCGTGGCGGACGGCGGTGTCGATCTCGAAGCCGTTCAGCCCGAACGAACCGTCTCCGTGGAGCACGACGACCAGCCTGTCCGGGGCGGCTGCCTTGGCGCCGACACCGAACGGCATGCCGACGCCCATGATGCCGAACGGCCCCGAATTCAGCCGGTTACCGAGCTCGAACGTGGGGATCGACTGTCGCCCGTAATTGAGGATCTCGTTGCCGTCGACGACGAGGATCGCGTCGCGCGCGAACAGGTCGCGCACCTCCCTGCACAGGCGCAGCGGGTGGATCGGCGTCTGGTCGTTCGCCAGTTGCGCCTCGTGCCTGGGGAGCTTGTCGCGCTGGAGGCCGTCGAGCCGCCCGCGCCAGTCCCGGTACAGATCGGGTGAGATCCGGCCGCGCGCCTCCTGCGCGAGCTGCGCGACCGCGACGCGGGCATCGGCGATGATGCCCAGCCTCACCGGCGGTCCCGAGGCGAGTTCATCGGCATCGACCTCGATGCGGATCAGGCGCGCGTCCGGAGCGAAACGCGGCGCCTCGCCGAATCCGAACACGTAGTTCAGCCGAGTCCCCACCACCAGTACGACATCGGCCTCGCGCAACGCCGTCGAGCGCACATGCCCGAAGAACTCGGGGTGGTCCTCGGGCACTGCGCCCCGGCCCTGGGGAGTCGTGTAGACCGGAATGCCGAGCTGCTCGGAGAAGGCGCGGATCGCATCCCCCGCGCCTGCCCACAGGCTGCCGCTGCCCGACAGCATCACGGGCCGCCTGGCCTCGCACAGCAGGTCGATCGCCCGACGCACCGCGCCGCCCTCGGCCGCGGGGCGCGTGATCATGGAGGCCTCGCCGACGGGCGCCCACCGGACCGACGCGGGATCCACGTCCGCGTACAGCACGTCACCGGGAAGATCCAGGTAGACGGGACCGGGCTTGCCGGCCATCGCAGTGCGCAGCGCACGGTCGACGTACTCGGGGATGCGGCTCGCGTCGTGGACCCGGACCGCCCACTTGGTGACGGGCTTCATCACCGCGACCTGGTCGATCTCCTGGAACGCGCCCTTGTCGAACTGGGAGATCGGACTCGAGCCGCCGAGCGCGAGCACGGGCGCACAGTCGATCCAGGCGTTGGCGATGCCGGTGGTGAGATTGACCGTGCCGGGCCCGGAACACGCCATGCACACCCCGGGCGTCGTGCGGACCCGCGCGAAGGCATGCGCCATCATCGCCGCGCCCTGCTCGTGCCGCGTGTCGATCATCCTGATCCCGCGTTCGACGCACGCGCTCGCCACGCCGAGCATCGGCCCGCCCATCAGGAAGAAGACCGTGTCGATGCGGTGCCGCTGCAGCGCGGCGGCGACCAGTTCGTAGCCCTTGACCGGGGGTGCGGACGCGGGTGCCAGGGCGGCACGGGAGTCGGTGGACATGGGCGTTCCGCTCAGATCAAAGCGTCGCGCTTCATGCGCTCGAGGTCGGCCGGCCCGAGGTCCAGCAGCTCCCGGTAGACGGCTTCGTTGTCCGCACCGAGCACCGGGGACGGACGAACCTCGACCGGAGAGTCCGACAGGCGGATCGGACAGCCGGGGGTCGTGTACTCGCCGCGCGTCGGATGATCCAGGGTGACGAACATGCCGCGACGCCGCAGGTGCGGATCGCCCGACAGCTCCTGCGTGTCGAGGACTGCGGCCGCGGGCACCCCCGCCGCACCGAGCCGCTTCATTACGTCGAGCTTCGGGTGGAGTCGCGTCCATGCCGCGACGATGCGGTCGACCTCGTCGCGATGCGCGTACCGGCCCTCCGGGCTCGCGAACCGCGGATCGGCGGAGAGCTCGGGGCGGCCGATCGCCTCGAGGAGTCGCTGCCAGTGGTCGTTGCCCTGCCGGGACGTGTAGACGAAGCAGTAGTCGTTCGGCCCGCCGCCCGCGCACGGGTAGACGCCGCTCGGCGAGCTCGCGGCGAGCACGCTCTGATTCCCGCTGCGCGGCGTGGGCCCGCCCAGCATGAACTGGGCCGCGTAGGTGATACGGCCGAAGTTGATCATGCACTCCTGCATCGCCACCTCGACGCGCTGGCCGCGCCCGGTGCCGTGCCGCTGGTGCAGCGCGGCGACGATGCCCAGCGCGCAGTGCAGGCCGGTGCCGGTGTCGGCGACGGTGATGCCGGGCCGCAGCGGCAAGCCGCCCGCCTCGCCGGTCACGGATACCGAGCCTCCCGCGGCCTGGGCGGTCATGTCGAAGGCCAGGAAGTCGCCCAGCGGACCGTCGGGCGCGAACCCCTTGATCTGCGCGAACACCAGCCGGGGATTCAGACCGCTGATCACGTCCCAGCCCAGGCCGAGCCGCTCGATGACACCGGGCCCGAAGTTCTCGACCATGACGTCGAACCGCGGGACCATCCGGTGCAGCAGCGCCCGCCCGGCATCGCTCTTCAGGTCCAGCGTCACGCTCCGCTTATTGGAGTTCAGCATCTGGAAGTACATCGAATCGGTGTCCGGCCGGTCCGCCGAGGACCGGCGGCCCGCCTCGCCCGATCCGGGGCGCTCGATCTTGATCACGTCGGCGCCCAGCCACGCGAGCATCTGGGTGCACGACGTGCCCGACTCCCACTGGGTCAGGTCGAGTATCCGAACGCCTTCCAATGCCTGTCGCACCGGCCGTCTCCCTGTCGTTGCCGTGCCGGCCGGTGCGATGTCCGCGGGCAGCGGAGTCGCACCGTCCGGCACGGGGCTAGTCGATCGCTTCCGATCGGGTCTTCCAGCGCAGCGCGCGGCTGGTCAGCACGGCGACCAGGCGGCTGATGATCAGGGAGATCACCAGCAGCGCAGCGATCGAGGCGAACACGCCCGAGGACGAGAACTGCGTCGCACTGCGCGACAGCAGATAGCCCATCCCCTCGTTGGATGCCAGCATCTCGGCGACGACGACGCCGACCAGCGCGTAGGGCACCGAGATCTTCAAGCCGGCGGCCACCCAGACCAGCGCCGACGGGAGGATCACGCGCCTCGCGATCTGGAGTCGGCTCGCACCCATGATGCGCACCGCGTCGATCAGTTCCCGGCTGACCTCGCGGACGCCGTAAAACGTGTTGTAGTACACGAGGAAGAAGATGACGACGGCGGCGAAGACGATCCGGAACTCGATGCCCAGACCGAACCAGAGCAGGAACAGCGGGGCGAGCGCCAGCCTGGGAAGCGTGTAGAAGGCCGTGAAGAAGGGCTCGAGGATGTCGCCGAGACGGCGCCAGCCGCCTGTCACGAAGCCGATCGCGGTCCCGAGTCCGGCACCCAGGAGGAACCCCGCCACGACCGCCTGGATCGTCACCCCGATGTTCTTGAGGTAAGTGCCGTCGACGATCCACTCGACGATGTTGCGGCCCACCGCACTGGGCCTGCTGACGAGGAGCGACGGAATCCAGCGGTCGGCCGCGTACTCCCACGCGCCGAGGAAGACGACGATCAGCGAGACCTGCCACGCCAGGTTCTGCATCCGAACATGGGTCGAGCGATTCCCGGTGGCGGCGCTCATCGACGAGCCTCCGCCTCGATCACGGCTCCCTCGCCGACGCCGACCCGCGAAGGCGTCGGACGCGATCCGACGCCCGCCCGCAGACACTGGCGCAGCTCGCTCTCGAGGCGCACGAAGTCGCCCGAGACACGGACCGCGTCCAGGTCCCGGTCGCGAGCCCACGGCACCTCGACGGCCAGCTCGACCCGCAACGGACGGCCCCGCAGGACCAGCACCCGATCGGACAGCAGGATGCTCTCGGCGATGTCGTGCGTGACGAACAGCACGCTCTCCTCGAGCCGGGTCACGGTCGCACGGAGCTCCTTGTGCATCGTCTCCCTGAGCTGCGCGTCGAGCGCCGCGAACGGCTCGTCCATCAGCAGCATCGGCGGGTCGTAGATGAGGCTGCGCGCGAGCAGGACGCGTCGCTTCATGCCGCCGGACAGGGCGGACGGGTAGAAGTTCGCCCGCTCGCTCAGGTTGACCCGTTCGAGCGCGGCCACCAGCCTGCGCTGTCGCTCCGCCCTGGGAACGCCCCGGAGCTCCAGCGGCAGGACCACGTTCTGCGCGACGGTCAGCCATGGCAGGCTCGTGTCGCCCTGCGTCATGTAGCCGATGTTCAGGTTGACGCCCGACAGCGGCGCGCCGTCGAAGCTGACCTGGCCCGAGCGGGGCGCGATCAGGCCGGCAGCGAGGTTGAGGATGGTCGACTTGCCGCAGCCGCTCGGCCCGAGCAGCGTCACGAACTCGCCGCGCTGCACCGACAGGTCGAAACTCTCGAGGAGAGGCGTGCCTTCGTCGAATCCGAAGCGGACGCCCGTCAGCTTGAGGAGCGGCTTGCTCGGGTCGCTCTCGGGCACGTTCACGTCCCTACCTACTGAAATGGTGGCGAGCGGAGCTGCCGCCCCGGACCGAGCGCTCGGCGACCGCCGCACCGGGGAAGGGCCGCGATCGCGTGCGGTGTCGCGAGTGCGCGAAGCCTTACTCCGGATCGAGACGAGTCTGTCACCCGCTTCGAAAGCTTGTCAATCCAGCTATCCGGAACGCGCGGAGCACGCTCAGACCGGCCGATTCAGCACCCTGACCGGCGCACCGCGCAGCCAGGCGTCGATGTCCTCGACCACGTCCTCGAAGTAGACCCGGTAGGTCCCCTCGGTCACGTAGCCGACGTGCGGCG
>JBIKMO010000212.1:0-7687 GCA_044359175.1 Burkholderiaceae bacterium | reverse complement strand
GGCACGCTCGACGGCGTCGCCGAGGTGGCTGCGTACGCGGTGCCGGCGGACATCGCGGGCGGCGAGGACGAGGTGATGCTCGCGGTCGTGCCCGCGCCGGGCACCGCGATCGATGCGGCCGCGGTGGCCGCGCACGCCGACCGCGTGCTGCCGCGCTTCGCGCGTCCGCGCTGGGTGGCGATGGTGGATGCGCTGCCCAAGACCGCCACCGGCAAGGTCCAGCGCGCGGTGCTGCGCCGCGCGGGCACCGCGGGGGCGTGGGACCGCGAGCGGGGATGAGGCCGCGCGCGCGGGCGTGAAGCCGCGTGCGGGTGTGAAGCCGCGCGCGGGCGTGTCCGCGCCTGCTCAGCGTGCGGTCGGATGGCCGGCCTGGACCCAGTCGACGAAGCGCATGTCGACGTATCGCACGTCCGTGAAGCCGAGGTCGCGCAGCGACTTCGCGGCGAGCGAGCAGCGGGCCCCCGTGCCGCAGTACAGGGTCATCTGCCGGGCGTAGTCGGGCGACGCGGCACCGCCGACGCGCGGCCAGATCTGGAACTCGATCAGGCCGCGCGGCACGTTGATCGCGCCGGGCACGTGACCGGCGGCGTACTCGTCGGGCTCGCGCACGTCGATCACCATGCCGGCGCGGCCGCCATCGAGCGCCGCGCGGAAGGACGCGATGTCCCATCCCGGAACCTGTTGCTTCGCCGAGGCCACCAGCGCGCCGACCGCAGGCGGGAACTGCGGTGCGCCGCCCTGGGCGTGCGCGGCCCCCGCGAGCGCGAGTGCCAGTGCGAGCGCTGCGGCGGGGCGGAGTGCGGAGTGGAACGTTCGGTTCATCGGGACGTGCCTCGTCGTCGGGGGGTCGATCTTTCGATGATGGGCGCGCCGTGCGGCCTGCGCGCTGCGCCTCGTCAACACGGGTCGCTGCCTGCGTCCCCAGGGCGCCGCGGGATTGACCTGCGTCAAGTCCCGTGCAGGGTCCGCCGTCGCGATGCCCGTGGCCCATGCACGGGATGGGGTGTGCCGACCGGTCCGGGGAGTAAGCTCGCGCTGATCTGCCGCCTCCGCCTGGAAGTCCGATGACCGTTCCGAACCGTCCTGCCGCCGCCCCGATCGCCGTCGCCGTGAAGGCCGGCGCCGACTACTGGTGGTGCGCCTGCGGCCGCAGCGCGACGCAGCCGTTCTGCGACGGCAGCCACCGGGGCACCGGGCTCGCGCCGGTGAAGTACGTGGCAACCGCCGACGAGACGGTCTGGTTCTGCGGCTGCAAGCGCACCGGCCGGGCGCCGATGTGCGACGGCACGCACACCCAGCCGTCGTCCTGAGCCCGGGCTGCGGCGAGGCGCTTCCGGGGCGCGCGGTGCGTCGCCGGGACGCGGCGGAGGGCGGGGGTGCGGCGCGTCGCCGCTACGCCGTGCGGCCGTACCAGGCGACCGACAGCGTGCCCGCGACCGCCGCCAGCAGCGTCGCCGCGATCGCGAACAGCGCGGTGACCTCGGTGGCCGTGCGCTCCATGACGAAGCGCGTGTTCAGCTCGTCGTAGACCTTCAGCAGGTCCGTCGCGGTCGCGGCGTGGAAGTACTCGGCGCGGGTGATGTCGGCGACCGCCTTGAGCGTCTCCTCGTCCAGCCGGACCCGCGCGGACCACTCGCCGAACTCGATCGTCGCGCCCTCGACGCTGCCGAAGCCCACGGTGTAGACGCGCACGCCGCGGTCGGCCGCGATCTTCGCGATCGCGATCGGGTCGGGGCCGGTGGTGCGCTGCCCGTCCGACAGCAGCACGATGATCCCGGAGCGGTACGTGCCCGGCTTGACCGGCGCGGGCTGCGCGCGCGCGGGGGTCTTGGGCGCGTCGATCGCGACGCCGCGGTTGCCCGACCCGCCGAACGTGAGCGCCGCCACGTCGATGCCGTCGTCGGGGAAGAGCGCCGCGAGCGAGACCACGATCGCGCTGCCGGTCGCGGTGTGGCGCTGCAGCTGGAACCGGTCGATCGCCTCGCCCAGTTCCTTCGCGTTGACCGTGGGCTTCTGCACCAGCTGCGCCGATCCGCTGAACGACACCAGGCCGATCCTGGAGTTCGGCGGTCGGCGCTCGATGAACGCCTTGGCCGCCTCCTGCGCGGCGGTGATCCGGTCGGGGTTCACGTCGCGCGCGCGCATCGACCCCGACACGTCGATCGCCAGCACGATGGTCTGCACCTGCGAGGGCAGCGTGATCGACGCGAACGGACGCGCGGTCGCCAGCAGCGCCAGCGCGATGCCCGCGAACAGCAGCGCCGGCGGCACGTGACGGCGCCAGTTCGGGCCCGACGCCACGGCCTCGCGCACCAGCGCGACGCTGGCGTAGCGGAACGCCGCCTTGCGCCGCCGCAGCAGCCAGCGGTACGCGAGCACGGCCAGTGGCAGCGCGAGCATCAGCCACAGCACCTGGGGCCACAGGAAGGTCATCGGCGAGCGCCTCCGCGCGCCCGATGGTACGGCAGGCCTGGCGCGCCTGTCGCGCTGCGGTCCGCGGGCAGGGGCGGCACGCACGAAGAGCGCCGGCGGCGGCGACCTGCTGCGAGCCGCGGTGCGTGCGCTGCGGTGCCGAGCCTCGCCGCGCTTCGCCGCGCCGGCGGCGGGGACGGACACGGGCGCGGACCGCCGTTCGACCGTCCCCGGTGCCCCTACGCGGATGTCGGGCATCGGCCGTGGGCGGGCGGGGGTCACGCCCGGTCGTCGGAGGGGCGATCGTCGGGGGTCCGGCGACGTGCGGTCGGCGATGCGGGGGTCGGCGATGCGGGGGTCGGCGATGCGGGGGTCGGCGGCGACGGCTCCTACCCGACGGGCATTGCGGCGCTGCCACGCGCCTGCTCGCGGCACAGGCCATCGACCGCCATCTCGAGGTCCAGGTCCTCGCCGCACCACAGGCCGGTGGCCGTGGCCGCATCGATGCGAATGCCGCGCGTCGAGTTCGTCGCCAGCAGCCGCTCTAGCGTGCCCGCGGTGGGCGGGGCGGCCTCGATCGTGCGGCCGCGTGCGTCGACGAAGCGCAGCGTCCCGTTGTGCAGCCGCTCGATGCGCGTGCCGCCCTCGTGCACTTGGCGGTGGTGCCTGCGGCACAGCAGCACCAGGTTCGAGAGCCCGGTCGCCCCGCCGTCGACCCAGTGCCGGATGTGGTGGGCGTCCAGCGCATGCCGGTGCGTGCAGCCCGGATAGCGGCAGCGCGCGTCGTCGCGGGCACGCAGCGCGCGCCCGAGCGCGGCGGGCACCGTGCGCGTGCTGCGTCCGACCTCCAGCGGGCGGCCCTCGGCGTCGTGCACGAGCCTCACCACGCTCGCGTCGCAGGCCAGGCGGCGCGCGGTCTCGGCGGCGATCGCCGGGCCGTGCTCGATCTCGCAGCGCGGCGCGAGGGGCGCAGCGGCGGCGGCGTGCGCGTCGTCGGCGGCGTGCGCGTCGTGCGCGTCGTGCCGCTCGTGCCGCTCGTGCCCGCAGCATTCGCCTCGCACGCCGTGCACGGCGTGCACGCCGCACGGCGCCACGGCCGCATCGCCTGCGAGCACCGCCGCGTCCACGTGCACCACGATCGCCTGGCGCTCGCCGCCGGCCAGCGTGCCTCCGCCGTGCGCCAGCCAGCCCTCGGCCAGCCGCAGCAGCGCGTCGGCACGGCGCTGCGCGGGGGTGTCGGGGGGCTGCGTTGAGTCGGTGGGTTCGCTGTTCTCGACCGCTTCGATCGATCCGATCGCCTGCGCTGGCTCGGTGGACCCGGTGGACCCGATCGACCCGTCACCTCCCGCACGCGGCGCACCCTCGCCGCGCCCGTCGCGCGTTTCCGCTGAAACGTCTCGCCGCACCGGCGCAGCGCCCGCGGCCCGCTCCGCCGCCTCCGCCGCCTCCAGCGCCCGCAGCACCACCGCGCCCGCCTCCGCCCCCAGCCGGGCCTGCAGCAGCAGCGAGCCGTCGTCGTCCCACCTCAGCGTTGCCGAACGCGCCGCGTGCTGGCGCGCCTCGCGCGAGAGCTCCTCGGCCTGCTGCGCACGCCGCAGCCCCCGCACCACCCGCTCCACGTGATCGGCCGTGCCGTGCAGCGCGATCCTCAGCAGCGACGCCTCGGTCGCCGCCGTGGCCACCCGGCTGAGCGCACGCACCTTCGAGTAGCTCAGCTCGCCGCGCGCCATCGCCGCGCCGATCGCCGGCAGCCCCTCCAGCGCACGCGCCACCCGCAGCTTCTCGCGCGCCGCACCCCGGTCGATGCCGCACTTCCAGGCCAGCCAGTGCGCGCACGAGCGCGTGAAGCCCCCGTCGGCCCAGCCCTCGCGACGGTCGAACTCGGCGATCAGCACCAGCCAGCGGTGGCTCGCCGCGTTCAGGTGGCCCGACAGCTCGGTGATCTCGGCCTCCAACTGCGACAGCGGCTGCGGCTGCGGCGACGACTGCAGCGCCGGCTCGGGCACCGACTGCGGCACCGACTGCGGCACCGACTGCGGCACCGACTGCCACGTGGCATCGCTCGCCGCGGCACCGCCCGGGGGCACCGACGCCGCCGCGTGATCGCACCCGCCGCGGGCCGGCGCGCCCGCATTGCACGGGCCGGGATCGAAGCCGGATCGCTCGGTGGGTTCGGTGAACATGGCCACTCCGGAGACTGTGTTTACATACAGTATTTTACCATGGCCCGTCCCATTCTCCGCCGATGCCGAACCCCTGGAACCGAGCATCCATGCGGATCTCCGGGGGGTCTCCGAAGTCCGCCCGGACTCCTTTCCCCCGCGCGGATGGGCGCACCCTTGCACGCGGGTGGACGAACGGGACGCTTCGGATGCGCGTGCGCTCCCCGGGTTGCGGCCCGCCATTCGGTCGGACGGTCGGCCGCGGCGCCGTCGGCGCTGCTCCGCGGGGAGCGCCGGAGGGGGGCGCGCCCTCAGCGACCCACCCTCAGCGACCCACCCTCAGCGATACCCCGGGATCGGCTTCAGCGGACCGCCGAAACGCTCGGTGCGGGGCGGGTGCCCGAGCGCTGGCAGTTCCATCTCGTGCACCGGCACGTGCACGTCCGGCACGTGGTCCAGCAGGTGGCGCACCAGCGTGAGCCGGCCCCGGCGCTGGTCGTTGAAATCCACCAGCGTCCACGGCGCGTGCTTCGTGTGCGTGGCCACGAGCATCGCGTCGCGCGCGCGACCGTACTCGTCGTACTTCTCGCGCGCCTTCACGTCGATCGGCGACAGCTTCCAGCGCTTGAGCGGGTCCTCCAGCCGCTCGCGGAACCGCGCCTCCTGCTGCGCCTGGTCCACCGTGAGCCAGTACTTGAACAGCAGGACGCCGTCCTCGACCAGCATCCGCTCGAACTCGGGCGCCTGCTTCAGGAACAGGCGGTACTGCGCGTCGGTGCACCAGCCCATCACGTGCTCGACGCCGGCGCGGTTGTACCAGCTGCGGTCGAACAGCACGATCTGCCCGGCCGACGGCAGGTGCGGCACGTAGCGCTGGAAGTACCACTGGGTGCGCTCTTCCTCGCTCGGCTTGGACAGCGCGACCACGTGGCACTGCCGCGGGTTCAGCACGTCGGCGATCGCGTTGATCGCGCCGCCCTTGCCGGCGGTGTCGCGGCCCTCGAAGATCACCAGCAGCCGCCGGCCCTCGGCGGCCACCCAGCGCGCGAGCTGGTTCAGCTCGACCTCCATCGGCTCGAGCGCGGTCTCGTAGTCCTTGCGGGAGAGCGGCGCTTCGGCGCCTTGCGGATCCTTCGTCTTCCTGGCCATCGGTGCTCGCGGAGGTGGGGGGCGCCGACCCGGTCAGCCGGGCGAGAGCGCCATGTCGCAGGTCTCGGGACGGATGAAGCGCGGGAACTCGCGCGTGGTGTCGATGCAGCCGCCGTCGCGGTAGACGCCGCGCGGCTCGCGATGCCGCTGCATCCGCGCGAGGATCCCGGCGGTCTCGACCGGGTCGGCCAGCGTCGACGCGACGCGCCGCTCGACCTCGGCCTCGTCGATGCGCAGGCGCCCCTGCGCATCGCGCCAGGTGGCGTGGCGCCAGTGGAAGATCTCGACGCACTTGCTGGTCATCGTGAACGGTCGCTCGGGGATCCAGAAGTTCGCGAACCTGCCGCCGCCGACGTAGATCACCCACGAGCCCTCGTAGCCCTCGGCGTCGGCCGAGCGCTCGTCGGGGTTGCGGAACCACACGCGATCGCCGGGAACGTACCAGCGCGGCGGCAGCGGCGCGTCCATCGCGCCGAACTCGCGCAGGAAGGCGTCGTGGAACTCGCCCGACTGCACCGCGCGCCGCTCCTTGCGTGCCTGCAGTCGCGCGAGGAACGCGGGGTTGACGCGACGCGCCTCCTCGGCGATGCCGATCAGCATCACGTACTCGCTCGCGCGGTAGCACGAGAACGCGTAGCGCCGCCCGCCCACGCCGGGCTGCGTCGCCCGGCGCAGCGACTCGATCAGGCAGCGGCCGGGCAGCACGGTGAAGCCGGTGGGCTCGGCGTACGTCCAGCAGTCCTGCGGGCGCTCGATCGCGTCGGTGTCGAACTCGAGCGCGGTCAGCCGGGCTGCGACCGCGGTGTCGCGGCGCATCCGGACCGAGGACTCGAACTCCTCGAAGCCGGGGAACTCCAGCGGCCGCGGCGCGGCGAGCATCGCGACGACGATCTCGCGTTCGAGGTCGGCCTCGCTCGCGGCGTCCAGCCCGAGGCTGAGCCGAAGGTCGAGCGTGTCGCCGCCCGGGGTCCACCGGGCGGCGGCGCCGGGTGCCAGGCGGGCCGAGGTGCCGTCGGTGATCCACGCCGCGTCGCGCGCCAGGCCGAGCGCGCGCAGGCGCTCGCTCAGCGTCTCCGTGGCGCCGAGCCGCGCGGCCTGCGTCTTGCCGGTGAACCGCACGCCCGCGGGCGCATCGCTCCCCGGGTCGAGGTCCGGTCGAGTCATCTGTCCGCGATCCTGTCCTTACCCTGTGCGCGCGCCGCCGCACCGGTGGCGCGCCGGGGCGGCCGAGGAGACATGAGAGCCGCGCTGGCGGTGCGAAGTCAAGGGGGCCCGGCGCCGACCGCGGCGGCGTCCGCCGGTCGGCGGGCTATCCCGGCGCCCGCCAGCGCTGCCAGCGCACCAGCCAGCGTTCGGTCAGCAGGTGGTGCAGCAGCCGCACGGCGAAACCGATCGTGCGCGTCGACTGGTCGACCACGTCGCCGCCGACCGGGTCGAGCCCCTGCAAGCCGCGCACCAGGCGCGGCGCCTCCCAGGGGGTCGGGCCGCCGATCTCGGGCGTGCCGGTGCCGTGCGCGTAGACCGGGTCGAGGAAGTCGACGTCGAAGGTGCGTGTAGCGGTGGTCGCCGAAGTAGCGGTCTCAGGTGTCGGTGTGGGCGTCGGGCAGGTGGTCGAGAGCGGTGGCCTGTCCGCCGCCGAGACGGTGCTCGACGTGAACCTGCCCACGATCAGCGCGCACCTCGCGGCGCTGGAGGCGCAGCTCGGCATGCGGCTGTGCGAACGCGGCCGGCGGGGCTTCCGCCTCACCGAGCAGGGCCGGGGCGTGCTCGCAGCCTCCGAGCGTCTGTTCCAGTCGATCGACGCGTTCCGGGCCGAGGTCGACGCGGTGAGCGGCAAGGTGGCCGGCAGCCTTCGGCTGGGCCTGGCGGACAACACCATCACCGACCCGGACTTCGAGCACCTGCCCCTGTACGCCGAGCGGCTCTCGCTGTACGCCGGGCGAGGCCACCGGCTGTTCGCGAAG
>JBIKMO010000211.1:0-7695 GCA_044359175.1 Burkholderiaceae bacterium | reverse complement strand
TGAAAATTGCGGGCCAGCTGAGTGGCCAACTGGATATCCGCTGCCTGACTTGACTTGTCGCCTCCGGCCAGAAGCAGAAGGAGGCGTGCTCCGCGCTGCACGTAGTACACCCTGTAACCCGGGCCGGCGTCGATCTTGAGTTCGCTGATGCCCCCGGCCCGGTTGCGATGCTGCCCAGGATTGCCACCGAGCAGGCGCTCGACCCTTACGAGGATTCGAGCCCGACCCGCGCGGTCCTTGAGTGAGTCGATCCAGTCAGCGTACTCCTGAGTCTTGTCTACACGCATGGGCGAATTGTAGCCCAAGGGCTACATACAGGCAAACTTCCAGACGCCTGTCCAGCACAGGCCTGCCCACCCCTTGCGGGTCGCAAGTCCGTACCGACCATCCTGCCAGCCACTTCGCGCCCCACGAGGGCACGCCGACGGGGATCAGCCGGTGACATCTGTCAAGCGACACCCACCTTTACGAGTTAAGGCGACACCTACCTTTACGAGGCGTCGGCCCGGGAGCCGGTTCAGCACCTCTGCATCGAGAGGGCGTGATTTGAGCAGGCCACTCCTGACCTCTGTTCGGCCAGGGTGAATCGCCCCAGAATTCGAGGAGGCTTGCTTGCGCGAGTGAACCGTCCTCTGAAGTAGCCCATTTGCTTGACCACCTGCCAGTAGGACTGCGGCGGCACGATCACCAGCACCCCCACAAGCAGCGGCAAGCCCAGTTGCTTGGGCCTGCCTGCGAGCCATCCCGATGCATCCCTTGGCAACAGGATGGCCGCCACTGCATCCGAGATCAGGAACAGCAGGCTCATTCGCCACGGATTGACGAGCCGCATCCAGGGTTCGAGCGCGGTGCTCGCAAAGGGGCGCTTCAGGTGCCAGTCCCACGTCACGTAGTACATGCCCTCGTGACACAGGATGAGCAAACCAGCATCTCCCCGACGCAGGGCCTCGAGAAGATTCAGGCGGCCGTCGGTACCTGCCGGCCTGTCGGTGGCGGGTGGGTCTGCGGGCGACCTCAGATCACCCGGCGGAGCGCCTCAGCAGTCCAGCAGCGCCACCAGCCGCCCCAGCGCCTCGTCGATGACGGCTTGGGGTGCTCGCTCGATGCGGCGGGCCTGGCGTGCAGCAAGATCGAGCATCCGCACCTTGTTGACGAGCGCTACGCCCTGGGTAATGCATCCGGTGCCCGTGAGGCTGACGGCGAAACCAGCGTGGCGCGAGAAGTCGCCTCCTTGGGTGATGGGGGCGACCAGCACGTCGCCGAGCCTGTTGAACTCTTTCGTGGTCAATACCAGGGCCGGGCGGGTGCCTCTTTGCTCATGACCCACGGTGGGATCCAGCGGCACACTGACCACGTCCCCCCGGTCGAAGACAGGCATCACCAGGCTTCCTGCCCGACGGGCTTGGCGGTGTTCCACAGCGCAAGGTCTGCCGGCGGGGGTGCCTTACGGTCGCACTGGGCGATCATGTCCGCCAGCACATAGGTGCGCTTTCGAGACAGCACGATCTGCCCCTGGGCGGTGGTGTCCAGCGACATGGCCTGGCCGGCCGAGAGACCCAGGTCCTTGAGAACGGCTGGCGGGAGCACGGCGACGGTGCTGTTGCCGTACTTCCTGAGGATGACTTCCATCGGAGTCTCGAGCCGGTTTCTGATGCCCCGTAGTCTATGGGCCTGCGGAGTGAGCGTCAATCTTTGTTGAACATCATCGACTTATCGAACGTCGGCATTCGACCATGCCTGGCCCCCAGGAAGCGAGGTCGGTCCACCCCTTGGGCCATCAGGCCGTGCCGAATCGCTGGTCGGGCACTTCGCATCGGGCGAGGGGGTACCAGTCACGCTGTGCCAAGAGGGACGTGATCCGGTCTACGGGATCGAATCCGGCCTCAGACTGGCCTGACTGACGTCCACGCCGATTCGGCCTCGCATCGGGGTTGGGCGCAGCGAAGCTACCGTTCGTGATCATCGCCTCCGACAACGCGCTGGCCGAGCGGCTGGTGGCCGTGATCTATTCGAGTGGGACGATTTGGCCTGGCTGTGCAACCGCCGTCGGGGACGGCGGGTCGTCAAGGGGCTGATGAATACCGACGATGCCCGCGTCGTCGTCGTGCACGGCGTGGACGCGATCATGGTGTCGAACGACGGGGGTTGCCGGCTCGACGGTACGATCGAGCCGCTGCATGCGCCTCCCGGGATCGTCGCTGCGGCGCCGTCGCGACCGGTGTTCGTGGATGGCGGCGTGCGCCGCGGCACCGACGTGTTCAAGGCCCCGGCGTTCGTCGGTCGGGCGCCGCCGTACGGCGCAGCGGTGGTCCGCCGGGGCGGCGTCGGCCGGATCTGCAGCATCCTTGGCCAGGAGATCGATCGGAGCGAGGCGCTGCCCGGCTGCAGCGCCCCCGGGGGCGTCGGCCTGGAGCGACCCGAGCCGCGAGCGGCCGCCTAGACCCGCAGGCCGAAGCCTGGCGCTTCGCCGAGCGTGACCAGGCCGTCCTGCACCCGCGGCATCGGGGTGCCGCTGGGCCACGCGAGTTCGGCGGGCATCCAGGGAATCTCGATCCATCGGGTCGCCGGCGACGCGAACCCCCAGTGCATCGACGCGTACAGGCTGGGCCCCAGGCGGAAGTTGTGAGGCGACAGAGCCACGTTGTGCAGTTCGGCCAGCGCCGAGACGCGACGGGCAGCGGTCAGGCCGCCGATCTTTGTGATCTCGGGCTGCACCCAGTGCACGGCCCCGGAGGCCAGCAATCTCGAGAACTCGGCGAGCGCGTACTCGTTCTCGCCGGCCGCGAGCCCCATGGGAGCGCGGGCCGCGACCCGCGCCAGCGACGCGACGTCGCGCATCGGCCGCACCGGTTCCTCGAGCCAGAGCACGTTCCAGGGTTCGATCGCACGGGCGAATTCGACCGCCTCTCGCGGATCGAAATGTCCGTTGCAGTCCACCATCAGCGCGGCGTCGGGCCCGAGGGCCTCGCGTGCCCATCGCACCGCGTCCGCGTGCACCTCGTGCAGCTTGACCGCGCGGTAGCCGGCATCGAGCGCGCGGCGGCATTCGCGTTCGATGGCTTCACGGCTGCGCAGCGCCGGGAGCGACGCGTACGCGGGCAGCGCCGAATGCGCACGGCCGCCCAGCAGCTGGTTCACCGGCGCGTCCAGACGCTTTCCGAGCAGGTCCCAGAGCGCGAGGTCGATGCCGGACAGCGCCATCGTGATGACGCCGCCGTCGCCGTAGCGCGAGGCGAAGTCGTGAAGATCGGACCAGATCGCCTCGATGTCGCCCGCAGGCCTGCCGATGCACCGCGGCGCGAGCACGCCGTCGATCGCCGCCATGATCGTCGCGTACGGGGCGTGAGGCATGCGTCCGCCCGTCGGCCTCGAAACCGGGCCGCCCCCGGCAGCGTCCGCGCCCATCCGGGTGATCGCCGCCGCGCCTGATCGGGCGATGCCCCACCACGCCTCGCCGGTTCCTGTACGTCCATCCTCGGTGATGACGTCGACCAGCAGCTGCGGCAGCCTGGGATCGTCCAGTCCGCGCGTGCGGATGGCCTCGATGCGCGAGCCTGGGGGGCCAGGTCGCTCGGCCGTCGGTGAGCTCATGCCCACATCCGTACGGGCAACCGGTCGGTGTTCATTGCGTGGATCGTGCCACATCGCTGCTGGCGGGCTCAACCCGGCGATCGACGCCCAGGCGTGGTCCGGCCCAACCGCGCGACCCCAGGCGCGCCCGCATCCGACGCCAGTCGACCGCGGGCGGCCCGAATGTGCCCGACCCACTTCGGATCGATACGCCGGCGCGTCGCGCCCGATGGCGGATGGGTCGGCAGTACGAATAGACTCTGGTGCTGCGTGGCGCGCGGCACCGCTCGTGCCGTGCCGCATCGACGGCCCGCGCGACCAGGAGACGCCGATCATGACTGCGGGCGCACTGCAGGGACTCCGAGTGCTCGAGCTGGGCAGCCTGATCGGCGGCCCGTTCTGCGGGACGCTGATGGCTGAGTTCGGCGCCGACGTGGTCAAGGTCGAGGACCCAGTGACCGGTGACGCCGCACGCGCGCTCGGTGCCCGTATCGACGGAACGAGCACGCTGTTCGCCTCGCTCGGACGCAATAAGCGGTGCGTGACGCTGGATCTGCGTCGAGCCCAGGGCCAGGAGGTGCTCGAGCGGCTGGTCACCCACTGCGACGTGTTGATCGAGAACTTTCGGGTCGGGACGCTCGCCGCGTGGAATCTCGACTACGCTCGGCTGTCCCGCGCGAACCCGCGGCTGGTGGTGGCTCACGTATCCGGGTTCGGCCAGACCGGGCCGTACCGCGATCGGCTCGCGTTCGACCGGGTCGCGACCGCGTTCGCTGGCCAGGATTTCGTGACCGGCTTCCCGGAGAATCCGCCGACGCGACCGGGCGGCGCGATCGCCGACTACGTGAGCGGGCTGTTCTGCACGATCGGGGTGATGTTCGCGCTGCGGCATCGCGACCAGATCAGCGGACGCGGCCAGGAGGTCGACCTTGCGCTGTACGAAGGCATCATGAGGCTGAGCGGCGCGGTCGAGACCTTCGCAGCGACCGGGGTGGTGCCCACCCGTCAGGGAAACGCGAACCCGAGCATCGCACCGGCCGAGACCTTCCGGAGCCGCGACGGTCATTGGCTGGTGATCAACGCGGGCACCGACAACGTCTGGCGGCGGCTGATCCGGCTGATGGGACGGGAGTCGCTGGATCGGGATCCGCGCTTCTCGAGCGCGCGGGCCCGGGCGACCCACCATGCCGAGGTCAACCCGATCGTCGGCGAGTGGGTCGCCGCGCACGATCTCGAGGCGCTGCTCGGATGGCTCGAGCGCGAGCAGGTCCCGGCCACCCGGATCAACAGCGTCGCCGACGTGGTCGCGGACCCGCACGTGCGTGCGCGCGAGAACGTGATCGACACCGTGCTCGAGTCGGGGCGCAGGCTGCTGTCGATCGGCGTGGTTCCGAAGCTTTCGGAGACGCCCGGCAGCGTGGCCTCGCCCGCGCCGGCGCTCGGTGCGCACAACGAGGCGGTCTATCGAGGGCTGCTGGGTATGGACGAGGCGCAGTACGAGGCGCTGCGCCGCGACGGGATCATCTGACGAGGAGGATGCGATCGATGGCGAGGATCCTGGGTGTGGACCACATCGCGGTGGCGGTGCGTGACGTGGACGCGTCGCTGCGCAACTACGTCGATGTGCTGGGTGGCGAGGTGGTTGCCCGTGGCGGCGGCACGATGGCGGGTACACGAACCGACGCCGCGTACGTGATGCTGGGCGACAGCATGGTCGTGCTCGACGGTGCGGTAGATCCGCAAGGCTTTCTCTCGAAGTTCATCGACCGGCGGGGCGAAGGCCTGCATCACCTGGGCGTGCTGGTCGACGATCTGGATGCATTCGTAGCCGAACTCGAAGCCAAGGGGGTACGCATCCCCCATCGCGAGTCCTTCGGCGATCAGCGCCGCGAGGTGCTGCTCAGCCCGCGGGACTTCGGTGGCGTGGTGCTGCAGGTGATGGAATGGTCGGACAAGGACTGCCCTGACGTGGCGAGCCGCGTGGAACGCGTGCGACGCTTCGTACGGCGCGAGCGAGGAGACGAGCGAGGAGACGAGCGATGAGGCGCATGTCGACGACCGGGCTACGCCCGAACGGCGAGCCAAGCGTGTCCGTGCGCACCCGGCGCCTCGTGATGCGTGCCGTTCTGGTCCCGCCGGCGGCGGCCGTCGCGTTCGGCGTGGCCGCCCCGGCCGCTCGGGCGCAGGCGTGGCCGGTACGCCCCGTGCGGCTGATCGTGCCGTTCCCGCCCGGCGGCAACGCCGATCAGATTGGCCGCTGGGTCGCCGAGCGGCTGACCGCGGCACTCGGGCAGTCGGTCGTGGTCGAGAACCGGGCAGGGGCGGGCGGCACGATCGGCGCGACCGTGGTCGCGCAGGCGCAGGGCGACGGCTACACGCTGTTGCTCGGCGCGACCGCGCTGGTGGCGATCACGCACCACCTGCGGCGCATCCCGTACGACCCGCAGGCCGACCTGGTGCCGGTGTGCTCGGTGTCGGGCGCCTACAGCTTGGTCGCTGCCCGCAAGGACCTGCCAGCCTCCGACATGGCCGAACTGTTCGCGCTCGCGCGGCGCGAGCCAGGGCGCCTGACCTTCGGCTCCGCGGGGCTCGCGACGTCCACGCACCTCTCCGGCGAGATCGTCCACGCGGCCGCGGGCATCCGCATCGTCCACGTGCCGTACAAGGGATCGGCCGAGGCGTTGGCCGATCTGGTCGGCGGCCGGATCGACCTGATCTACGATCCGGTCGCTCTGTCGCAGGTCAAGGCCGGCAACCTCAAGGCGCTCGCGGTCACGAGCGACGTGCGGCACCCCGAGCTGCCGGACGTTCGCACGCTTCGCGAGCAGGGCATCGCCACGCCACGGGGCACCTGGTTCGGAGTATTCGCGCCCAAGGGCACCGCGCCCGAGGTGATCGAGCGCGTCGCCGGCGTGCTGCGTCAGGCCCTCGCCGAGCCCGCTGCGCGCGACGGCCTGCAGCGATTCAGCCAGTTTCCCGACTTCCGGGATCCGGGCGCATTCGCGCGCACCGTGCGAGAAGACGATGCGTTCTACCGCGAGCTGATCGCGCGGCTGGGCATCCGACTCGAGTGACCGCGCAGTGGGGCTACGGCACGCATCCGCGGCGCTTCATTCGCCGTGCCCCACACCGGCGCACCGGCGGTCAGCGGCTCGCGAACCTTCGGAAGTCGCCATAGGCCAGGGCAAGCCCCTCGGCCAGACCGACTTCGGGTACCCAGCCGAGCGCGCGCAGGCGGCTGACATCCAGGCACTTTCGGGGCGTCCCGTCGGGCTTGGAGGCGTCGTAGTCGATGCGGCCTGAGAAACCGACGGTGCGCGCCACCATCGCAGCCAGGTCCGCGATGGGCAGGTCCTCGCCGCACCCGACGTTGGTCAGCGGGGGCTCGTACCGACCGGTGACCGCCTCGTCGGTTCCTCGCAGCGTGCCGAAGCGATCATCGTCCAGCCGCATGATGTGGATGCAGGCTCGCGCCATGTCGTCGCTGTACAGGAACTCCCGCCGGGGCGTGCCGGTGCCCCAGACCGTGACCGCTGGCAGCTGCTGGTTCACCGCGTCATGAAACCTGCGCAGCAGGCCCGGAATGACATGCGACTCCTCGGGGGCGTAGTTGTCGCCCGGACCGTAGAGGTTGGTCGGCATCACCGCGGTGTACTGCGTGCCGTACTGCCGGTTGAAGCTCCAGATCAACTCGATACCTGCGATCTTGGCGAGCGCGTACGCGCGGTTCGTGGGCTCCAGGGGACCCGAGAGCAGGCAGTCCTCGCGCAGCGGCTGCGCAGCGAACTTCGGGTAGACGCACGACGAACCGAGGAAGAGCAGTCGACGCACGCCGTGACGGTGCGCCGCGCCGATCACGTTGCTCTGGATCGCCAGGTTGTCGGCGAGAAACTCCGCCGGTCGGCGGTAGTTCGCGAGGATGCCGCCCACGCGCGCTGCCGCGAGAAACACGTGATGCGGCCGCGCCGCGGCGAAGAAGCGGTCCGTCGCCACGGGGTCGCGCAGGTCGAGCTCGTCGGAGGTGCGTTCGATCAGGTGCCGGAATCCCGCTGACCGGAGGTTTCGCGAGAGTGCGGAGCCCACCAGCCCGCGGTGCCCAGCGACGTAGATCCTATCCTCGGGGTT
>JBIKMO010000210.1:0-7698 GCA_044359175.1 Burkholderiaceae bacterium | reverse complement strand
CGCACCCACCAGATTCGAGTCCACCTCGCGCACGTCGGACATCCGATCGCCGGCGATCCCAAGTACGGCGAGTTCACGCTGAATCGGCAGCTCGATCGCGAACGGCATCGGAGGATGTTTCTGCACGCCGCGTCGATCGGGTTCCGGCATCCGGCAGACGGGCGCGAGGTGACGATCGAGTCCGCACTACCGGAGGCCTTCGCGCGGCTCGTCGGCGCTTGCCAGCCGGCGGGCGGGCTCGTGGCGGAGCGCCGCTAAAATCTCGAATTCACTTTATAAACATCTTTTAAATGTCTGTTTCATATATTATTCTCTTGGACTACTCGCGAAGTTCGTCGATGTTCGGTCTGCATCGGCGGGGCGGTTGAGGTGCGTGGATTCGATCTGATCGTTTGGGACTGGGACGGGACGATCGTGGATTCGGTCGGCGCCGTCACCGATGCGATCGTCGGCGCCGCCGCCGACCTCGGGCTGCCGACCCCACCGCGCGAGCGGGCGCGTTGGGTGATCGGGCTGGGACTGCTGGAGGCGATCCAGCACGCGGTGCCGGCGATCCGGCGTGAGCAGGTGCCAGCGTTCGTCGAACGCTACCGCGTGCACTTCCTGCGCCGCGACGGTGAGCTGCCGGTGTTCTCGGGAATCGCCGAGTTGCTGCGCGGGCTGGACGCGTCGGGTGTGCCACTGGCGGTCGCCACTGGCAAGTCCCGGGCCGGGTTGAATCGGGCACTGGCCCAGACCGGACTGGGGCCTCGGTTCGTCGCCACCCGCTGTGCGGACGAGGGCGCGCCGAAACCAGACCCGTGGATGCTGCGCGACCTGGCGGACTCGCTGGGGACCGAGCCGTCCCGAATGGTGATGATCGGCGACACCACGCACGACCTCGAGATGGCGCGGTCGGCGGGCGCGACGGCGGTGGCCGTACTCTACGGTGCGCACGACGCGCACGCGCTGCGCGCCGCGCGCCCGGACGCTGCGGTCGAGTCGGTTGCCGCGCTCGCCGACTGGCTCGCCGACCGGTGCGGCCTGCCGCGCCCGCTGCTCGGAGCGCCGGACGGAGGGAAACAGTGAGCGCGGAGATCTGGTCGCGGGTTTGCGGCACGGCTGAACTCGCCGAGCGCGGCGACGGAGTGCGGTTCGAGCTCGCGCGGCCCGGAGGTTCGGTGCCGGCCTTCGTGCTGCGCATCGACGGGGTGCCGCGCGCCTACCTGAACCAGTGCGCGCACGTGCCGATCGAACTCGATTGGAACCCGGGGCGATTCCTGGACGACGGCGGAACGGTCATCGTCTGCGCCACGCACGGTGCTGTGTACGATGCCTCCGACGGCGCGTGCGTCGGCGGGCCGTGCCGGGGTCGCGGCCTGCAGCGGATACCCTGCCGCGAGGTCGATGGTTGCATCGAGGTCCGCGCCGAACTCGCCAGGAGCTCCAGATGAACGAACAGGATCCGAGCACCGACCGCGTCGAGCCGTCTCTGGCGGCGGCGGGTGCGGCGCCGGCGCCGACGTCGAGCACGGCCGCGCTCGCGGCACCGGCGGGTGCCGTCCCGGGTTGGGAGCGCGCAGTGCTCGAGAAGCTGGTGATGGCGACGCTCACCGAGCAGCGCCGCGCACGACGTTGGCGCATCTTCTTTCGGCTGGTGGGGCTCGGCGTGTTCCTGCTGCTGCTCGCCAGTGCGCTGGGTTGGATCCGGACCGGCGAGTCGGTCGGGGCGGCCGTCGGCCGCCACACGGCGGTCGTGCAGATCGACGGCGTGCTCGAGGCGGGCGGCGAGGTCGACGCCGACGGCGTGATCGACGCGCTGCGTGCCGCGTTCAAGGACGCGGGTACGGCTGCGGTCGTGCTGCGCATCAACAGCCCCGGCGGCAGCCCGGTCCAGGCGGGCATCATCAACGACGAGATTCGCCGGCTGCGCGCGGCGAACGCCGCAACGCCGGTCTACGCGGTGGTCGAGGAGATCTGCGCGTCCGGCGGCTACTACGTCGCGGTTGCCGCCGACCGGATCTTCGTCGACAAGGCAAGCCTGATCGGTTCGATCGGCGTGCTGATGGACGGCTTCGGGTTCACCGGCGCCATGGAGAAGATCGGCGTCGAACGGCGGCTGATGACCGCAGGCGAAAACAAGGGTTTCCTCGATCCCTTCTCCCCGCTGTCCGAGACCCAGCGGGATCACGCGCGCAAGATGCTGAGTGTCATCCACGCGCAGTTCGTCGAGACGGTTCGAAAGGGTCGGGGGGATCGCCTGAAGGATTCGCCCGAGCTTTTCTCCGGGCTGGTATGGACCGGCGCGACCAGCATCGAGCTTGGGCTGGCCGACGAACTCGGCTCGCTGCGTTCGGTGGCCCGCGACGTCGTCAAGGCCGAGTCGATCGTCGACTTCACCCAGCGCCCGAATCTCGCCGAACGGCTCGCCAAGCGGGTCGGTCTGGGGGCCGGCCAGGCGCTCGCCCGGCAGCTCGGCGTGGGCGCGGAGACCGTCCGGCTGCGCTGATCGCTCCGAGCCGTACGGGTGCGCTCAGGCGGCTCGTGAGCCGTCGGCGCGGCCCGCCCCAACAGCTCGGGCGAGCGGTCAGTCGGCGAGCAGCAGGAACACCGTAGGCACGCGCGCGAGAACCAGGCCCCGTTCGCGCCACCCCTGCACCCGGTCGGTCCGCAGCCGCTGACCGTGCCCGGTGAGATCCGCCGCGACGCACAGCCAAGTCGACGGGCGCAGCGTGGTCAGCAGCGCGTCCGCCATCGCCTGGTTCCGGTACGGCGTCTCGATGAACAGCACCGTTTCGCGTTCGCGCCGCGACCGCTGCTCGAGCTCGCACAGGCGGCGCCGTCGCGGTTCGGCCTCCGCGGGCAGGTAGCCGACGAACATGAATCGCTGGCCCTCGAGCCCGCAGCCCATCAGCGCCAGCAGCAGCGCGCTCGGGCCGACCAGCGGGACGACCGGTATCGCCGCTCGGTGGGCGGCGCGCACCAGCCGCGCGCCCGGGTCGGCGACGCCCGGGCAGCCCGCCTCGGACATCAGCCCGACGTCTTGCCCGGCGAGCAGCGGTGCGAGCATCGCGCCGATGTCCTCGTCGCGCGTACGTTCGTTCAGCTCGACGATGCGGACCTGCTGGATCGGGCGCACCCCGGGCACACGCTTCAGGAACGCGCGCGCCGTCTTGGCGCTCTCGGCGACGATGTGCTCCAGGGTGGCGATGCGCGACACCACCGGGCCGGGCAGGTCGTCGGCGGGCTCGCGCCCTGCGGCGATCGGTGTAGGCACGCAGTAGAGCGTGCCGGCGGCCGTGTCCATGCTCAGGGCAGGGCGATGCCCGCGCCCCGCAGCATCGCCGACAGCCGGATCAGAGGCAGGCCGATCAGCGCCGTCGGGTCCGGACCCTCCTGCGCTTCGAGCAGTGCGATACCCAGCCCCTCGGCGCGGGCCGATCCAGCGCAGTCGTACGGGCGCTCGGCCCGGAGGTAGCGTTCGATCTCGGCGTCCTCCAACCGACGGAACCGGACTCGGGTGACGATCCGATCCACCTGGGGCGGCGCGTCCGGGCGCCACAGGCACAGCCCGGTGTGGAAGGTCACGGTGCGGCCCGAGGCGGCGCGCAGTTGCTCGACCGCACGGTCGTGCGCGCCCGGTTTGCCGATCACGGCGGTGTCGTCCAGCGTCGCGGTCTGATCGGAGCCGATCACCAGCGCGTCCGGCCGCCGAGCAGCGACCTCCGCCGCCTTCTCCCGCGAGAGCCGCTCGGCGATCCCGGCCGGGCGCTCTCCGGGGAGCGGAGTCTCGTCCACCTGCGGCGCGACGACCTCGAACGGCAGGCCCAGGCGGCGCAGCAGGTCGCGACGGTACGGGGAGGTCGAGGCGAGGATGAGTGGCGCGGCCATGAGCGCCGCGTATCATACGCGCCGCCCGTCCTCGTCTCGCCCACCATGAGCCCGCTGCGGATCGACACCGCCGAATTCACCCGCCGCGGCGAGCACGCGGAGGGTCGATTGGAGCTCGCCTCGCTCGAGCGGCTGGCGACGCTGCTCGAATCCACCGACGGCACACTCGATTGGCGGCTCGACGGGCGCAGCGTCCTGCGCCCCGACGGCAGTCGCCAGCCGCTGCTCGGTCTACGCCTGGAGGGGCGGATGGCCATGCGCTGCGTGCGATGCCTGGATCCGGTCGAGGTTGCGCTCGAGGTCAGCCGAGATTACCGGCTGGTATCTTCGGAGGCGCAGGCCGAGGGCGAGGACCTGGACGACGACGACCGCGACCTGCTGGTCGGGGATCGCGGTTTCGACCTGGCCGCGCTGATCGAGGACGAGGCGATCATGGCGCTGCCCGCAGCGCCCCGCCACGCCGACTGCCGCATCGCGGCCGCCACGTCCGGCCTGCCGCCCGCCGAGGAGGCGAGGCGCCCGTTCGAGGTCCTCGAGCGACTGCGGGGCCGGGGCTCTGGCTGAGCTGACCGGGCAGCCGGCGCACAATCGTCTGCGGTCCTGCTATAGTTGCCGATTGGCTTTTTTCCAGAGGTCCGGCCATGGCCGTTCAACAAAACAAGAAGTCGCCCTCCAAGCGCGGCATGCACCGTGCCCACGACTTCCTCTCCACGCCTCCGCTCGCGGTCGAGCCGTCGACCGGCGAGGTGCACCTGCGCCACCATGTGAGCCCGAACGGCTTCTACCGTGGCCGCAAGGTCGTCAAGACCAAGACCGACGAGTAAGCGACGGGCGGCCGTGACCGGCGCGGTTCGGGCTGCATCTGCCGTCGCAGTCGCGGCCCAGCCGGTCGGTCGCCCTGGACCCGGACCCGCGGCACCCTCATGACCGTCCGGATCGCGATCGATTGCATGGGGGGTGACCACGGACTGCCGGTCACGGTGCCGGCGGCGCTCGCGTTCGTCGATCGCGTGGCTGACGCCGAGGTCGTGCTGGTCGGCCGGCGCGACGAGATCGAGCGCCAGCTCAACCGGCTGCGCCGTTCCGTCACCGAGCGGGTCTCGGTGCACCATGCGAGCGAGGTGGTCGCGATGGACGAGCCGGTCTCGCAGGCGCTTCGCGGCAAGCGCGACTCCTCGATGCGGGTCGCGATCGAACTGGTGCGCGACGCGCGCGCCGATGCCTGCGTCAGCGCGGGAAACACGGGTGCGCTGATGGCGATCTCCCGATTCGTCCTCAAGATGGTCGAGGGGATCGACCGGCCCGCGATCGCCGCGCCGCTGCCGAACCAGCGCGGCGGTCAGACCACGATGCTGGATCTCGGTGCCAACGTCGATTGCGAGCCGATCCATCTGCTGCAATTCGCCGTCATGGGCTCTGCGCTCGTGTCCGCGCTCGAGGGCAGGGAGCGGCCCAGCGTCGGTCTGCTGAACGTCGGCGAAGAGGCGATCAAGGGCAACGAGGTGGTCAAGCAGGCCGGCGAACTGCTCCGGGCCAGCGGGTTGAACTTCCACGGCAACGTCGAGGGCGACGACATCTACCGAGGCACGGTCGACGTGATCGTGTGCGACGGCTTCGTCGGCAACGTGGCCCTGAAGACCTCGGAAGGGCTTGCGCAGATGCTCGCCGGCTTCATCCGCGAGGAGTTCACCCGGGGGCCGCTCGCCAAGGCGATGGCCGCGATCGCCTACCCGGTGCTGAACCGGTTCCGCCAGCGCGTCGACCACCGCCGGTACAACGGGGCGAGCCTGGTCGGACTGCGCGGCATCGTGATCAAGAGCCACGGATCCTCGGATGCGTATGCGTTCGAGCATGCGCTGCGGCGCGGGTATGATGCGGCTCGCAACGGCCTGCTGCGACGGATCACCGACGCCATCCCAAGGGTCCACCAGCCCCAATGAGTGCTCCAACGAGCGTGCATACGCGCATCGCCGGCACCGGCAGCGCGCTGCCCGAGCGGCTCGTGTCCAACGCCGTGCTGGTGGGCGAACTCGCCGAGCGCGGCATCGAGACCAGCGACGACTGGATCGTCGAGCGCACCGGCATCCGCCAACGCTACCTGGCCGCGCCGGAGGTGACGAGTTCTCTGCTCGGGGCGCGCGCGGCCCGCGAGGCGCTCGCTGCAGCCGGGGTCGCGGCCGGGGACGTCGACCTGATCGTCGTCGCCACTTCGACGCCGGACTACGTGTTTCCGAGCACCGCCTGCCTGGTCCAGCGCGAACTCGGCATCCAGGGCTGCGCGGCGTTCGACGTCCAGGCGGTGTGCTCGGGGTTCGTCTACGCGCTGGCGGTGGCCGACGCGATGATCCGGACGGGTGCGGTGAACCACGCGCTGGTCATCGGCGCCGAGGTGTTCTCCCGGATCCTCGACTGGAACGACCGCGGCACCTGCGTGCTGTTCGGCGACGGGGCCGGTGCGGTCGTGCTGTCGCGCAGCGATCGACCCGGAGTGCTGGCCGCGCGACTGCACGCAGACGGACGACACGAATCGATCCTGCGCACCGCGGGCAACGTCGCCCACGGATCGATCACCGGCCATCCGTTCCTCACGATGGACGGCCAGGCGGTCTTCAGGCTTGCGGTGACCGTGCTCGATGAAGTGGCACGCGAGACCGTGGCAGCCGCCGGTCTGCTGGTCTCGGATATCGACTGGCTGATCCCCCACCAGGCCAACGTGCGCATCCTTCAGGCCACCGGGCGGCGGCTCGGGCTACCCGCCGAACGGGTCGTCATCACGGTGGACCGTCACGCGAACACGTCGGCCGCATCGGTGCCGCTGGCGCTGGACGCAGCCGTGCGCGACGGACGCATCCGCTCCGGCCAGCACGTGATGCTCCAGGGCGTGGGTGGCGGTTTCACGTGGGGCGCGGTCCTCGTTCGCTTCTGACCTCCAGGCACGTCGCATGGCACTCGCGTTCGTCTTTCCCGGCCAGGGCTCCCAGGCGGTCGGCATGCTCGACTCCCTGCTCGGGGTACCCGCGGTCGCCGCGCTGGTCGAGACCGCAGACGCGGCGCTCGGCGAGCCTCTGTCGGCGCTCATCGCCGGCGGGCCGACCGATCAGCTCGCGCTCACCGTCAACACGCAGCCTGCGATGCTGCTCGCCGGGCTTGCCTGCTACGCCGCATGGCGCGCGGCCGGGGGGCCGGACGGGAGCGCGTTCGCCGGCCACAGCCTGGGCGAGTACACCGCGCTCACCGCAGCAGGTGCATTCGACCCGGCCGACGCGTTGCGACTGGTCCGGCTGCGGGCGCGGGCGATGCAGGCGGCGGTGCCCGCGGGCAGCGGGGGCATGGCGGCGGTGCTCGGCCTGGACGACGACCGGGTCCGGCAGGTGTGCGTCGAGGCGAGCGCGACGTTCGCCGGACGGGCCCCGGCCGTGCCTGAGGTGCCCGACATCGTCGAATGCGCTAACTTCAACGCACCCGCGCAGGTGGTGATCGCCGGAAGCTCCGCAGCGGTCGCGCGCGCCTGCGAACTCGCCAAGGCCGCGGGCGCGAAGCGCGCGCTGCCGCTGCCGGTCTCGGCACCGTTCCACTCCTCGCTGTTGCGACCCGCGGGCGACGTGCTGGCCGGCGCGCTCGCGGCCTCGCCTCCGCGGTCGCCGCGCGTGCCGGTCGTGAACAACGTCGATGTCGCCTCGCCCGCGGAACCCGCCGCGATCGTCGACGCGCTGGTGAGGCAATCGTACCGTCCGGTGCGCTGGGTCGAGGTCGTGCGCCGCCTCGAGGCGATGGGCGCGACCCGGGTGATCGAGTTCGGGCCCGGCAAGGTGCTGGCGGGCCTGGTCA
>JBIKMO010000209.1:0-7758 GCA_044359175.1 Burkholderiaceae bacterium | reverse complement strand
CTCGGTCGTACTGACGATCGCCGAGCCCGCGCCCGACGGCCAGCGCCTCGCGCTGCCAGCGTGGATCCCGGGCAGCTACATGATCCGCGAGTTCGCGCGGCACGTGGTCGCGCTGACCGCCCGCGACACCCGCGGCGCGCTTCGAGTGGCCAAGCTCGACAAGCACACCTGGCGCGTCGCACCGACCACCGGGCCGCTGCGGGTCGAGTACACGGTCTACGCGTGGGACCTGTCGGTGCGCGCCGCGCATCTGGACGCGACCCACGGGTTCCTGAACCCGACCAGCGTCTGCCTGCGCGTGCTCGGTCAGGAATCGCGACCCTGTACGGTCGACCTCGAACCGCCCCCCGCGTCGGTCGCGCGCGGCTGGCGGGTCGCCACCACGCTGCCGGAGGCTGGTGCACGCCGCGGCGGCTTCGGTCGCTACCGTGCCGTCGACTACGATGCGCTCGCCGACCATCCGATCGAGATGGGCACCTTCGAACTCGCCCGGTTCGAGGCCGCGGGAGCGGTCCACGAGATCGCGGTGACCGGACGCACCGACGTCGACCTCGATCGGCTGACCGGCGACCTCGCGCCGGTCTGCGCGGCGCAGGCGGCGCTGTTCGAGCCTCGCACGCGGCGCGCACCGTTCTCACGCTACCTGTTCCTCACCACCGCGGTCGGCGAAGGCTACGGCGGTCTCGAGCACCGCGACAGCACCGCCCTGCTGTGCGGCCGCAACGATCTTCCGTGGCGCGGCATGACCACTGCGAGCGAGGGCTACCGCACCTTCCTGGGACTGGCGAGCCACGAGTACTTCCACGCGTGGCTGGTCAAGCGTATCCGGCCCGCGGCGTTCGTGCCGTACGACCTGGACCGCGAGGCCTACACACGGCTGCTGTGGATCTTCGAGGGATTCACCTCGTACTACGACGATCTGATGCTGGCCCGTGCCGGCGTGCTTCCGCACGCCGATTACCTGAAGGCCCTGGCCCGCACGATCTCGACCGTCCAGCGCGGTCCGGGCCGCGCGGTGCAGAGCGTCGCCGACTCGAGCTTCGACGCGTGGATCAAGTACTACCGGCAGGACGAGAACTCGCCGAATGCGATCGTCAGCTACTACGCCAAAGGCGCGCTGGTGGCGCTCGCGATCGACCTGGCCGTGCGAGCACGCTCCCGCGGCCGCGCGTCGCTCGACGACGCGATGCGCCTGCTGTGGCGCCGCCATGGTCTCGGCTCGGGCGACCGGTCGCCGCCCGGCCTCTCCGAGGACGGATTCGCGTCGCTGCTGCACGAGGCGACCGGCGTGAGGCTGCACGCATCGCTCGCGCGCTGGGTCGACGGCACCTCCGAGCTGCCACTCGCGCGGCTGTTCGCGCCGCTGGGGATCGCGCTGACGTTCGCGCCCGCGGATCGCTCGCCCTCGCTGGGCGTGCGTGTCGCGACCCGCGGCGCCGACCTCGCGATCGCGACCGCCTACGCCGGCGGCGCCGCGCAGCGCGCGGGTCTGTCGGCGGGCGATCAGCTCGTGGCGGTCGATGGGCTGCGCGTCGACGAGAAGTCGCTGAAGACGCTGCTGTCGCGCCGTCGGCCGGGCGACGTGGTCGAGATCCACGCGTTCCGTCGTGACGAGCTGCTGCGCGTCGAGGCCGAGCTCGACGCACCGGTGCGCAGCGAGGCGACGCTGCTGCCGGACCCGAAGGACAACCCGCTGCGCCGCGGCTGGCTCGGCATGCGCTCGGGTGCCGCGCCCGCGGCACCCGCGGCGAGGGTCAGATCCGGCGCTCGCGCCCGGCCCAGTAGGGCTCGCGCAGCCGGCGCTTGAAGATCTTGCCGGTCTCCTCGCGCGGCAGCCGGTCGGCGAACTCGACCCGCCTCGGCACCTTGAAGTCGGCGAGGCGCTCGGCGAGGTGGCTGCGCACCGCGTCGGCGTCGAGCTCGACGCCGGGAATCGGTTCGACGACCGCGATCAGCGCCTCGCCGTACTCGTCGTCGGGGATCCCGAAGACCGCGCTGTCGGCCACGCCGGGCAACGACGCGAGCGCGGCCTCGATCTCGGCCGGGTAGATGTTCACCCCGCCCGACAGCACCATGTCGGCGGCGCGATCGCACAGGTGCAGCCAGCCGTCGGCGTCCAGGTAGCCGACGTCGCCCACCGAGACCAGTCCGTCGCGCTCGACCTGCGCACGCGCCTGCGGCAGGTTCACGTAGGTGAAATCGGCGTACGCGGGCTGGCGAGCGTAGATGCGCCCGGGCGTGCCGGGCGGGCACGCCCGGCCCTCGTCGTCGATCACCCGTACGGTCGCGTCGAGCAGCGGCCGGCCCACCGAGCCCGGGTGCGCGAGTGCGTCGTGCGGACCGATCGCGGTCACCCAGCCGAGCTCGCTCGCCGCATACGCCTCGTGGACCACCGGTCCGAGCCAGGCGATCATCGCCCGCTTCGTGTCCGCCGGGCACGGCGCCCCGGTGGTCAGCACGAAGCGCAGCGACGACAGGTCGTGCGCGGCGCGGGTCACCTGCGGCAGCCGAAGCAGCCGATGCATCATCGTCGGCACCAGGTACAGGTGCGTGACCGCGTGGCGCTCGATCGCGGCGAGCAGGCCGGCCGCGTCGAACCGCGGCTCGATACGCAGCCACGCACCGCGTGCGGCGGCGAACAGCGCGTAAGACGACGGCGCCGAGTGGTACAGGGGCGCGGCGAGCAGGCACCGCGATTCCGGCCGGATGCCGAACACCGCCTCGAGCAGCACGGCGTTCGCGGCCGCAAGCCGCGGCGCATCCGCGGGAGCAGGCGCCACCCGACGTACGCCCTTGGGCCGGCCGGTGGTCCCGGAGGTGTACGGAACGAAGCCGCGGGCGGCGCGCGGCGGGCCGGCGTAGTCGGGCTGGGCAGGCAGCCATGTCTCCCAGGCGACCGCTCCCTCGGGCAGCTCGAGGGCGGCCTCATCGAGCCGGTAGGCGTCGCAGACCGACGGCTCCGGGCGGATCGCGAGCCGCGCAGCCGGGGCGATCCCGGGCGGCACGGCGCGGTCGATCCGCGCGAGCAGGTCGCGGTCGGCGACCAGCGCCTTCGCGCCGCTGTCGGCGAGGATGTAGCCCGCCTCGTCGGCCTTGAAGTGCCAGTTGATCGCGCAGAAGTACGCCCCGAGCGTGCGCGCTGCGAGCATCGCGACCAGCAGCGCGGGCTGGTTGCGCGACATCAGCGCGATCGTGTCCCCTTCGCCCACGCCGAGACGTTGCAGGCCGCCGGCGGCGCGCGTCACCATCGCTTCGAGCGTCGAAGGGTCGAAGCTCTGGCGGTCGAAGGACAGGGTCGGGAACATGATGGGCGCCGCCCAGTGTAGGACGCATCGGAACGCCGCGCCAACGGCCAGGTCCGGCCTGCGTACCGAAACGGCGACGCCCGCCCCGCGCGGCGACCGCCCCGGCGCGCGCCGGTTCAGCCGAACATCGCCGCGAGCGCACCGCCCGGATCGGGCGCGCGCATGAACGCCTCGCCGACCAGGAACGCACCGACGCCCGCGGCGCGCATCACGTCGACGTCGGTGCGCGAGAGGATGCCGCTCTCGGTGACCACCAACCGGTCGGGCGGGATCCGGTGCAGCTGCGACAGCGTGGTCCGCAGGCTCACGTCGAACGTGCGCAGGTCGCGGTTGTTGATGCCCAGCAACGGCGTGCGCAGCCGCAGCGCACGGTCCAGCTCGTGCCCGTCATGCACCTCGACCAGCACGTCCATGCCGAGCCCGAGCGCACACGCCTCGAGCTCGGAGAGCCGCGCATCGTCGAGCGCGGCGACGATCAGCAGCACGCAGTCGGCCCCCCAGCAGCGGGCCTCGTAGACCTGGTAAGGGTCGACCATGAAGTCCTTGCGCAACGCGGGCAGCGCGCATGCCGCGCGCGCCGCGCGCAGGAATTCGGGCGCGCCCTGGAAGAATCGTGCGTCGGTCAGCACCGACAGGCAGGCGGCGCCCCCGCGCGCGTAGCTCGCCGCGATCGCAGCCGGATCGAAGTCCTCGCGAAGCACCCCCCGGCTCGGGCTCGCCTTCTTGATCTCGGCGATCACCGCCGTACCCCCGGCCGCGATCCGCGACCGCAGCGCCGCCTCGAAGCCGCGCGGAAGCAGCGCCTCATCGGCACCCGCGGCCGCCTCGGCGTCGCGGCGCACGGTCGCGAGCGGAACGCGGGCGCGCGCGGCGGCGACCTCCTCGTCCTTGACCGCGAGGATTTGCCCGAGCACGTCCCCGCCCGCGGACGCGCTCACGGCTGCGGCGGCGCGAAGCGCCGGGTGTAGCCGACGAACTCCTCGAGCTTCGCGCGCGCCGCGCCCGAAGCGATCGTCTCGCGCGCGGTCGCGATGCCAGCTGGGATCGAGTCCGCGAGGTTCGCCGCGTAGAGGGCCGCGCCGGCATTGAGGGCGACGATCTCGCGCGGCGTGCCCGGCACGTCGTCGAGCGCCTCGAGCAGCATCGCCTTCGACTCGGCCGCATCGGCAACCTTCAGGCCCCGGTTGGAGACCATCGACAGACCGAAGTCCTCGGGATGGATCTCGTACTCGCGGATCTCGCCGTCCTTCAGCTCGCCCACCATCGTCGCCGCGCCGAGCGACACCTCGTCCATGCCGTCCTTGCCGTAGACGACGAGCACGTGGTCGGCCCCGAGCTGCTTCATCACCCGCACCTGGATTCCGACCAGGTCCGGATGGAAGACGCCCATCAGCGTGTTCGGCGCGGCGGCCGGATTCGTGAGCGGCCCGAGGATGTTGAAGATCGTGCGCACGCCGAGCTCGCGACGCACGGGCGCGACGTTCTTCATCGCCGGATGGTGATTCGGCGCGAACATGAAGCCGATGCCGGTGGCCTGCAGACACTCGGCGACCTGCGCCGGCCCGAGCAGGATGTTCGCACCGAGCGCCTCGAGCACGTCGGCCGCGCCGGACTTCGAGGAGACGCCCCGGTTGCCATGCTTGGCGACGCGCGCACCCGCGGCGGCGGCGACGAACATCGCCGCCGTGGAGATGTTGAACGTGTGCGACCCGTCACCGCCCGTGCCGACGATGTCGACGAAGTGCGGTGCGGGAGGCACCTCGACCTTCGCGGCGAATTCGCGCATCACCTGCGCGGCCGCGGCGATCTCGCCGATGGTCTCCTTCTTCACGCGCAGTCCGGTCAGGATCGCGGCGGTCATCGCCGGCGTCATCTCGCCGCTCATGATCATCCGCATCAGCCTGAGCATCTCGTCGTGGAAGATCTCGCGGTGCTCGATGGTGCGCTGCAGGGCTTCCTGGGGTGTGATCGGCATGGGTCCTCCCGGGTGGGGTACGACGCCCGCGGGCGGGCGATCGACGGGTTTAGTGGGTCGTTGGCGGCTTCGCGGGTCGTCGCCGACGCTCGCTCGGGGATCGTCGCGCACCCGATTCGACCGGAGTGCGGCCGGCTGGGGTGACGCTCGGGAAGTGACGGGGGGTGCGCCAGGTCGCGGGCGCGCGCGGGAGTCAGGCGGCAGGCTTGCGCCAGCGCCAGCGGACCAGGGATGACGCGCGGAACGAGACGCTCGACATGGCGCCGATGATCGCACGGTTCGTGCGACCCGCCAACCCATGGCGCCTGGCGGGCGGTGCCCGTGCTCGGCCGCGGGCTGCGCGCGCAACGACGCCCCTTCCGAATCGGCGGGCCGATGCGCGCGGAACGCCGTCCGCCGCACGCCGTCATCCGTCGGTCGGACGCGAGCAGGACAGGCGCGCGACGCGCACGAGACAGTCGGCCGCGAATCACGAATGGGCTCGACGCGATGGCTCGAACAGCGGCAGGTTGGACAGGCTTACCGTTCGCCACGGCGGTGGTGGCGGCGCTGGCGGGCTGCGGCGGCGGCAGCCCGACCCCTTCGTCCTCGCCGGCCCCGGCCAGCGCCGAGGCTCCGGCTGGAACGCCGACAGGGGCTCCGACCGGGACCGCCGGCGCGACGGCGACGGCGACGGCTGCGGCGACACCCGCTGCGGTCACGAACACCGCGCCGGCCTCGGTCAGCAAGGCCTTCGCCGATCAGGTCCTGGAGGCGGTGAACGCGGCCCGCGCGACCCCGAGACGCTGCGGGACGTCCGAGCACGCGGCTGCGGGGCCGGTGCGCTGGAATGCGCAGGTCGAGTTGGCCGCGCTCGCGCATGCGCAGTACCTGCAGCAGCACAATCTGTTCAGCCACACCGGCGCGAACGGCTCGTCGGTCGGCGACCGGGTCACCGCGACCGGATATGTCTGGCAGACCGTGGGCGAGAACATCGCCGCGGGCTACCCCGACCTCGCCGCCGTGGTCCAGGGCTGGATCGACAGCCCGTCGCACTGCGTGAACGTGATGAGCGGCAACTTCACCGACCTGGGGGTGGTCGTGGTGCCGGGGACGTCGGCGAACACCTACCGCAACTACTGGGCGATGGTACTCGCGCGACCGCGCTGAGCCCTGCGGTTCGCCGCCGACCGACGGACGGAACACCGGCGCGGGCACTGCGTCGCGGGCGGTCGCCACGCGCGTTGCAGGGGCGTCAGCCCGAGGCCGACGAGGGCGCGATCCGTTCTGCCGCCTCCAACAGCGATCCGACGACGCCATCGACATCCAGCGTCGCGACGTCGCGACCCTCGTTGTACCCGTAGGGCACGACGAGCACGGTCATGCCGGCCGCGCGCGCCGCGAGCGCGTCGTTGACCGAATCGCCGATCGCCACGGTCCGGGCCGGCGAGGCGCCCAGGACACGGGCCGCGTGCAGCATCGGTAGCGGATCCGGCTTGCGCCTGGGCAGCGCGTCGCCGCCGAGCACCAAGCCGAAGGCACGGTGCAGTCCGGCCCGCTGCAGCAGCGCGTCGGCGAACTCCTGCGGCTTGTTGGTCACGCACGCGAGTGCGAGTCCGGCGGCACGCATCGCGTCGAGCCCCTCCCGCACGCCGGGGTAGATTCGTGCGTGCTGCCCGTTGGTGCGACGGTAGTGGCGTTCGAACGCCGCGAGGCCGCGCGCGAGCAGCGCCTCGTCGACGCGGGCATCGAGCCCGCCGCCGAGCGAACGGTGCACGAGCACCTCGGCCCCCTTGCCCACGTAGGCCGCGACCGTGGCCTCGGGCAGCGGCGGTCGATCGAACTCGTCGCGCATCGCGTTGACCGCCGCGGCGAGGTCGGGCGCGGTGTCGAGCAGCGTGCCGTCCAGGTCGATCAGCACCGCGTGCGGGCGCGGACCGCGCAGACGGCTCACCCGCGCGCCGCCGCGTCGCGCAGCCGGCCGATCACGCCGCGATAGCCGCCGTCCGGGTCGGGCGCGCCGAACACCGCCGAGCCCGCGACGAACGTGTCGGCACCGGCGGCGGCGATCGCACCGATGTTGTCGGCCTTCACGCCGCCGTCGACCTCGAGCAGGATCGGGCGGCCACCCTGAGCCACGTGCGCATCGATGCGCCGGCGCACCTCGCGGAGCTTGGGCAGCGTCGACGGCAGGAACGACTGGCCGCCGAACCCGGGATTCACCGACATCAGCAGCACGACGTCCAGCCGGTCCATCACGTGGTCGAGCCAGGCGAGCGGCGTGGCCGGGTTCAGCACCAGGCCCGCGAGGCAGCCCAGGTCGCGGATCAGCGCGAGCGTGCGGTCGACGTGGCGCGACGCCTCGGGGTGGAACGTGATCAGTCCGGCCCCCGCCTTCGCGAAGGCCTCGGCGAGCGCATCCACCGGCTCGACCATCAGGTGCACGTCGATCGGCACGGTCGCGTGAGGACGGATCGCTGCGCAGACCATCGGGCCCAC
>JBIKMO010000208.1:0-7760 GCA_044359175.1 Burkholderiaceae bacterium | reverse complement strand
TGATGGGCGTGGCAGGCGCCTTCCTCACGCTCGCCGCGTTCAACGCGTTCTTCTTCAACATGGTCAACGGGCGCGGCTGGATCTGCGTGGCGCTGGTGGTGTTCGCGTCCTGGCGGCCGGGCAAGGCTCTCGCCGGCGCGGTGCTGTTCGCGTTCTTCGACGCGCTTCAGCTGCGGCTGCAGCAGGCCGACGGCGGGGTCGGGCTGCCGCACCAGTTCTACCTGATGCTGCCGTACCTGCTGTCGATCCTCGCGCTGGTGCTGATGGCGCGTCGCGCCGCCTATCCGCAGGCGCTGATGCAGCCCTGGCGCAAGGGCGAACGCTAGGACACCGCGGCGTGCTCCGACCGGCGACGGCGAGCTCGAGTCGCGGCCGCCGGGTCGGCCGACCGCCGTTCGGCCGGCCGCGTGGTCCGCCGCGGCGTCGGGCGCCGCGCTCGGTGGCTTTCGTGTTAGCGTGCCCGCTCCTTCGTTCGGATTCGACCATGCCGTCCGACGCGTCGACGCCGAGGCACATCCGTCTGACCTCCCATCCGGCAGCCGGCGCGCCGGGTGCGCCGCCGCTGCGCTGGGGTGCCGCCACGGCCGCCGAACGCGGGCCGGTGGTCGGCTCCACCACCGATCGGGCACGGCGCAACGTGATCGGCACCCACTCCGGGTCGTACGGCGTGTACAGGGCGCTCGCGGTCGCCGCCGGGGCGCTGCAGCGCGACCACCGGCCCGACCTCACCGACACCTCGCCCACCGATGCGATCGGACCGCACCCGCAGTGGTCCGATCCGCAGCGCATCGTCTCGCTCGACCCGTTTGGCGCGGTGGTCGCGCAGGCGTTCGCCGAGCCGATCTCGCAGGGGCTGGACGTTCGGCCGACGATCGCGGTCACCCAGGCGCACATCGACCTGGCCGAAATCCGCAGCGCGATCGCCTTCCAGCGGCTGCGTCCGGACGGCCGGGTACTGCTCGACAACGGATCGGCGGTGGTCACCAAGGTGGCGATCGAGCCGGTGTGGTGGCTGCCGGGGGTGGCGCGTCGCTTCGGCGTGGTCGAGTCCGACCTGAGGCGCGCGCTGTTCGAGGAGACCGGCGGGATGTACCCGGAGCTGGTCACGCGCGGCGACCTGGACGTGTTCCTGCCCCCGATCGGCGGCCAGACCGTGTACGTCTTCGGCCGACCGGGCGACCTCGCCGACCCGACGGTGCCGCTCACCGCGCGCGTGCACGACGAGTGCAACGGTTCGGACGTCTTCGGCTCGGACATCTGCACCTGCCGGCCCTATCTCACGCACGCGATCGAGGAGTGCATCCGCGGCGCGCAGCAGGGCGGCGTGGGCCTGGTGGCCTACAGCCGCAAGGAGGGGCGCGCCCTCGGCGAGGTCACGAAGTTCCTGGTCTACAACGCGCGCAAGCGTCAGCCCGGCGGCGACACCGCCGACCGCTACTTCGCCCGCACCGAATGCGTGGCCGGCGTCCAGGACATGCGCTTCCAGGAACTGATGCCGGACGTGCTGCACTGGCTGGGCGTGCGCCGCATCCACCGGCTGGTGTCGATGAGCAACCTCAAGCACGACGCGATCACCGGTTCGGGCATCACGATCGACGAGCGCGTCGACATCCCCGCGGAACTGATCCCGGCCGATGCCCGCGTCGAGATCGACGCCAAGCTCGCCGCGGGCTATTTCACCGCCGGCAAGGTGCCGGACGCGCAGGCGCTGCGCGAGACCCGCGGCCGCGGGCTGCTCGAGTGATGCGCCGCGTCGGTCGCGGGCGGCCGGCTCGGTCCGCTCGCGGCGTGTCGCGATGAGCGCCGACGTCGCCTCGCCCGGCGCGCCCGCGCCCGGGGACGCCGCCGAGGCGGTCGCGAGGCTGCGCCTCACCGCGACCGTCCGCGAGCGCGCGCGGGCGCTGCTCGCGCGCGCCCGCGCCGGCGACAGCCCGCACTTCGAGGTCGATGACGCCGCGCTCGATCCGGCCGCCGTCCACGTCGCCGCGGTCACGCAGCGCCGCTACCCGGACCTGCGGATCCCGTTCCACAGCCGCTGGCGCCACTTCGAGCCCGGCGGCGTCGCCCGGCTCGCGTGGCTCGACCAGGCCCTCGGCGCGGCCGATCCGGCCGAGACCGCGCGGGCCCGGATCGACCTGGTCGTGGTCAGCGTGCTGCTGGACGCCGGGGCCGGCGCCCGCTGGCGGTTCCGCGAGCCTCGCACCGGGCAGGTCCTGGGGCGCTCGGAGGGGCTGGCGCTCGCCAGCCTGCACGCGTTCCTCGGCGGGCTGTTCTCGAGCGATCCGGCGCGTCCGGCGCGCTGCGACCCGGCTGCGCTCACCGCGCTCGATGCCGGGGCGCTCGCGCGGGCGTTCCAGGCCGGGCCCGACAACCCGCTGCTCGGCCTGGAGGGTCGCGCCGAGCTGCTGCGCCGCCTCGGCCGGGCGCTCGCCGCGCGGCCCGACGTCTTCGGCGCCGAGGGCCGGCCGGGTGGCCTGTTCGACGACCTGAGCCGCGGCGGCACCGGTCCGCTGGACGCACACGACCTCCTCGGCCGGCTGCTCGACACCTTGTCGCCGATCTGGCCGGCCGGCCAGCGACTGGGCGGCCTCCCGCTGGGCGACTGCTGGCCGCTGCCCGCCGCCCGCGGGCCGGGCGCCTCCGACGGCTGGATGCCGTTCCACAAGCTGTCGCAGTGGCTCGCCTATTCGCTGCTCGAGCCGTTCGCCTGGGCGGGCGTGGGCGTCGAGGGACTGCAGGCGCTCACCGGGCTGCCCGAATACCGCAACGGCGGGCTGATGCTCGACCATGGCGTGCTGCGCCTGCGCGACCGCGCGCAGGCGGGCCGCGTGCACGCGCCGGGCGACCCGCTGGTGGTCGAGTGGCGGGCACTCACCGTGGCGCTGCTCGACGAGCTCGCGCCGCGGGTGCTGTCACGGCTCGGTCCGGCGGCCGCGGGCCTGCCGCTCGCCTGCGTGCTGGAGGGGGGCACCTGGGCGGCCGGCCGCGAGCTCGCCGCCGAGCGCCGCGGCGGCCTGCCGCCGCTCGAGATCGACAGCGACGGCACGGTGTTCTGAAGCCGCCGCCACGCGACTATCATCGCGGCAGGCGCGCCCGCGCCGCCGCCGCCCCCGAGGCGCCCCGCCACCCTCCCTCCGAGCGTCGTCGATGACCGAGCCCCGACCCGACGTCCGCGTGATCGACCACCCGCTGGTCCAGCACAAGCTCACGCTGATGCGCAAGAAGGAGGCGAGCACGAACAGCTTCCGCCGCCTGCTGAACGAACTCGCGATGCTGATGACCTACGAGGTCACCCGCGACGTGCCGATGCAGGAGGTCGAGATCGAGACGCCGCTCGAGACCACGCGATCGCGGGTGATCGACGGCAAGAAGCTGGTGTTCGTGTCGATCCTGCGCGCCGGCACCGGCATCCTGGACGGCATGTTGTCGGTCGTGCCCGGCGCGCGCGTCGGCCACATCGGCTTGTACCGGGACCCGGCGACGCTGGTCGCGGTCGAGTACTACTTCAAGATGCCGCAGGACATGCACGAGCGCGACGTCGTGGTCGTCGATCCGATGCTCGCCACCGGCAACTCGGCGATCGCCGCGGTCGACCGCATCAAGGAGCTGTCGCCGCGCTCGATCAAGTTCGTGTGTCTGCTCACCTGCCCGGAGGGGCTCGCCGCCTTCGGCCGAGCCCACCCGGACGTGCCGGTGTTCACGGCCGCGATCGACCGCCAGCTCGACGCGCACGGCTACATCCTGCCGGGCCTGGGCGACGCCGGCGACCGGATCTTCGGCACCAAGTGAGCGGCCCGCCCCCGCGCGCCGCGACCCTGCCGGGATCGTCGCCATGAGCCAGCCCGACCTGATCGTGCGTGACGTCGGCCTGCCCGACGGCCGCACCGGCGTGGACGTCGCAGTGCGGGCCGGGCGCATCGTCGAGGTCGGTCCGGCCCTGCCGGGCGGCGCGCTCGAGACCCTCGAGGGCGGCGGCATGCTGCTCGCGCCGCCGTTCGTCGACGCCCACTTCCACATGGACGCCACGCTGTCCTACGGGCTGCCGCGGGTCAACGCGTCGGGCACGCTGCTCGAGGGCATCGCGCTGTGGGGCGAGCTCAAGCCGCTGCTGACCCAGGACGCGCTGATCGAGCGGGCGATGGCGTATTGCGACTGGGCGGTCGCCCGCGGGCTGCTCGCGATCCGCACGCATGTCGACGTCTGCGACCCGCGTCTGCTCGCGGTCGAGGCGCTGCTCGAGGTCAGGCGGCGCGTGGCGCCGTACCTGGACCTGCAGCTGGTCGCCTTCCCGCAGGACGGCGTGCTGCGCTACGACCCGTCGCGCGATGCGCCGGGCTGCCGCGACAGCGCGTTCGACCTGCTGAAGAAGGCGCTCGACCTGGGCGTGGACGTGGTCGGCGGCATCCCGCACTTCGAGCGCACGATGGAGGCGGGCCGCGAGTCGGTGCGGCTGCTCGCCGAGGAGGCGGCGCGTCGCGGCCTGCGCATCGACATGCACTGCGACGAGACCGACGACCCGATGTCTCGGCATGTCGAGACGCTCGCGGCCGAAACGCGACGGCTCGGGCTGCACGGGCGGGTGAACGGGTCGCACCTGACCTCGATGCACTCGATGGACAACGACTACGTGTCCAAGCTGATCCCTCTGATCGCCGAGTCCGGCCTGTCCGCCACGGCGAATCCGCTGATCAACATCACGATTCAGGGGCGGCGCGACACCTACCCGAAACGGCGGGGGATGACCCGCGTGCCCGAGCTGCTCGCCGCCGGCGTGCCCGTGGCCTTCGGCCACGACTGCGTGATGGACCCGTGGTACGGCCTGGGCAGCGGCGACATGCTCGAGGTCGCGCACATGGGTCTGCACGTGGCGCAGATGACCGGCCAGCAGGCGATGCGCCAGTGCTTCGCCGCGGTGACCGAGGTGCCGGCCCGCATCCTCGGGCTGCAGGGCTACGGGCTGGAGCCGGGCTGCCACGCCGATTTCGTACTGCTGCAGGCGCGCGACCCGATCGAGGCGATCCGCCTGCGCCCGCCTCGGCTGGCCGTGGTTCGCCGCGGTCGGGTGATCGCCCGTGCGCCCGCGCAGACCGTCGCGCTGTCGCTGCCGCAGCGCCCCTCGCAGGTCGACTTCCTGGCCGGACGACGCTGACGGCCCCATCCGGATCGGGGCCGCGCGACCGCGGTGCCGCACCCGCTCAGCGGGGCGGTTCGACCTGCGCGCCCAGCGCGCGTCGCCACAACCAGTCCAGACCGCGCGCGAGGTCGGGGCGGCGGCCGACGCGGGCGGTCTCGGCGAGCGGCACCAGGCGCCCGTCCCGGTGCTCCGCGACCAGGAACGAGAACACGTAGGTCGGCTCCTGCCCCATGCGCAGGTCGGTGATCGCGACCCGGCCGCCGAGGGTCGTCATCGCCCAGAACCCGTGGCTGAACCGCGCGATGCGATCGACCGGCGGGTGCCCGGCGAGCGCGTCGCGCAGCGTCGCGCCGCGCTCGAATCGGTCGAACCGCAGATCCGCGCGTGCGTCGAGCAGCGAGCGGAAGCCCTCGTGGTAGCCGTCCGGCGTCATCGCGACCACCCGCCACAGCACCGTGTTGAACGCGGTCGGCGTGACCAGCACGCGCTCGGCCACGATGCCCTGTTCGGCGAGCGCGCGCTCCGCGATCCCGCGGACATGGTGCTGCGCCGCGACGCTCCAGCCGAGGTACGCGGTGCTCACCGCCAGCCCGAGTGCGTTCCAGCGCAATCCGCGCGCGAGCACCGCATCCGCGGCGGCGCGCGCGGCCGCACCCCCGCCGGCGGTCGGGTCGATGCCCGCGCTCGCCGAGGTGCTCGTGCCGCCCGCCGCACGCCGACGGCCGGCACGCAGCGCCGCGATCACGCCGGCGATCAGCGGCACGGTGTAGGCCGGGTCGATGATGAACACGCTGCCCAGGCCGTACGGATGGTCGCTGAACGGCTGGGCGAGCTGCGTGCCGTAGATCGTCATCGCGTCGAGCAGCGGATGCGTGACCAGCACGAGCCACACGGCGAGCCACCAGTGTCGCCAGCGGTCGGCCTCGCCGTGCACGCGCGCGGCGACCCACGCGATCGCCGGAGCGGCGAGGGTCAGCCAGAAGAGCGCGTGGCTGTGACCCCGGTGCATCGTCATGTCGAGCACCGGGTCGCCGAAGTCGACCAGCGCGTCGAGGTCGGGCAGCGTGCCGCATGCGCCGCCCCAGAGCGCGGCCTTCCACGGCGCGGTGCGCCGACCCATCGCGGCGAGGCCGACGGCCGCACCGAGCGCGATCTGCGTCAGCGAGTCCATGAGCCCGGATCCTGCCACCGGCATGACGGTTCGACCGCCGATGCCCCGATGCACGGCCCGACGACCGGACGCCCGGGCGCGACCGCCGCCAGGATCTCGCGCAGGTACAGCGTGCGCTCGACCGTGGTGTCCATCGACACCGCGAGCGGCTGCGTCGCGTCGTCGGCGTACTGCGGACGTCGCACCCAGACGCCGCAGGCCGCCTGCTCACGCACCAGCCAGTCGGCGACCGCCAGTGCGGTCTCGGCCCAATGGGGGTCGCCGGTCACCGCGACCATCCGCGCGGCACCCCAGCCGAGCTTGGCGTTCGAGATGCAGGCGAGCCGCTCGGCGTCGCAGCGTTCGAGCCAGCCGCGCACGCGCGCGGCGACGTCGAGCCAGCCGTCGTCGCGGTCGGCCTCGTGCAGCCGGGCGAACACCCGCAGCGCGAAGCCGAGGAACCAGTAGACCTGCCCGGTGCGGCCGGGCTCGAGCATGAACCAGGACGCCCGCTGCGCCGGGTTCTCGGGCGAGAACAGCCGGTCGCGGGCGTCGACGCACCAGGTCACGTGCGACGCATCCGGGGACTGGCGCTCGTACAGGCGCTTCAGGAAGCGGCCGATGCGGCGCGCCGGCTCGACGCGTCCGCCATCCAGCAGCGACTCGATCGCACGCGCGGCGGTGCCGCCGTCGTAGATCGGCGCGGCCCCGTTCGCACCCGGCGGCAGGTTCGGCGGTGCGCCGATCGCCGGGTCGACGTCGTGCTCGATCCGGTCCAGTGCAGCGTCGCGCAGCGCGTCCAGTCCGAGCCGCCCGGCACCGGAGGCGAGCCAGCCGTTCGCGTACGTCCCGCCGGTCCAGGGCGCGCGCGGTGCGACGTCGCGGTGGAAGTCCCCGCGGTCGTGGAAGCGCGCGATCACGTGCCGCATCGCTCGCCGGGCGGCGTCGGTTTCGCCTGCATGGGCCAGGCAGAACGGCGCCTTGTAGTGCGCGAGCAGATCGTCCTCGCAGCCCCGGACGCCGTGCTCGCCGATCTGCCCGGCCGCCCAGCGGACGCCGCGGCTCGCTGCAGCCTCGATCGCGGCGAGCCGCTCGGGCGGCAGGGGGGCGGTCATCGGCGCACGGGCGGGCGGCGTCGCGTCGCGCGCCGGGCTCAGGCGTGGACCTCGATCGCCGGCGCGGCGCGCGCGTCCTCGACGATCATCCGCGCCGCCTTCTCGCCGACCACGATCGCGGGTGCGTTGGTGTTCGACGAGGGCATCGTCGGCATCACCGACGCGTCGGCCACGCGCAGGCCGTCGACGCCGCGCACGCGCAGCCGCGCGTCGACCACCGACGCCGGATCGCCGCCCATCCGGCAGGTGCCGATCGGATGGTACGAGGTCTGTGCGGTCGAGGTCGCGAAATCGAACAGCGCCTCGTCGGTGTCGGCCTGCGGGCCCGGTCGCGTCTCGCCCACGATGAAGCCGGCGAGCG
>JBIKMO010000207.1:0-7761 GCA_044359175.1 Burkholderiaceae bacterium | reverse complement strand
CGACCCGAAGGTGGTCGAGGTGACGACGAGCGCGGGCGCCGCCGCCGCCGCGCTCGAGGTCGAGGTGCAGCGGCTCGCCGCGTCGCAGACCGCCGCGAGCCGCAGCTGGGCGAGCGCGGATGCGGTGGTCGGCGGTGGCACGCTGCGGCTGCAGATGGGTACCCAGCCGGGGGGCGCGGCCACGTTCGAACCCGACCCGGCCCGCGCCGAGATCGCGATCGAGATCCCCGCGGGCGCGACGCTCGCCCAGGTGCGCGACGCGATCAACGCCGCCGGCGCCGGCGTGCGCGCGTCGATCGTGCGCGACGGCGACCAGGTGCGGCTGTTCGTCACCAGCGCCGCCTCCGGGGGCAACCAGGCGTTTCGCCTGACCACGGCGGATGACGACGGCGCCGACACCGACGCCGCCGGGCTGTCGGCCCTCGCCTTCGATCCGAGCGCCGCCGCGGGCGCCGGACGCAACCTCTCGCTGGTTCGCGCAGCGTCCGATGCCGAGTACACGATCGACGGGCTCGCGCTCACCGCCCGCTCGAACCGGATCGCCGGCGCGCTGGACGGCGTGGATCTCGTGCTGCGACGCGAGACCGACGCGCCGGTCCAGATCGAGGTCGCGGTGGATACCGCGGCGCTCAAGGCCTCGGCGGAAAAGTTCGTCGAGGCCTACAACGGACTGAACACGCTGCTGGCGAGCCAGACGCGCTACGACGAGGCGACCAAGACCGCCGGGGCGCTGCAGGGCGACGGCACGGCGGTGGGCATCCTCACGCAGTTGCGCTCGATCGTGCGCGAGCAGGTGACCGGCGGCACGCTCGCGAGCCTTCAGGACGTGGGCATCCGCCTGCAGCGAGACGGATCGCTGAAGATGGACGCCGCCGCGTTCGAATCGGCGGCGGTCGATCCGTCGCGCCTGGAAGCGCTGTTCGCCGCCGCGGGCACCGGCGCGACCGATCGCGGGCTGATGCAGCGCTTCCGCAGTCTGGCCGACGGCTGGCTCGCCGGCGACGGCGCGGTCAAGAGCGCGACCGACGCCTGGTCGGCGCGGCGCTCGTCCCTCACGAACCGGCAGCAGGCGCTCGAGACCCGGCTGAGCGACGTCGAGAAGCGGCTGCTGCGGCAGTACTCGTCGCTCGATGCGCAGCTCGCCGCGGCGCAGCAGAACGGCGCCGCCCTGAGCAGCGCCCTGGGCGCCCTGCCCAAGCCCTGATCCGGCTGCAGCGCGCCCTCAAGCGGGCCGCCGCGGTGCCGATAACACCGACATCGCTGCTCTCGGGGCACACCCCATGTTCGGATCCGCGCTCCACGCCTCGGCCGCCTACCGGCGCCTCGCGATCGAAAGCGCCGCGCTCGGCGCGGACCGCCACCAGCTGATCGGCATGCTGTTCGCCGGCGTGCTGACCGCGATCGAGCAGGCCCGTCAGGCGCTCGCGAGGGGCGACATGCTCGCCAAGGCCGAGGCCTCGGGGCGCGCCTCGCGGCTGGTGAGCGAGGGGCTGCTCGCCGCCGTGGACCGCTCGCGCGGCGAACTCGGCGAGCAGCTGTACCAGCTGTGGGACTACTGCGGCAGGCGGCTGCTGGTCGCGCACCTGAAGAAGGACGACCGGATCTACGAAGAGGTCGCGCAGCTGGTGGGCCGGGTGAGCGAGGCCTGGGCCCAGATCGCGCCGCAAGGCGCACCGGCCGCGACCGCCGCGTCGGCCGACCGCAGGGCCGCATGACCGAGATCGTCTTCGACGAGCAGATCGACCGGCTGATCGGGCTGTACCTGTCGATCGAACGGGCGAGCCGCGACATGCTCGCAGCCGCGCGCGACAGCGACTGGGATCGGGTCGGCACGATCCACGAGACCTGCAGCACGCTGATCGACGAGGTCCGCCGACTGAACCTTCGGGTTGCGCTCGACCGCGACCGGCAGCGCACGAAGCTGCGGATCGTCCGCCAGATCGTGCGCAACGAAGCCCAGATCCGTCGGCTCGCCTACCCGTGGAGCGAGCGCTGGGAGCACCTGGTGTTCGGCTCGGTCGGCGCTTTCGGGCCGAGCGCCCAGCGCCACTGAGGCGGGCCGATGCGCGCCCCGCTGCGGCCGGAGACCGATGCCGCGCTCCTCGAACGGTGTGCGGTGACCGACCCCGCGGAACGTACCCACCTGCTCGGCGCGCTCGCCCAGCATGGCGAGGTACTCGCACTCTACCCGGGCGGCGCGGCCGACACCTTCGTGGTGTCGCGGCTGCTCGGCTGGGACGCGGCGCGCGGCCGACTCGAGATGGAGTTCGCCGCCGACCCGGCGCGCGAGGCGGCGTTCGAGCAGGCCGGCCGGGCGACCGCGGTCGCGGTGCTCGCTCGCGTCAAGGTGCAGTTCGCGCTCGCCTGCCTGCGGGTCGATGCGCTGCGCCGACGGCTGTCCGCGGACGCGGCCGGACCATTCGCCCGACTGCAGCGCCGCGACGCGTTCCGCGTGATCCCCCCGCTGGACGCGCAGGTCCGTCTCGCGGTGAACGACGGCGTCGCCGAGCGGCGCGTGGTCGTGCTGGACGTCTCGGCCACCGGGATCGCGTTCCGCTTCGACGCCCCGCCCTCGCCGCTCACCGAGGTGGGCCGAGGCTTCGTCGCCTGCCGCCTGGAGCTGCCCGCCTCGCCGCCGATCCGCTGCGACCTGATCGTGCGCAGCGTCGACCCGATGGCCGATTCGGACCGTTCGCCCCAGGTTCGGCTGGGCTGCGAATTCGCCGGCCTGGACTCGTCGGCGTCGCGCACGGTCCAGATGTACGTGAACGCCGCGCAGGCGCGGGCTCGACGGGTGCGGCCGCGGCTGAGCTGAGGCCGCAACGCCCGCGCGCGGCGCGCGGGTCCCCCGCTACACCTGCATGTTCATGATGTCGGTGTAGGCCGACACCAGACGGTTGCGTACGGTGAGCGCCGCCTGAAAACCGATCTGGGCCTTCTGCATCGCGACCATGGTCTCCTCGAGGCTCACGCCGTCGACGCCCGCCTGGAAGCGCCGCTGCAGTTCGCTCGACTGCACCTGCGCCTGAGACACGGTCTTCAGCGCATCGCCGAGCGCGGCGGCGAACGACGCACCGGCGGGCGCCGCCGAGGCCGCCGGCGTGCCGCTGCCGGCGAGCGAGCGCTGCAGCGAGGCGATCACGTCGGCGGTCAGTCGGGTGTCCATCGTCGGGCCTCTCGGGTCGGTGGCTCGGCCGAGTCCGATGATCGGCGCGCATCGGCCGAACTCAAGCGCCGAAAAGCGCCGCGAGCCGTGCGCTTATCCGACTCAAGCCGGCGGGCGCCGCTTCGACAATGGCCGCTCCCCCCCTCGCCTCGCCCGATGGACACCACCGCCGACCGTACACCGCCCGCGCCGGGAGCCCTCGCGGTCGCGGGCTCGATGCCGATGCGCAACCGCCTGATGCTCGGCGCGGGCGTCGCCGCGCTGATCGCGGTGATCGTCGCCGCGGCGATGCATGCGCGCCAGCCGGACTACCGGGTCCTGTTCTCGAACCTGTCGGACCGCGACGGCGGCGCGGTGGTGGCCGCGCTGTCGCAGATGAACGTGCCCTACCGCTTCTCGGACGTGGGCGGCGTGATCATGGTGCCGGCCGACCGGGTGCACGACGCGCGGCTTCGGCTGGCCTCGCAGGGGCTGCCGAAAGGCGGCACGGTCGGCTTCGAGCTGGTCGAGTCGCAGCGCTTCGGCACCACGCAGTTCCAGGAACGCCTGAACTACCAGCGCGGCCTCGAGGGCGAGCTCGCCCGCTCGATCATGGCGCTGGCCGCGGTGCAGGGGGCCCGCGTGCACTTGGCGCTGCCGCCCACCGGCGGCTTCTTCCGCGAGCAGCACAAGCCGAGCGCCTCGGTGCTGGTCACGCTGCACCCGGGGCGCTCGCTCGAGCGCGGCCACATCGCCGGCATCGTGCACCTGGTCGCCGCCTCGGTGCCTGACCTCTCGCCCAAGCAGGTGAGCGTGATCGATCACACCGGCGCGCTGCTGTCGGCCCAGCCCGAGCCGGGTGTGGCCTCGGGTCTTGACCCGAGCCAGCTGCAGTACCTGCGCGCGGTCGAGCAAGCCTACATCGCGCGGATCGTCGAGATCGTCGAGCCGATCGTCGGGCGCGGCAACGTGCGCGCGCAGGTCACCGCCGACGTCGACTTCACCGTGTCGGAGTCGACCGCCGAGCAGTTCCGCCCGAACCAGGGCCAGGAGCCGGCCGCGGTACGCAGCCAGCAGGTCACCGAGTCGTCGAACGGCGCGGGCGGCGGCGGCCCTCAGGGCGTGCCGGGGGCGCTCACCAACCAGCCCCCGGTGCCGCCCGCCGCGCCGGTCAACGGGCCGGCGCAGGCGCTGCCCCAGGGGGCGGGCGGCGCGAACGCGGCGGCGCGCGAACAGCGCCGCGAGTCGACCACCAACTTCGAGGTCGACAAGACCGTGCGGGTGACCCGCAACGCCACCGGAACGCTCAAGCGTCTGACCGCCGCGGTGGTGGTCAACCACCGCCGGGGCGTGGACGACGAGGGTAAGCCGAACCTCACCGCGCTCGATCCGCGCGAGGTCGAACAGATCCAGTCGCTGGTGCGCGAGGCGATCGGCTTCAGCAAGGAACGTGGCGACGCCCTCAACGTGGTGAACGCCCCGTTCACCGTCGAGGAGGTGCCCAAGCCGGAGCCGGTGCCGCCGTGGAAGGATCCGGACGTGCTCGGCTTCGCCCGCGGGCTGGCGCTGCAGCTCGGCCTGCTGCTGCTCGGCCTGCTGGCGATCTTCGGCGTGATCCGCCCGGCGCTGCGGCGCATCCCGGCACCGCCGCCGGCGTCGGGCAGCGCGGCGGTGGTCGCCAACGACGTGCAGCTGCCCCCGCCCACGCCCGCCCTGAACCAGATCGGGCCGAACGAGGACCTGCTGCGGCTGGCGCGCGGCAATCCGGCGACCGTCGCGAACGTGGTCCGCGGCTGGGTGAACTCCTGAGGGCCGGCGGCAACCCGCACGACGCACGATGGACGAACAGGGACTCGAGAGGAGCGCGATCCTGCTGATGAGCCTGGGCGCCGAGGCGGCGGCCGAGGTCTTCAAGCACCTGTCGCCCAAGGAGGTGCAGCGCATCGGCGAGACGATGACTCGGCTGCGGATGGTGTCGCGCGATCGCGTCGGCGAAGTGTTCGAGCAGTTCCAGGCCGAGGCGGCGACCCATGGCGTACTGGTCGAGGACAACGACGAGTACGTGAAGGACGTGCTGCGCAAGGCCCTGGGCGAGGAGAAGGCGGGACTGCTGATCAACCGGATCCTGCAGGGCAGCGACACCAGCGGCATCGAGAGCCTGAAGTGGATGGACTCCGAGTCGGTTGCCGAGCTGGTGCGCAACGAGCATCCGCAGATCATCGCGTCGATCCTGGTGCACCTGGAACGCGACCAGGCGGGCGAGATCCTCACCAAGCTCTCGCCCCGCGTGCGCAGCGACGTGGTGCTGCGGGTGGCCACGCTCGACGGCATCCAGCCCAACGCGCTGCGCGAGCTCAACGAGGTGCTGTCGCGGGTGCTCGCCGGCGCCGACAAGCTGAAGAAGGCCGCGCTCGGCGGCCCGAAGGTCGCCGCCGAGATGCTGAACGGGCTGGGCGCCACGCTCGAGACCGAGGTCCTCGAGGGCGTGCGCGAGAACGACGAGGAGCTGGCGCAGGCGATCCAGGATCAGATGTTCACGTTCGACGACATCGTCAAGCTCGACGACCGGGCGGTGCAGACCGTGCTGCGCGAGGTCGCCAGCGACGGGCTGGTGGTCGCGCTGCGCGGCTCCACCGCCGAGATCCGCGAGAAGGTCCTGAAGAACATGTCGACCCGCGCGGCCGAGGCGCTGCGCGAGGACCTGGAGTCGCGCGGCCCGGTGCGGGTGGCCGACGTCGAGGCGCAGCAGAAGGAGTTCCTGAAGGTGGTCCGCCGCCTCGCGGAGGCCGGCGAGATCTCGATGGGCGGCGCCGAAGATGCCTTCGTCTAGCCGCATCGTCTTCGCCGAGGACGTGGTCGGGGCCGCCCCCTGGGAACCGGGCCGCATCGAGGGCGCGCCGCGTCGCCGGTTCGAACGGCGCACCGAACCGGCCGAACCGCGCGACCCGGGGTTCGACGAAGGGCTGCGCCAGGGCTTCGAGCAGGGCGTCGCGCACGAGCGCGCGCAGGCGGCCGCCCGCGAACGCGAGCGGCTGCAGGACCTCGCGCGCCGCACCGACCAGATGATCGGCGCGACCACCGAGCAGCTGGTCGCGCTGCAGCAGCGCGTCGCCGACGATCTGGTCGGACTGGCGGTGGAGATCGCTCGGCGCGCGGTCGGTGCGGCGATCCGGCTGCGACCCGAGCACGTGACGCCGGTGGTGCTCGAGGCGCTGCAGACCCTCGCCGGCGAGCACGCGCGACCGGTCGTGCGCCTGCATCCGGAAGACGCGGCGCTGCTCGCCGACGCCCTGGACCCGCTGCTGGCCGCGCGCGGGGTACAGCTGGTCGCCGACCCGGCGGTGAGCGCGGGCGGCTGCGTGATCGAGACGCCGCGCGCCAGCGTCGATGCGACGCTGCAGACCCGTTGGCGGCGCACGCTCGCCGCGATCGGGCGCGACGACGACTGGGTGGATCCGTGATCGCCGCACCGGGCGCGCCGGCGCCGGCCCGCGACGAGGACTGGCCGCGGCTGCTCCAGCAGCTGGGGACGTTCGTCCGCGAGGCCTCGACGCTGGCGCCGAGCGGCCGTCTGACTCGGGTTGCGGGGCTGGTGATGGAAGCGAGCGGGCTGCGGCTGCCGGTGGGCTCGGTGTGCGCGATCCTGCCGGAGACCGGTGCGCCGATCGACGCCGAGGTGGTGGGCTTCGCCGAGGATCGGATGTTCCTGATGCCGCTGGCCGACACCCACGGGCTGCGCCCCGGCGCGACCGTGCTGCCCGTGGAGGACCCGGCGATTGCGCCGACGTTGCACCGGCCCCGGCACCCGCGGCGACGTGCCGAGGACCGCGCCCGCTGGCTGCCCAACGGCGACGGGCTGCTCGGGCGGGTGATCGACGCACTCGGCCGTCCGCTGGACGGGCTGGGCAGCCTCGCCCAAGTCGAGCGCGAGCCGGTGCAGCGGCGCGCGATCAACGCGATGGACCGTGCGCCGGTGCGTCAGCCGCTGGGCACCGGCGTGCGGGCGATCGACACGTTGCTCACGGTCGGGCGCGGCCAGCGCCTGGGGCTGTTCGCCGGCTCGGGCGTCGGCAAGAGCGTGCTGCTGGGCATGATGGCGCGCTACACCGCCGCGGACGTGACCGTGGTCGGGCTGATCGGCGAGCGCGGCCGCGAGGTCAAGGAGTTCATCGAGGACATCCTCGGCCCCGAAGGCCTGGCGCGGGCGGTCGTGGTCGCCGCACCCGCCGACAGCTCGCCGGTGCTGCGCATGCAGGGCGCGGTCTACGCGACCGCGATCGCCGAGCACTTCCGCGACCAGGGCCGCCACGTGCTGCTGCTGATGGACTCGCTCACCCGCTACGCGATGGCCGCGCGCGAGGTCGCGCTCGCGATCGGCGAGCCGCCGGCGACCAAGGGCTACCCGCCGTCGGTGTTCGCGCGCCTGCCCCAGCTGGTCGAGCGCGCGGGCAACGGGCGATCGGGCCAGGGATCGATCACCGGGTTCTACACCGTGCTCACCGAGGGTGACGACCCGCAGGACCCGATCGCCGACGCGGCCCGCGCGATCCTGGACGGCCACCTGGTGCTCGACCGCGCGCTCGCCGAGTCGGGCCACTATCCGTCGATCGACGTCG
>JBIKMO010000206.1:0-7775 GCA_044359175.1 Burkholderiaceae bacterium | reverse complement strand
CACCTATCTGCGGACTTACTACCGCGATGCGACTCGCGCCACCGGGTGGAACAACGCGGTGTTCCCGAGCGTGGGGATGCCGCACGTGCTGTGGGAGCTGCAGGGCTCGCGCAGCGCGACGATCGAAGAGCTCAAGGCGGTCAAGGACGAGCAGACTGGGGCGACCACCGGCTTCACCCGGACCGTGATCACGTTCGACACCCAGGGCAACCGCACCCAGTCGGTCGAGAAGCTCGCCGATCGGCACCTTCACGAGGGCAGCACGGTTCGCCTCGGGCCCGCACAGGGCGGGCGCCTGACCCAGGCTCAGTACGACGGCGAAATCGCCGACTTGGTCGCCTTCCTGACCTACGTGGCCGATCCGACCGCCAAGACCCGGGTGAAGCTCGGGGTCTGGGTGCTGCTGTTCCTGACGGTGTTCACCGCGCTGGCGTGGTGGCTGAACCGCGAGTACTGGAAAGACATCCGCTGACGGCGCACCCCGCCTCCCCCGCCAGGGTGAGCCGGCTGCGGCTCACCCTGAGTCTTTTATGGGGGCGGCACGAACCTTCCCGATCCGACGAGAATCCGAACCTAGGAGCGACGCCATGATGGTCCTGTATTCGGGCACCACCTGCCCATTCAGCCAACGATGCCGCTTCGTGCTGTTCGAGAAGGGCATGGACTTCGAGATCCGCGACGTCGATCTCTACAACAAGCCCGAAGACATCTCGATCATGAACCCGTACGGACAGGTGCCGATCCTGGTCGAGCGGGACCTGATCCTGTACGAATCGAACATCATCAACGAGTACATCGACGAGCGCTTCCCGCATCCGCAGCTGATGCCCGCCGATCCGGTGATGCGCGCGCGCGCGCGCCTGTTCTTGTTCAACTTCGAGCGTGAGCTGTTCGTGCACGTGCAGCAGCTGGAGCGGCGCGACCATACGAAGGACAGCTCGCGCCAGATGGAACGTGCGCGTCAGCAGATCCGCGACCGTCTGACCCAGCTGACCCCGATCTTCGTGAAGAACAAGTTCATGCTCGGCGAGGAGTTCTCGATGCTGGACGTCGCGATCGCCCCGCTGTTGTGGCGGCTCGACCACTACGCGATCGAGATGCCCAAGACCGCTGCGCCGTTGATGAAGTACGCGGAACGGATCTTCTCGCGTCCGGCGTACATCGAGGCGCTCACGCCTTCCGAGAAGGTGATGCGCCGCTGAGCGCGATCGGGGAGCGCGATGGCCGAGACCTCCACCAAGCCCTACCTGATCCGCGCGATCTACGAGTGGTGCAACGACAACGGTTACACGCCCTATCTGGCGGTGGCGGTCGACGAGCGAACGCTCGTGCCGCGCGAGCACGTGAAGGGCGGCGAGATCGTGCTGAACGTGTCGCCGATGGCCACGCACCGGCTGCAGCTCGGCAATGACCTGATCACGTTCCAGGCCCGGTTCGCCGGGGTGGCGCGCGAGCTGTCGATCCCGGTGGACAACGTGTCGGCGATCTATGCCCGTGAGAACGGGCACGGGATGGCGTTCGACGTGCCGCGCGCGCTGGCGGTGAGCGAGCTGGATTCGGCCGGGTCTGGGGGCCCGCGGGAGGTCACCGTCGCGCCGCTCACCGTGGTGGGCGCACCGGCCGACCCGATCCCGGCGGCGCCGGAGGCCGCGGACGACGGCGAGGATCCACCACCGGACGATTCGGCGCCGCGGGGCGGTCGCCCGCGGCTCACCCGGGTCAAGTAGCGTGCCGGTGGGCGCGCGCGTGGCGGTCGCCTGCGGCTCAACCCGGTCGACCGAGTGTGGCGCGCGAGGCGGGGCGGCGGGCGGCAGCCGCTACAATCCGAGCTGCGCGCCCCTGTAGCTCAATCGGCAGAGCAGCGGTTTTGTAAACCGAAGGTTGTAGGTTCGATTCCTATCGGGGGCACCGGCGCGGTACCGGTATCAGGTGCTGGTCTGCGGCGGACTCGCCGGCGGGGCCCCCTCGCCGTGGCGGCGCAGTTCGCGCGCGAGTTCCGCCATCTGCTCGGACATCTGCCGGGCCGAGGCGACCATCGCCAGCAGCGACAGCCGGGCCCGCTCTGCGTCGGACTTGCCGGCCATCATCGACTCGAGCCGATCGATCATCGCCTTCGCGGGGCCGGCCTTGTCGCCGCCCTTGGCCACCTCGATCGCGAGCAGGGCGCGCCGGCGGGCCTCGAACGCTTCCGGATCGCGCTGGTAGAGGGCGGCCCACTCATCGAAGTCGAATTCGGGGGCGGCGTTGAACTTGATCATCGTCTCTCCGTGGTGCGGCGGGGGGTGCCGGTCGGGCGTCCGTCCGTCGGTCGGGCATCACCGTTCGTTGCCGATTGTGCGCCGCCCGTCGGCTGAACGGCGTGCGCTTCGTCACGTAGAATCCGGGCCGTGAACCGTTCGCCCCCGCCGTCCGGCCGAAGGCTGTTCAGCTGGAGCCGGCCGCTCTCCCAGGACCGTCGCCCGATGCTGCGGCTGACCGCCGGCACGCGGCGCTGGGACGTGCGGCTGATCGGACTGGTCAACCGGTCCCGCTTCCTCGTCGTGCATCCCATGGACGAGGGCAAGCTGGTGTTCATCAAGGAGGGCGAGCGCTTCGAGGTCGCGAACTTCGACGGCACGGTGGTCAGCTCGTTCGAGAGCATCGTGCAGCGGGTGCTTCTCGGCGAGAGCGCCACGCTGGAGATGTCGCTGCCCACGGCCTCGCTGCGCCGGCGCGAAGTGATCCGCCGCACCCGGCGCGTGGGGATCACGCTGCCCTGCTCGGTGCGCTATGGAGCGGCTGCCGAGCACCTGCGCGCCGGCTTCATCGGGGATCTGAGCGAAACGGGAGCGCAGGTTGCGATCGAGTATCCGCTGCCCTCGACCACCGAGGCGGTGGACCTGTCGATGCGGATCACGCAGTTCGGAGAGGCACGCACGGTGCAGGTCCGCGCGCAGCTGCGCTCGAGCGCGCCGGATCCGCGGCCGGAGATGCCCGCGACGCTGCTCGGGCTGGAGTTCGTCGACGTCGACCCTGCGCTTCGCCAGGGGCTCGCCTGCTACGTCGCGGAACGGCTGCTCGCGCAGGCCGATGACGTGTTCGGCACGGTCGGCGGGTCGATCGCCTGAGCGTTCAGGCGTTCTTGCGCAGCAGCACCGAGCCGACCGCGGTGCTCGCGACGCTGTAGACGAACGCTGCGAGCACCGCCCACCCGAACCCCGAGACCTCGAAGCCGTCGAACATCCGGCCGACCCACCAGAACATGAAGCCGTTGATGACGAAGAGGAACAGCCCCAGGGTGAGCAGCGTGATCGGCAGCGTCAGCACGATCAGGATCGGCCGCACGATCGCGTTCAGCAGGCCGAGCACCAGCGCGACGCCCAGGGCGGTCCAGAAGTCGCGGATCTGCACCGCGGGGATGAGGTAGGGCAGCAGCAGCAGGACACCGGCGTTGATCGCCCAGCCGAGCAGCAGCCGCATGTCGTCGCCCGCGTCCGGACGCTACTTGACCAGGACGACCGGCACCCCGGCGATCGCGATCACGCGCTGCGCCACCGAGCCGATCAGCAGGTCCTTGAGTGCGGTGCGACCCTTCGAGCCGAGCACGATCGTGTCCACCGACTCGTCCGCCCCGACCTTCACGATCGCCTGCGCGACCGGGCCCCGCGCCATCCTCACGGTGTAGGGCACCTTCGCCTTGTCGGCCGCTGCGATCGCCTCCTTCAGCTCCTCGCGGGCGATGTCATCCAGATAGCCCTTCACCGCGTCCTTGCCGACGAACTGGCTCGCACCTCGCAGCGCGATGTCGTCATGCGCGTTCACCAGCACCAATTCGGCGGGCTCGGCCAGCCTGCCGGCGAGCTTGGTCGCGTATTTCAACGCACGCAGCGAATTCTTCGAACCGTCGATCGCCACCAGCAGTTTCATCGTCCCGCCCGCCGTTCCGGCCTTGGTCCCGAGTGCGTGAGTATCGCACGCACCGCCGCGGTGCCGCCGCCGGTCGCGCCGGCGGACGAGCCGCCGGGTCGTGGCCGCGGGCGGTCTAGCGGATCGCGCGGGCGCCCGGCCCCGGGGCCACCGAGGCCGGCGCGGGTGCGGGCGGGCCTGGGTCGTCGGAGGGGGCACGGTCCCGCGCCGCGTCGGCCTGCGATCCCCGACCCGCAGCCGCGTCAGCCGGCGATCCACGATCGGGCCGCATGTCGGCCTGCGAGTCCAGGCCGAGGGGCACGTCGGCCGGTGATTCCGCGCCGAAGGCCGGATCGTCCGGCGATTCCGTGCCGGCGAATGCGTCCGCCGCTGCGCGGCGCGATGGGACGTCGGTCATCCCCGCCGCGTCGGACCGTGGCGGGGCCGATCCGGACTCGGCGGCCGGGCGCAGCCCGCGCAGCGCGTCGCCCAGTGCACGCAGCGTGCGGCGCGCCCCTCGCCCCGGCGCCGTGGCGGCGGGCGCGGCGAACGCCCGCCAGCCGTCGATCAGCGCGGTGGCCCGCACCGCGGCGTCTACGGGAACCCCCGGACGCGCGAGCGCGCCGGCGGCGACGTCGCGCGCCACGGCGAGATCCTGGCCGGCGCCGAGCGTCTCCTGCCAGGCGGCCAGCAGCGCGATCGCGCGCGGCCCGTCGACTCCGCGGGGTAGGGCGGCGGACGCGAAGTCGAGTGCGTAGCGCAGGTTCTTCACGGCGATTCGCGTGCGGTGCCAGCCCGGCTCGTCGGCCGCCCGCGCCGCGCGGCGCACGACCCGTCGTCGCAGCGCGTGCAGCCGCGAGACCGCGAACGCGTCGTGCCGTATCGGCGCCAGGCCGCCATGGCCGGCCCGCTCGGCTGCGATCAGCGTGCGCAGCACGAATGCAGTGAGCGCTGGCCCCGCAAGCGTGCGTCTGAGCTCGCGGCGTGCGTCGTCGCGTGCGTCGTCGAGCGCACGCGTCAGCGTCTCGAGGGCCGCGTCGCCCGCGAAGCGTTCGCGCAAGGTGCGCAGCAGACCGGACTCGAACACGTCGACGTCGCGCACGCGCCCCGCGGCGTCGGCGAGCGCGGAGGCGTCCTCGTCGATCGCCGTCCAGGCGTCGGCGTCACCGCCGGCGCGCAGGTCGAAATAGCGGATCGCAGCGCGCAGCCGGCGCAGCGCGACGCGAAACTGGTGCGGCCCCTCCGGCGCGTCCGACGCGAGGATCGGCTCCACGTTCGCGCAGGCGTGCGCGAGGCAGCCGCGCACCGCCGAGGCGGCCGCGTCGGACGCGCTCAGCTCGGCAGGCGGGGCGACCGACGCCTGCTTGACCGGGGCCGGTGCGAGCGGCAGCCTCGCCGCGAGCCGCAGCCCGCGCTCGTGCTTGCTCGGCCACAGCAGGCAGGCGCCCTCGCTGCGCGCCCACTCGAGCGCCCAGGTGAAGAAGGTCTCGCGCGAGCCCTCGAGGCACTCGAGCTCGACCTCGCGGATCGGCTCGCGGCGCTCGCCGCAGCGCAGTTCGCCGAGGTCGCGTGCGATCTCGATCACCAGGCCCGGCGCCGGTTCGAGCCGCCGGGCGACCCGCTCGAAGTCGGTCTCGAACAGCGCGCGCCACTGACCGAACGTGCGCTGGGCGAGCGCGCCGTGCGGCGTCGTGTCCGGCGGCAGCGCATCGCGTTCGGGCGAGGGTCCGGCGATCGCGCGCTCCCACTCGAAGCGCTCGAAGCGGTCGTCGCCCTCGGCCTTGACGGTCTGCAGCCAGCGTTCGCCGTGGCGGCGCACCCGCACCGCGGTGCGCGCACGCGCGAGCGCGCCGTCCGGAGTGTCGTAGTAGCACGACCAGACCCGTTCGCGCCGGTCGTGATCGGCCCCCCGACGTGCGAGGCTGTCCTGCAGCGCAAGCGGCAACGCGAACTTCAGTTCGAGCTCACGCATCCCCGCCCTCCGCGACCGCCAGCTGCAGTCCGCCCCACGCGGGCGACATCGACTGCGCCACGCCGACCAGGTCGAGGACCCGTCCGACCGTATGGTCGACCATCTCGTCGATCGTCGCGGGGCGGTTGTAGAACGCCGGCACCGGCGGGAAGACCACGCCGCCCATTTCGGTCACCGCGACCATGTTGCGCAGGTGCGCCAGGTTCAGCGGCGTCTCCCGCACCATCAGCACCAGACGGCGGCGTTCCTTCAGCACGACGTCCGCTGCGCGGGCGACCAGGTTGTCGGACAGTCCGTGGGCGACCGAGGCGAGGGTTCGCATCGAGCAGGGCGCGACCACCATGCCTTCGGTCACGAACGAGCCCGAGGCGAGGCTCGCGCCGACGTCGCGGACGTCGTGCACCTCGTCGGCGAGCGACTCCACCTCGGGTCGTGCGAGCCGCAGCTCCTGCACGACATTCATCCAGCCGGCTGGCGTGACCACCAGATGGGTGCGAACCTCCGGCACCGTCCGAAGCACCTGCAGCAACCGAACGCCATAGACCGCGCCGGAGGCGCCTGTGATCGCGACGATGAGTCTTCGGGGCGTCGGCGGAGTCATCGGATTCGGCGGCGCGGTCGGGCTGAGGGGCGAGCGGCGCGGCGGGACGCCCGCAGAGCGTGCCGGTGGCGACCCCGCCAGGGGCCCCGCGGAGTGCGGATCGCGGATCAGCCCAAGGCGGACCCGTCCATTGTACCGGCGTCGATGCGGTGCACGGATTCCGGCAAGCGGCACGCGGGCGCCCCGCGACCGTGCGCATCGGAATCGGCCGCTGGATTATGCTGGCTGCTGCCTGCGCGCGGCGATCGACCGCCCCGCCACCCGTCCTGGCACCGACCCCGCCCCGCCATGAACGCACCGAACCCGCCCGTCGCCACCACCGCGCACGACGACGACTGCAGCCGCGTGCCGTACACCCGCTACACCGACCCGGCGCTGTACGCGCGCGAGCTCGAGCGGATCTTCCACGGACCGCATTGGAGCTACGTCGCGCTCGAGTGCGAGCTGCCTCGCCCCGGCGACTTCAAGACCACCTGGGTCGGCGAGCGGGCGGTGATCGTCGTGCGCGACCGCGACGGGTCGATCAACGTCGTCGAAAACCACTGTGCGCATCGCGGCGTGCGGTTCTGCCGCGAGGCGTACGGCAACGCGAAGGATTTCGTCTGTCCGTACCACCAGTGGAACTACGACCTCAAGGGCAACCTCGTCGGACTGCCGTTTCGGCGCGGCGTCAAGCGGGTGGAGGACGGCGCCGCGCGCATCGACGGCGGCATGCCGGCCGACTTCAGGCTCGAGGACCACGGGCTGAACCGGCTCGCGGTCGCGCGCCGCAACGGGCTGGTGTTCGCGTGCTTCGATACGGCGGTCGAGCCGTTCGAATCCTATGTCGGCGCCGAGGTGCTGCCCTGGGTCGACCGGGTGTTCTCCGGCCGCGAACTCACGCTGCTGGGGTTCTCGCGGCAGCGGATCCCGGGCAACTGGAAGCTGATGCAGGAGAACATCAAGGACCCGTACCACCCGGGGCTGCTGCACACCTGGTTCGTCACCTTCGGACTGTGGCGCGCCGACCAGCGCTCGCAGATGGTGATCGACCGGCACGGCCGCCACGCGGCGATGATCTCGCGGCGCAACGACGGCGGTCGCGCCGAGGTCACGCAAGGGGTGACCAGCTTTCGCGAGGACATGCGGCTCGCCGATCCCCGTCTTCTGGACGTGGTGCCCGAACCGTGGTGGAACGGCCCGACCGTCACGATGATCACGCTGTTCCCGTCGCTGATCATCCAGCAGCAGGTGAACTCGCTGTCGACGCGCCACATCGTGCCGCGCGGGCCGGGCGCGTTCGACTTCGTCTGGACACACTTCGGGTTCGCCGACGAC
>JBIKMO010000205.1:0-7781 GCA_044359175.1 Burkholderiaceae bacterium | reverse complement strand
CAGCACCGCCACCGCGCCCAGCCGCGTCGCGCCGAGCCACGCGCGCACGAAGTCCAGCCCGTTGCCCAGCATCAGCGCGACCGGCTCGCCCGCGACCACGCCCTGCGCGGCGAACCAGCCGGCCACGCGGTCGGCATCGGCCGCGGCCTCGCCGAAGCGCAGCGACCCGCCGGTCGTGGTCTCGATCCACACCGCGTCGGGCCGCCGCGCGGCGTTCTCGGCGAGGACCTCGGGCAGCACCCAGCGGTCCGTGTCGTCCAGTCCGGTGTACATCGTCGGCCTCCTCCCGTGGCGGGGGACGCCGGCGCCGCTCAGGCGAACAGGCCGATGTCCCGCACCGTGTAGTGTGCGACGTTCGGCACCACGGTCGCCATGTCCCCGGCCGACACGCCGAACCAGGTCGCGAGCGTGGCGGCCAGCTGGTCGACCGAGGTGGTCGGCAGCAGGCGCCCCTGGCCGACGTCGTCGGGGCCGTTGTTGCCCAACACCGGCACCGCGCCGAACAGGCGGCGGCCGCGCACCGCGCCGCCCATCACGACGTGGTGCGCACCCCAGCCGTGGTCCGAGCCGTCGCCGTTGGAGGTGAGCGTGCGGCCGAAGTCGCTCGCGGTGAACGTGGTCACCTGCTGCTGCAGCCCGAGCTCGGTCATCGCGGCGTCGAACGCGACGAGCGCGTCGGCCACCTGGGTCAGCAGCGCCGGGTGGTCGACCGCGAGGTTGTCGTGGTTGTCGAAGCCGCCGATCGACACGAAGAACACCTGGCGGCGCACGCCGAGCGCCGCGCGGGCCGACAGCATCCGCGCGACCATCCGCAGCTGGCCGCCGAGGCCGGTCGAGGGGAAGACGGTCGCGAGCGCGGGCGCGCCCGCCAGCGCCGCGCTCACCGCGGTGTTGGCCGCGATCGACCGCGACACCAGCCGCGCGTGCTCGATGCGGTGCAGGTTCGCGTGGCCCGAGCCGGTGATCACCGATCGCAGCGCCTGCGCGGCCGCGGCCGAGCCGAACAGCGTCGAGCCGATGCCGGTGATCGCGATCGAGCCGTTCGAGCTCATCTGGTACTGCACCGCCGAGGCGCCCGACAGGTACACCGCATTGCCCGACACGCTGATGCAGGTGAAGGTCGCGTTGCCGTTGCCCGACGCGAACAGGTCGCCGATGCGGCCGCCCCATCCCGAGGTCGCGCCCTCGGCCGCGGAGGCCTGCCACACCGACTGCTGGTCGTTGTGCGAGAAGAGCTTGGGCGGCAGCGGCACCGAGCGCGCGGTGTACTGCGCCTTCGTGGTCGGCTGGATCAGCGGCCCGACGTTCATCAGCACGCCCAGGCGGCCCGCGTCGAACACCGGGATCAGCGGCGCGAGCTGCGGCGCGAGCGCGAGCTGCACGCCGCCGCCGGGCGGGTTCAGCGGCGAGAGCACGGTGGCGGCGAGCGCGTCGCGCGGGGTCGCGAGCGTGCTGCGCAGCGTCGCGTAGTTCGCGTGGCCGGCCGCGTCGTACGGGATCACGGTGTTGCCGTGGTCGTTGCCGCCGAACAGGAACACGCAGACCAGCGCCCGATGGTCGGACGCGGTCTGCGCGGCGGCCTCGCCGATCGCGGCGAGGTTCAGCGCCCACGGCACGGCCGGCCCGGCGACCGAGACGGCCGCGGCGCGGCGCAGGAACTCGCGGCGGCTCGCGCGTGCGCTCATCGTCGTGCCCTCGTCAGACGGCCACCAGGTACTCGGGGCACGCGAGCACCAGCAGCAGCGCGACGCGCACGCGGTTCAGCCGTGCGGCGTCGGTGCCCCCGGGCATCGCCGCGACCGCGCCGAGCAGGGTCGCGCGCGAGAGCGTGCCGATGCGGTTCGCGGCGAGCAGCAGGTTGAGCTCGTCGACCAGCGCGTCCGGCGAGTCGGCGAGCGCGAGCAGCGGTGCGTAGTCGCTGCGAAGATCGGATCCGGTGATGCCGCCGGTCGCGCCGATCACCGACTGCAGGTAGTTCAGGTAGCCCGCGACGCTGGTCTCGGTGGTGATCTGCATCTCCGGCGACACGAGCCCGGCGCTCGCGAACCCGGTGCCCGGCGGCACGTAGCCCGGACGGTAGAAGTTGAACACCGAGTTCGACTGCAGCGGACTCTGGCCGAGCCGCGTCGCCGGGTCGGCGAGGCTGCCCAGCCGCCACTGGCCCGACGGTGAGGTCACGCCGCAGGCGCGCGCCCACTGCGTGAAGCGCAGCACCGGCTCGACGAGCTTGCCGCCGCCGGCGGACGTGGCCGGGACCTGCGCCTCGGGGTCGAGCAGCACCTGGCGCAGCACCGCGCGCAGGTTGCCGCGCACGCCCATGCCGTCGTCGGCGAACACCGCCGCCACGCGGCCGACGTAGGCCGGCGACGGGTTCGCGCAGAGCAGCCGCTGGATCAGCTGGCGGGCGAGGAACGGCCCGACGTTGCGGTGCGCGACCAGCGCGTCGAGCGCGCGGCGCAGGCTCTCCGGTCCCGAGGTCCCGGCCGGGATCGTCACGTCGAGGAAGGTCTTCGCGCCGGTCTCGTGGCGGTTGGCGTAATGCTGCATCGGCGTGGTCGCGCGCACCGGCGTCGTGTTGTCGATGCCGGTGCCGCTCACGTAGTCCCAGCCGGTGAACACGCGCGCGAGGCCGGACACGTCGGCCGAGTCGTACGACTCGACGGGCGCGCCCGCGACGCGACGCGGCGTGCCGTCGGGCTCGAGATCCACCAGCCCGATCGTGAACAACTGCATGATCTCGCGCGCGTAGTTCTCGTCGGGCTGGCGCCCCGACGCGTCGGCGCGCTGGCTGCCCCGCATCGACAGGTACGTGCCCATCGCCGGCGACAGCGTGACCGCCTCGAGCAGCGCGCGGAAGCTGCCGAACGCGTGCTCGTCGAGCACGTCGAGGAAGTACGCGGCGCCGAAGTGCGGCCACGGCGTGCCGATGCCCGGGATCGACACGACCAGGATCTGCGACAGCGCGTAGACCATGCGCTGGCGCAGCTGGTCGGGCCGCGACAGGAACGCGCGCCACAGCGTGTAGTTCGCGGGCAGCCGGTTGTCCGCGAACTCGGCCGCCTCGTAGCCCTGCTCGCGCAGCCAGGCGACGTGGCCCTGGCCGCGGGGCATCGCGAGCTGCTCGTCCACCCAGGCTGCCGCGCCGATCGTCCGCGTCCGCTGGATCTCGGCCTTCGTGGCGCCGAAAGTCGCCTGCCCGAGCAGCCGAGAGGCGGCCGCCGCATCGAACGGCGGCGGCGCGCCGGGCGACGGCGACGGCGACGGCACGGGCGACGGCACGGGCGACGGCACGGGCGACGGCACGGGCGACGGCGACGGCGACGGCACGGGCGACGGCACGGGCGCGGACGGCGGCCCGCCCGCGCCCGCAGGCGCCTGCGGCACCAGGTCGCCGCCGCCGCAGGCCGCGAGCACCACCGCCGAGGCGAGCAGCAGACCGGGCGCCGTCACCGACGGTCTGCGCGATCCTGGTGGTCCGGGCGATGCGGAAGGCCCGGGCGACCCGGGTGCCGTACCCGACCCGCCGACGTGTGCACGGTCCCCCGGCGGGATCACGGACGGCGCGTCGGTCGAGGGACGGCTGAGATCGATCATGGGTCGGCTCGGGGCGGCCTACCGCGCACGCCGGTCGGCACGCGCGAACCGGGTGGCGCGGCGCAGGCGCCGGGCGCACCGTACACGCACGCGGGACGACGTGCACGCTCGTCGGCGCGACGGACGGTCCGCCCCCACGGGCGGCGGCCCGGGCGCGCGTCCGGCCGCGGCCGCGTCCGTGCGTGCCGGCCCGCGTCCTCGGCGGCGCTCAGCGCGCGCCGCCGGCCGGCGGCGCCGGCACCGGGTCGCAGCGAAGGGTACGACGCGCCGCGTCCGCCTGCGCGCGCCGGGCGTCGTCGCCGGCGAGCACGCGCATCAGCAGCAGACCGCGGTCGGTGGGCAGCGCGATCGGGGTCGCGCCCTCGGGCACCCCGGCCGCCGGCGTGCCCGGTCCGCTCAGGATCCAGTCGACCGGCCGGCCGCCGGCCGCGCGGTCGTCGAGCACGTGAACGTTGTCCGAGGTCGCCGCGTACAGCGCGATCGACCAGTAGCCCGCGAGGCGCGGATCGGCGCGCACCCGCAGCGCCCGCTCGCGCAGGTCGATCACGCAGGTCGCGTACAGCAGGTCCGGGCTGGGCATCACGATGCGCCGCTGGGTCGCGTCGGCCGGCGGCGGCAGCCCGACCCCGCCGCCGGTCTCGGCCGCGATCGCCGCGGTCGCACGCGTCATGATCAGTCGCGGCAGCGCCCACACGGTGAGCAGATGCGCGAGCGCCGCCACCGCGAGACCCGCGGCGGCGAGGCGCAGGCGCCGGCGCGCCTTGGAGGTCACCGGCAGGCTCCCTGCGGCTCGATCGTCGCAGGATCGAGCGTCAGCGGCGCGTCGTGCAGGCGCGTCTCGGGCTGGTACACCCGCAGGGTGAGCAGCAGTCCGCGATCCCCCGGGGTGGGTACCCACGCGATCGCGGGGTCCGCGGGTGGATGGGGGCCGGTCACGAACACGAACCGGCCGTCTGCGCCGAGGACCGCGGTCTCGCCATTGACCCCGAAGCGGCGGCCGTCCGCGTCGAACAGGAAGAAGTCCTCCGCGTACGCGGTCACGCTCCACCAGCGCGCCGGCGGGGGCCGGCCGGCGACCCGGTAGCTGCACCGCGACCGCAGCGGCCGGCCGGCCGAGTCGGTGGTCGCCACGTAGTACATCGTCTGCTCGCGCCGCAGCGCGAGCAGCCCGCCGATCGCGACCCGCGCCCGCGTGTACGCGTCGGCCTGCGGACTGCCCGCGAGCAGGTTCACGCGCCACGGCCCGACGGCCTCGTGCGACAGCGCGCCGCGGCGCAGCACCAGGATCGCGCTCGCCGCACCGAGCACCGCCGCAGCCGCGAGCCACGCGGTCGCGACCGCCGCCCGTCGCAGACGGCTGCGGCCGGTCACGGCCGGGCGACGATCGGGCACGGTCCGGCGGGGCGGCGCTCAGCCGCGCCAGGCCTGCGGGTTCACCACCGACGCCGGACGCTCGCCGCGCGCGAACGCGGCCACGCTGCCCAGCCCCTCGCGCGCGATCGCGTCGAAGCACTCGTCGGTCCAGCACAGCGCATGCGGGGTGACGATCACGTTGTCCATCGCGAGCAGCGGGTTGGCCGGGTCGATCGGTTCCTGCTCGAAGACATCCAGCCCGGCGCCGGCGATCGTGCCGTCGCGCAGCGCGTCGATCAGCGCCGCCTCGTCGACGATCGGTCCGCGCGCGAGGTTCACGAAGAACGCCTCGCGCTTCATCCGCGCGAAGCGGGCGCGGTCGATCATGTGGCGCGTGCTGTCGTCGAGGATGCACACGCACACGACGAAGTCGCACTGCGACAGCATCTCGTCGAGCGACATGCGGGTCGCGCCGAGGGCGGCGACCTGCGCGTCGGTGACGAACGGATCGGCCGCAAGCAGGCGCCAGCCGAACGGCCGGGCGAGACCCAGCAGCTCGCGGCCGATGCCGCCCAGGCCGATCACGCCGAGCGTGCGGGTGGTCAGTCCCAGCCCCATGTGCCCGGTGCGCTCGTGCCAGCGCCCGGCGCGCGTCAGCCGGTCCTTCGTGAACAGGCGTCCGGCCAGCGCGAACAGCAGGGTCAGCGCCGCCACCGCGACCGGCCGGCGGATCGCCACCGGGGTGTTGGTGACCACGACGCCGGCCTCGGTCATCGCGGCCACGTCCACCGAGTCGTAGCCCACGCCGTGGCGGGCGATCAGCCGCACGCGACGATCCGGGCCGCACACCGACTCCCGGTCGACCCGCGGCGTGTTCACGTACAGCAGGTCGTAGCGCGCCGCGATCTGCGGCGTGATCCGAGACACGGTCTCCGGCAGGAACTCCCAGTCGATCGCGGGCACCGACTCCAGGATCGCGAGGGGCTCGCGGCCGAACGAGGGCTCGCCGGAGGGCGTCAGCAGATCACGGGTCAGCCCGACCTTGAGCCGCGCACTCATCGCGATCCCCCGATCCGTGCGATCAGCGCCGAGGCGCCGGCCACCAGCAGGCCGACGTCGGTGCCCACGGCGATCATCGTGTAGCCCCAGGCCTGAACCCGCTCGATCCAGCGGGCATCGGTGGCCATGAAGCCGGCGGCCTTGCCGTGGTCGCGGGCCGCCTGCGCGACGCGGCGCATCGCCGCCTCGAAGCGCGGGTCGTCGAATGCGCCGGGAATCCCCATGAAGTTGGTCAGATCGAAGTGACCGACCCACAGCACGTCGATGCCGTCGACCGCGGCGATCGCGTCGACCTCGGCGAGGCCGCGCTCGGTCTCGATCTGCGCGATCAGCAGCGTGCGCTCGCGCAGCGCACGGATCTTGTCGGCCGGCGCGCCGCCCTCGTAGTCGTCGTGCGCGAACCCGAAGGCCGCGCCGCGCCGCCCGTGCGGGGGGTACCACGCCGACTCGACGATCCGCTTCGCCTGCTCGGCCGACTCGACCATCGGCACCATGATCCCGGTGGCGCCCACGTCCAGCGCCCGCGCGATGAACGGATACTCGCCGCGCGGCACGCGCACCATCGGCTCGACCGGCAGGCCGCGGTGGCTCGCGCACAGCCACTTCAGGGTCTCGAACCCCATGCCGGTGTGTTCCATGTCGTGGATCGCGTAGCGGCAGCCGGCGTGTTCGAGCAGCTTCGCGATGCCGGGCGAGAAGAACTCGAAGACCATCGCGCCCGCGACGGTCTGGCCGGCGCGCACCGCGGCGCGGACGGGGTTGTCTCTCAACGGCGTCTCCTTCGGGCGGCCCCGCGCATCCGGTCTCGACGGCGGCACTGTCGGCGATGGTAGCAGCAGCGCGGCGGCGCGCGGGCCGCGTTAAGCTGCGCGCGTGAGCCCCCCGACCGCGATCGTCCCCGCGGCCGCGCCCGACCGCGCCGACCGCGCCGACCGGCGGCGGCGCGAGTTCGACGCGGTGTTCCGCTGCTTCGTCACGCTGCTCGCGGACGACCGCGCCCGGCGCGCCGGGCCGCTGTCGGGCGTCGAGGTGGCGGTCAAGGACTGCATCGACGTGGCCGGCGTGCGCGGCACCTGGGGCAGCGCGCTGTTCGCCGACCGCGTGCCCGCATCGGACGCGGCGGTGGTCGCCCGCCTGCGGCGCGCCGGAGCGCGCATCGTCGCCACCGCGAACCTGCACGAGTTCGCATTCGGCGGCACCACCCAGAATCCCCACTTCGGCGCCTGCCGCAACGCCTGGAACCCGCAGCGGGTCAGCGGCGGCTCGAGCGGCGGCTCGGCGGTGGCGGTCGCGCTCGGGCTGTGCGACCTGGGCGTGGGCACCGACACCGGCGCATCGGTCCGGATGCCGGCCGCACTGAACGGCGTGTTCGGTCTGCGGCCGACGCACGGCGCGGTCCCGGCGACCGGGGTGATGCCGGTGAGCCCGCCGCACGACACGGTGGGCTTCATCGCGCGCGATCTCGCGCTGCTGCGTCGGACGATCGACCGGACCTTCGGGCACGCGCGCGACGACCCGTTCTCGATCGCGCGGGTCGGCGTGCGCCGCGCGTCGCCGCGGCGGGTCGGCGTGATCGACCGGTACGTCGCGGCCTGCGAACCTGCCATCCGGGCGGCGATCGAGGCGGCGCTCGCGGTGCTGCGCGCGCGCGGCTGCGAGCTGGTGCCGGTCGACTCGCCCGAGTTCGACGCGATCCCCGACGTACTGTCCTCGGTGGTGATCGCCGACGCGGCGGCGTTCCACCGCGAGCGCCTGGCGCAGCCGACCGACGCGAT
>JBIKMO010000034.1:0-24796 GCA_044359175.1 Burkholderiaceae bacterium | reverse complement strand
GTGCGGAAGTAGTCGAGGTCCGAGATCGATCGGTCCATGGCGATCGAGGCGCGAGACGCGAGACGCGAGGCGCATCAGTATGCCGCAGCCGGGCCGTGGAACCGGCACGTGCGGCGCGAGGCCGCGCACCGCGAGCAGGTCGTTCGGCGGCGCGGCGGGCCCGGTGTCAGCGCTGCCGACGCAGCGTGTCGTACGGCGTGATCGGCCACCAGATCGACGGCGGGATGTCGACGACGCCCTTGCGCGCGGCGAAGCGCTGCGGCCACACGTGGGTGAACGCGACCGGCACCTCGTCGACCACGATCCGCTGGAACTCGGCGTACGGTCGCTTGCGCTTCTCGGGATCGCGCTCGACGGTCGCCTGGGCGAGCAGCGCGTCGACCCTGGGGTTCGAATAGCTCTGCGTGTTCGACCAGATCACGCCCTTGCGGATGTTCGACGACAAGTAGGTGCGGTGCACGCCGATCACCGGGTCGCCGTAGTCGAACGCGCCGTCGACGGTCATGTCGAAATCGAAGTTCGAGACCCGCTGCGACCAGGTCGGGAAGTCCGGCGAGGTACGTACCGTGACGTCGATGCCGATCCTCCTGAGCTGCGGCCGGAGGTATTCGGCGACGGTCTGGGAGTTGTCGGGCGTGCCCGGAAGGTAGTCCAGGGTCGCCTTGAAGCGCACGCCCTGCGCGTCCGGCTTCAGGCCCGCGGCGTCGAGCAGCTGCCTGGAGCGCTCCAGGTTCAGCGCGTAGGGTTCGACCTTGTCGGTGTAGAACGGCGAGCCTGGCGCGATCGGGCCGGTCGCGATCCGCGAGGCCCCGCGATGCAGCTGCTCGACGATGAACGTGCGGTCGATCGCATACGACACCGCCTGGCGCACGCGCACGTCGTCGTAGGGCTTGCGGGCCAGGTTGAACGCGACCCAGCCGAGCGGCCCGATACCGTCGCCGCCCTTGCGGTGCAGCTGCATGTCGGGCGACTTCGCCAGCTGCGTCGCCTGCGACATCGTCATGCTGACCATCATGTCGATCTCGCCGCGAGCCAGCGCCAGCGCCTGCGCGGACGAGTCGGCGATCACGCGGAAGATCAGCCGCTCGAACTTCGGCCGGTCCTTCATGAAGAATCCGCCGTACCGCTCGAGCACGACCACCTCGCGCGGCTTGAACTGGACGAAGCGGTACGGCCCGGAGCCGACCGGGCTGTTGTTGCGCGGGTGGGTGCGGATCGGCTGGCCGTCGCCGAACACGTGCTTCGGGATGATCGGGCAGAACGGCGGCGATAGCGCGAGCAGGATCGCGGGGTGGGGCGTGGACATCCGGATCACGGCGATGTCCGGCGACGGCGTGTCGACCCGCTCGACCGCACCGAACATCGACTGGAACGGATGGTTCGCCTTGATCGTCATGATCGAGAAGGCGACGTCCTCGGAGGTGATCCGCCGACCGTCGTGGAAGGTCGCGTTCGGCACCCGCCTCAGCAGCATCGAGCGGCCGTCGTCCTGGAAGCTCCAGTTCTGCGCGAGGTAGGGCTGCGGATTCCAGCCGTCGTCGAAACGCAGCGGGCTCGCGAAGCGCTGGGCCGCGACGATGCCGGTCGCGACGCCGGACTGGATCGCCGAGTTCAGGTTGTTCGGCGTGGCCGGATGGCCGATCACCAAACGGGTCGTCCTCGCGCACCGCGAAGTCGGCGAGCTTGCCGGCCGCGATCGAGCCGATCTCGGCCTCCAGGCCGAGCGCCCAGGCCGCGTCGAGCGTCACGCCGCACTGGGCCTGCTCGAGGGTCAGCCGCTCGCTCGGCAACAGGACCCGACCGGACAGCGTGATGCGGTTCGCTGCGCACCAGGCGAGCAGCAGCGGCTCGGGCGGCGCCATCATGAAGTCGGAGTGGAACGACACCCGCATGCCGGCGCGCAGCATCGAGCCGCAGCGCGCGATCTGCGACGCGCGCTCCGGACCGAGCCCGAACAGCGAGTCGTCGTCGGCGAGCGCGTGGATGTAGTACGGCATGTGGTCGCACGCGCTGCTGCGCCCGCACGGGATCCGTCTCGCGCTGCAGGCGGCCGAGCACGTCTACGTGGTGACCGCGCCGATCCCCGGCCTGCCGCGGAACCTGCCGACGCTGCGGGTGCCCGACGAGTGGGCGTACTACAAGGAGGACGCCGGCAAGCTGCTGGTCGGCGCGTTCGAGCCGGTGGCCAAGCCCTGGGCGCTCGACGGCATCCCGCCGGACGTCTGCTTCGACGCGCTGCCCGACGACACCGAGCACTTCGCCCCGGTGCTGGAGCGGGCGATCGGGCGCGTACCGGTGCTCGCGCAGACGGGCATCGCAACCTGGTTCAACGGGGCGGAGAGCTTCACTCCCGACGACCGAGGTGGCCGGCACGCCGGTCGGCGCGGCGCTGCAGCTGGCGCCGCTCTACGATCCGCGCGGCACGCGCATCCGCGGCTGAGGCGACCGACCGGGCGCCGGGCAGCGTGGATCGGACCCCGCCGGCTGGCCGGCGCGTCGGAACGGACGGTGCGGGGCACGTCGAAGGCCCTGGCCGGGCGGCGCGGGCCCCTCCGCTCCGCCGGGTGCGGCGCTGCGGTCGTCCCGCCGCGCCGCGCCCCCGCTCAGCGCCCCGGGATCCAGTTCGTCCCCGCCAGCGGCACGCCGGCCATCGCGGCGGCCTCCACCGTCAGCGCCACCAGATCCTCGCGCTCGAGGTGGTGCACGTTCTGCTTGCCGCAGGCGCGCGCGAGCGTGCTCACCTCCATCGCCATCGTCTTCAGGTAGTTGCGCACGCGCCGCGCGCCCACCGGCGGCTGCAGCCGCTGCTCGAGCACGGCGTCCTGCGTGGTCACGCCCACCGGGCAGCGGCCGGTGTGGCAGTGGTGGCAGAAGCCCGGCGCGGTGCCGAGCGCCGCGTAGTCGTCGGTGCACGGCACGTGCTCGCCGCCGCTGCCGTCGGGCTTCGCGCCGCGGATCCACGATTCGCTGTTGCAGCCGAGCGCCATCAGCACGCCCTGCCCGATCGACACCGCGTCCGCCCCCATCGCCAGCGCCTTCGCGACGTCGGCGCCGGTACGGATGCCGCCGGAGACGATCAGCTGCACCTTGCCGACCATGTCCATGTCCTCGAGCGCGTCCACGGCCTGGCGCACCGCGGCGAGCGTGGGGATGCCGACGTGCTCGATGAACACGGTCTGGGTCGCGGCGGTGCCGCCCTGCAACCCGTCGACCACGACCACGTCCGCGCCCGCGTGCACCGCGAGCTTCACGTCGTTGAACACGCGCGTGGCGCCCACCTTCACGTAGATCGGCTTCTCCCAATCGGTGATCTCGCGCAGCTCCTTGATCTTGATCGCGAGGTCGTCCGGGCCGGTCCAATCGGGGTGGCGGCACGCGCTCCTCTGGTCCACGCCCTCGGGCAGCGTGCGCATCGCCGCCACGCGCGGATTCACCTTCTGGCCGAGCAGCATGCCGCCGCCGCCGGGCTTGGCGCCCTGGCCGATCACCACCTCGATCGCGTCGGCGCGCCGCACGTGGTCGGGGTCGAACCCGTAGCGCGAGGGCAGGCACTGGTAGACCAACGTCTTCGAGGACCCGCGCTCCTCCTCGGTCATGCCGCCGTCGCCGGTCGTGGTGGAGGTGCCGCACTCGGTGGCCGCGCGCCCGAGCGCCTCCTTCACGTGAGCCGACAGCGAGCCGAAGCTCATGCCGGCGATCGTGATCGGAATCGCGAGCTCGATCGGCTTGGTCGCGAAGCGCGTGCCGAGCACCGTGGTGGTGGTGCAGCGCTCGCGGTAGCCCTCCAGCGGATAGCGCGACAGCGACGCGGCGAGGAACACCAGGTCGTCGAAGTGCGGCAGCGGCCGCTTCGCGCCCAGGCCGCGGATCTCGTACAGGCCGGTGGCGGCCGCGTGCTGGATGTAGTCGAGGATGCGGCGGTCGTAGCCCCAGCTCTCCTCGCGCTGGATCTTCATGGGTCAGTACTCCTGGTTCGCGTCCACGTTCCAGTGGTAGAGCGAACGCGCGGACGCGATGCGGCGGAATCGCCGCGGGTCGTGGTCGAGGCCGGCGCGCGCGAGCAGCTGCGCGACAGCAGTGACGTCGGCCTCGGTCATGTCCTCGAAGCGCGCGTCTGCACCGAGCGACTTGACTTCGCCGCGCACGTAGATCACCGCCTCGTACAGCGAGTCGCCGAGCGCGTCGCCCGCGTCGCCGCAGACCACCAGCCGCCCGGCCTGGGCCATGAACATCGAGAAGCTGCCCACCGAGCCGCCCACCACGACGTCGGCGCCCTTCAGCGAGATGCCGCAGCGCAGGCCGCAGTCGCCCTCGACCACCAGCAGGCCGCCGCGCGCGGATGCCGCGGCCGACACGCTCGCGAAACCCTTCACGCGCACCGAGCCGCTCATCATGTTCTCGGCCACGCCGGGGCCGGCGTTGCCGTGCACGACCACGTCGGCACGCTTGTTCATGCCGGCCGCGTAGTAGCCGGCGTGACCGACGATGTCCACGTGTACCGGAGCGTCCAGCCCGACCGCGATCGAATGCGCGCCGTCGGGGTGCTCGATGCGCACCTCGCGCACACCGCGCAGGTCGGAGTGCAGGAAGCGGTTGACCTCGCGCAGCGGCACGGCGCGCAGATCGAAGACCCGGGTGGCGGCGTCGACGGCGGCGTTCATGCGGCCGCCCTCCACGCGTAGATCCGCTCGGGCTGGGGCTCGTAGAGCTTCGCGTGCTCCACGCCCGGCAGATGCGCGAGCGAGCGGTACTCGGAGGCGATCGCCACCCAGTCGTCGGTCTCGGCGACCAGCGCCGGCTTGCACGCGAAGCCGTCGCGCACGATCGCCAGCGCGTCGGCCGAGCCCATCAGGAACGTGTAGAAGCCGTCGAGTTCGTCGAAGCCGCGGCGCAGCGCCTGCTCGAGCGTGTCGCCCTCACGCATGCGCCACTCGAGCCAGCGGCACGCGGCCTCGGTGTCGCAGTCGCCATCGAAGGCGATGCCCAGCGGCTCGAGCTTCCTGCGCAGGCTGTTGGGGTTGGACAGCGAGCCGTTGTGCACCAGGCACCAGTCCTCGCCGGCGGTGTACGGGTGCGCGTTCTCGGGCGTGACCGCGCTCTCGGTGGCCATGCGGGTGTGCGCGACCAGGTGGGTACCGGCGAACCCGGCGAGCCCGTACTTGTCGGCGATCTCGGCGGGCGTGCCGACGTCCTTGTACAGGTCGATCGCGCGGCCGGCGGACAGCACGTGCACCTGCGGGAACGAGGCCTTCAGTTGCGCGCGCAACGAGGCGGGGTCGCGCGAGGTGGTGGCGATCGCGTGGTTGGCGCGCACCGCGAGCTCGACGTCCTCGCCCAGCGCGCGCCGCAGCGCCGCCCAGTCGAAGCCGTCGGGCGCGTGCAGGCTGAGCTTGCGCCGCCCCTCGGGCAGCGGCTCGGTGAACACCGCGATGCCCGCGGAGTCCGGGCCGCGCTCGGTCATGCCGATCAGCATCGGCCGGGCCCACTCGCCGAGCCGGTCGCGCAGCGCGGGGTTCCTGATCATCAGTCCGACGATGCCGCACATGGCCGCCGTGCTCCTTCAGAAGAACTCGACGTAGCGCTCCCGCTCCCATTCGGAAACGTGGCGCGAGTACTCGATCCACTCCATCCGCTTCAGACGGATGAACTCGGCCGCGAGCGCCTCACCCAGTCCGGCGCAGACCACTGCGTCGGACTGCAGCGCGTCCAGCGCTTCGCCCAGGTTCTGCGGCAGCAGCGCGATGCCGCGCTCGGCGAGCCGCGCCGGCGACCACTCGTACAGGTTCTCGTTGATCGGCTCGCCCGGGTCGGTGCGGTTGCGCACGCCATCCATGCCGGCGGCGATGATCGCGGCGCTCACCAGGTAGGGGTTGCACGCGCCGTCGGGCACGCGGAACTCCAGGCGTCCATAGGGGATGCGGACCGTGGCGGTGCGGTTGTTGTCGCCGTAGGCCACGTAGGCCGGCGCCCAGGTGGCGCCGGACAGCGCGCGGCCCACCACCAGACGCTTGTACGAGTTGACCGTGGGTGCAGCCACCGCGCACAGCGCGCGCGCGTGCTTCAGCACGCCGCCGAGGAAGTGGTAGCCGGTGCTGGATAGCCCGAGCCCGCGCGGGTCGGCGTCGTCGTGGAACAGGTTGCGGGTGACCGCATCGCCCAGCGAGACGTGGAAGTGCGTGCCCGTGCCGGTGCGGTCGGCGAACGGCTTGGGCATGAAGGTGGCGATGAGGCCGTGCTGGCGTGCGATCTCGCTCGCGGCCATCTTGAAGAACACCATCCGGTCGGCGGTGGTCAGCGCATCCGCGTAGGTGAAGTTCACCTCGAACTGGCCGTTGGCGTCCTCGTGGTCGATCTGGTAGACGTCCAACCCGGCCGGGCGCACCGCCGCGACGATCGCCTCGAGCACCTTCGCCGAGCGGGCGAGCCCCTTGTAGTCGTAGCAGGGCTTCTCGAGCGTGTCGGTTGCGTCCGCGGGGCCGAGCCGGCCGGAGGCGTCGCGCGCGAGCAGCATGAACTCGGGCTCGGCGCCCGTGTACAGCGTCATGCCCTGGGCGGCGAGCGCGGCCACCTGGCGCTTGAGCGCGACTCGGGAACAGTAGGGATAGGGCTGCCCCTTCACGTGCCCGTCGCAGGCGATCCGGGCGAAGCCGGGCATCCAGGGCATCGGCGCGAGGGTGGACGGGTCCCCCACCGCCATGTAGTCCGCGCCCTCGGGTCCGAGGCCCAGTCCCCAGATCGCGAACCCGGCGAAGCCCGCGCCCTCCTCGAGCACCATGCGCAGGTGTTCGGCCGGCACCGCTTTCGCCTTGGCCGAGCCGTGAATGTCGACGAACTGCGCGAGCACGAAGCGGGCGTCGTGACGCTCGAGCCAGGCACGGGCCTCGGCGGCGGTGGTGGGCGGCTGGGACATGGCCATCTCCGGGAGGGCGGCCCGCACCCGCCGGGGGGCGGACGCGCGACGGGGGACGCGGACGCCGGCGCCGCGTCGGGGCGCGGGCAGAACGGGCGAGTTGTATCGGATGATATTTTTTTGAATAATGATCGTCAACATGAGCAAAGCGTCAATCGAGTCGCTGGACCGGCACCTCGGCCAACGGGTGCGCGAGTACCGGCAGCGCAACCGGCTGACGATCGCGGATGTCGCGCAGCTGGCCGAGCTGTCGCCGGGCATGCTGTCCAAGATCGAGAACGGACAGGCCACCGCGAGCCTGGACTCGCTGGTACGGATCGCCAACGCACTAGGCGTGACCGTGGGCTCGCTGTTCAAGAGCTACGGCGCGCCGGCCGGGGGGGCCCGGCTGGTCAAGGCGGGCGAGGGCATGGAGGTGGTTCGCCGCGGCACCTCGAAGGGGCACACCTACCACCTGCTGTCCTACGACCAGGGTCCGCGCAAGCGCTTCGAGCCGTTCCTGATCTCGATGGACGACGCCTCCGAGACGTTCCCCACGTTCGAGCACGATGGGATCGAGTTCATCCACATGCTGGCCGGCCGGGTCGAGTACCGGCACGGCGATGCGACCTACCTGCTCGAGCCGGGCGACTCGCTGACCTTCCCGGGCGTCGTGCCCCACGGGCCGGAGCGGATCCTGGAGGTACCGATCCGCTTCGTCACCGTGATCGTGTACGACACGCCGTCCGCAGAGTGAGCGCACGCTCGCCTCAATACGCCGATCCGAAGCCGCAGGAGTGACCCGATGAGCGCGCGACCGCCACAGCCCGCATACGACCTGATCGTGATCGGCGCCGGGGTGATCGGCTGCTCGGTGGCATGGCATGCGGCGACGCTGGGCGCCGGCCGCGTGCTGCTGATCGACCGCGGCGGCATCGCCGAGGGCACGTCCAGCCAGTCGAGCAGCATCCTGCGCACCCACTATTCCGTGCGGGAGAACGTGGAACTGGCCCGCCAGTCCTGGTCCGTGTTCACGCGCTTCGCCGAGTACCTCGGCGACGACGAGGCGGCCTGCGGGCTGAACCGATGCGGCTACCTGATCGTCGCGGCCGAAGGCGACCGCGGCGAGGCGGTGCGCGCCTCGCTCGCGCAGCAGCGCGCGCTCGGCATCGATGCGGCCGAGGTGGACGCGGCCCAGGCGCGCGAGATCCTGCCGCTGCTGATCACCGACGACCTGGCGGTGTTCGGCCACGAACCCGAGGCCGGGTACGCGGACGCGTACCTGACCGCGACCGCGTTCGCGCGCGCGGCCCGCCGCCTGGGGGTCGAGATCCGTCAGGGCGAGACCGTCCGGGCGCTGACGACCGAGGGCTCGCGGATCACCGGCGTGCGCACCGATGTGGGTGCCTACTACGCTGCAACGGTCGTCTGCGTGGCCAACGTGTGGTCGAACCCGCTGCTCGAGCAGGCCACCGGGCTGCCGATCCCGTTGGTCGCCGAGCGGCACGAGGTGATGGCCTTCGAGGCACCGCAGCCCTACCTGCCCCACTACCCGGTGCTCAAGGACATGGCGAGCGCCTCGATGGTGTATGCGCGCTGCTACGGCCGCAATCAGCTGCTCGCGAGCGCCGGGCTGGTCGGTCATGCGACCGATCCGGACGAGCGGCAGGCGGACGTGCCGCTGGACGTGGTGGCCGAGCTCGGCGAGCAGGTCGCGACACGGCTGCGCAGCTTCGAGGCGGCCGGGGTCGCATCGACCTGGACCGGCCTGTACGACGTGACGCCCGACTGGAACCCGGTGCTCGGACCGCTGCCGGGGTGGGACGGGCTGCAGGTGGGCTTCGGCTTCTCCGGCCACGGCTTCAAGCTGTCGCCGGCCGTGGGGCGGCTGCTCGCTCAGTCCGCCCTCGGGCTGCCGACCGACGTCCCGCTCGCGCCCTACCGCTACGAGCGCTTCGGCGAGGGCCGGCTGCTGGTCGGACGCTACGGCAAGGGCGCGGTGTCCTAGCGGTGTCCTTGGGGCGATGACGGCGAGGACGCGGCGCGTGCGTGCGCGGGCAGGCCGCCCGCCGCCGGCTCAGCCCGGGTCGTTCCAGCGCACCGTGCCGATCGACGTCAGGTCGTAGCCACCGAGCGCCCGCGCCTGCTCGGCCGCGAGCGGCCCGCGCGCGAACGCGAACAGTGCCTGCAGCGGCGGCTCGAACCAGGCGGCGCGCGACACCGCGAGGTCCAGCCGCTCGACCAGCAGCGGCACGAAGTCCAGCCCGAGCACCCTGGCCGCGGCAAGCGCACCGAGCCCGACGTCGGCCCGATCGCCGCGGACCGCGAGCGCCAGATCGGTCTCGCTGGAGGCGACCGGACCGCCGCCGACGCCACGCGGGTCGATGCCCTCGCGCACGAGCAGGCGCTCGAGCAGCGCAGCGCTGCCGGCGCCCGCCTGGCGTGTGGCCACGCGCACGCCGGGCCGTGCGAGGTCGGCGACCCCGTGCAGCCCGAGCGGGTTGCCCGGCGCAACCAGCAACCCCTGGTCACGGCGCGCCCACTCGAGCAGCGCGACGCCCCGGCCGCGCAGTCGCGCGTCGGCCTGCGGCCGATTGAAGTCCGACAGGTCCTCGGCCGGCAGGTGCAGCAGCGCGGCCGCCACCTGGCCGGCGGCCAGACGCGCCAGCCCGTCGGTGCTGCCCTGGGTGAGCAGCGCCAGCCCGCAGCGCGATTCGCGCACCGCCCAGTCGAGCAGCGGGTCGTGGCTGCCGGCGACCACCGCCGGCGGCAGACCCGGAGCCACGGATTCGGCCTGCGCGGCGTGCCCGAGCCAGAGATCGACCGCCGCGCGGTCGAACAGCAGCCGCCCACCGACCCGGCGGTGCGGCAGATTGCCGCGGGCGGCGAGGTCGTACACCTTGCGCGCACCCATCCGCAGGTGGCGCGCCACCTCGGCGACGGTCAGGTAGGCGGGTTCGGACACCCGCGGATCGTACCGGAGCGCCCCGGGCAGGGCACCGGCGGGGATACCCGCCGGCAGGCGCGAATGCAGTAGAATTCGCAACTTAGCGGAATTTACGCAATCCACCGACCGACGGCGCCTCCGTCAGGTCCCGGCCGCTTCGAGGAGACCCCGCCATGTGGATACCCGCCCGACATCCGCCGTCCGGCCTGCGGCGCACCCTCGCCGCGGGCGCGTGCGCGGCGCTGCTCGTCGCGATGCTCGGCACGTCGCCCGCGGGCGCGCAGCCGACCTTCATCACGGTCGCCTCGACCACCTCCACCGAGCAGTCCGGACTGTTCAAGGAGATCCTGCCGGCGTTCCGCGCAGCCACCGGGATCGAGGTACGGGTGGTCGCGCTGGGCACCGGTCAGGCCCTCGACGTCGGCCGGCGCGGCGACGCGGACGTGGTGTTCGTCCACGACACCGCCGCCGAGGAACGTTTCGTCGCCGAGGGGTTCGGCGTGCGGCGTCACGAGGTGATGTTCAACGACTTCGTGATCGTCGGACCGCGCGCGGACCCGGCCCGCGCCGCCGGCCGCGACGCGGTCGAGGCACTGCGCGCGATCGCCCGAGCGCGCGCGCCGTTCGCCTCGCGCGGCGACAACAGCGGCACGCACGCGGCGGAACGGCGCTACTGGACGCTCGCCGGCATCGATCCGGTCGCCGAAGGCCGCGGCGCGTGGTACCGCGAGACCGGCTCGGGCATGGGACCGACGCTCAACCTGGGCAGCGCGCAGAATGCCTACGTGCTGACCGACCGCGGCACCTGGCTCGCGTTTCGCAACCGCGGCGAACTCGCGGTACTGGTCGAAGGCGACCCGCGCCTGTTCAACCCGTACGGTGTGATCCTGGTGAATCCGCAGCGGCACCCGCACGTGAAGCGCGAGGCCGGTCAGCGGTTCGTCGACTGGCTGCTGTCGGCCGAGGGCCAGCGTGCGATCGGCGCGTACCGGATCAACGGCGAACCCCTCTTCTTTCCGAACGCACGCGCCGCGGGCGGCTGAGCGCGCGAGGTCAGACGCCCAGCGCGGCCGCCGTGCAGGGCCGCGGCCGCGCCGGCACCGTGGCGAGCTTCGCGCGGACCTTGCCGTCGTCGGCGCGCTCCTCGCGCTTCGGCTCGGTCCGCTCCTCGCGCTTGGCGTCGGCGCGCTCCTCGCGGCGGGCGTCGGGCCCGTCCTCGGCCTTCGGCTCGGCCCGCTCTTCCGGACGGGGCTCGATCCTCGTCTCGATCACCTTGCCCTCGGCCGCGCGCGTCTCGCCCGCCTTCGCGGCCGCCCGGCTCAGCACCTTGTGCAGCTCGAGCGCGGCCGTGGCGTTCGCGAAACCGCCGGTGGCGGTACACAGGTAGCTGCCGTCGGCGGCGAGCACCACCCACGACGGCGCGCCGCGCGGGGTGTACGTGGCCCGCCAGCGCTCGCGCTCCTCGGGCACGAGGTCGGTGCCGAACACCACCGAGAAGTGATAGCCGGGGGCGAACGCCTGGCGAATGTCGCCCCGGACCAGCCAGCCGTCGAGCGCACCGCACGCGGTGCAGTTGTGCTCGCTGAAGTACACGATCACCGGCTTGCCCGAGGCGCGCGCCTTCGCGACCGCATCGACCACCGTCGGGCTGTCGTCGAAACCGCGCGGCAGCGAACCGGCGCCGACCGGTACGGCGGCGAGTGCCAGGGCGAGGGACAGCGCGAGTGGAACGAACGGCTTCATGAACGGGCACTCCCGGACGTACGACGGCGACCGGTCCAGGGTAGGCCCAGCCCGGCTGCACGGCACAGGCCCGCGCGGACGAACGGGCCACGCGCCGGCCTCGGACGGCGACCGCCCCGGAGCTCCGCGGGGAGCGCGAGTCCGAGCTCGGCGGAGTCGCCCGAGCCGAGTAGACGCTGCGCGAGCGGCAGCACGCCGTCGAGTCATCGCGTCCCGGGACTACCCGCCGATCGCGCTCGCCGATCGCACCTGCGCGCGCAGCAGGTGCTTCTGGATCTTGCCGGTGGAGGTCTTGGGCAGCTCGACGAAGCGGATCTCGCGCGGGCACTTGAAGTGCGCGAGGTGCGCGCGGCAGTGGGCGATCAGCGCGTCGGCCAGCGCGCGCTCGGCCGCAGCGTCCGCGGGCCGCGCGTCGGCGCGCAGCTCGACGAACGCGAGCGGGGTCTCGCCCCAGCGCGGATCGGGCTTGGCCACGACCCCGGCGGCGAGCACCGCCGGGTGCTTGTAGAGCGCGTCCTCGACCTCGATCGAGGAGATGTTCTCCCCGCCCGAGATGATGATGTCCTTGGCCCGGTCCTTCAGCTTCACGTAGCCGTCCGGATGCAGCACGCCGAGGTCGCCGGTGTGGAACCAACCGCCGGCGAACGCCTCGCGGGTCGCGACCTCGTTCTTCAGGTAGCCCTTCATCACGACGTTGCCGCGAAACACCACCTCGCCGAGCGTGGCGCCGTCGCGCGGTACCTCGCGCATCGTCTGCGGGTCGATGACCGTGCAGCCCTGCTGCACCGGATAGCGCATCCCCTGTCGGCCGTTGAGCTCGACCTGCTCGGCAAGCGGACGCGCCGCCCAGTCCTCGTGCTTCGCGCACGCCGCCGAAGGCCCGTAGACCTCGGTCAGGCCGTACACGTGCGTGACCTCGAAACCCATGCGCGCCATGCCCTCGATCATCGAGGCGGGCGGTGCCGCCCCCGCGACCATCGCGCGCACCGTCCAGTCAATGCCCTCGCGCAGCGACGCGGGCGCGGCGATCAGCGTCGAGTGCACGATCGGCGCACCGCAGTAGTGGGTCACCCGATGCTCGCGAATGCGCCGGAACACCGTCTCGGCCTCGAGCCTGCGCAGACACACGCTGGTGCCCGCCACCGCCGCCAGCGTCCACGGGAAGCACCAGCCGTTGCAGTGGAACATCGGCAGCGTCCACAGGTAGACCGGGTGGCGCGGCAGGCTCCAGGCGAGCACGTTGCCGACCGCGTTGAGGTACGCGCCGCGGTGGTGGACCACCACCCCCTTCGGATGGCCGGTCGTGCCGGACGTGTAGTTGAGCCCGATCGCGTCCCACTCGTCGTGCGGCAGGCGCGGCTCGAACGACGGGTCGCCGCCGGCCACGAACGCCTCGTACTCGTGCTCGCCCAGCCGCTCGCCGGGGCCCGCGTACTCGGGGTCGTCGACGTCGATCACCACCGGCACGCGTGCGCCCTCGGCCCGCAGGCGCTGCAATGCGTCGCGCGCCACCGCGGCGAACTCGCGGTCGACCAGCAGCACACGGCTGTCCGAGTGCGCGATCACGAACGCGACCGTGGCCGCGTCCAGACGCGTGTTGATGCAGTGGAGCACCGCTCCGGTCATCGGCACGCCGAAGTGCGCCTCGATCATCGGCGGCGTGTTGGGCAGCATCACCGCGACCGTGTCGCCCTCGCCCAGGTCCATCGCGGCCAGCCGCGACGCGAGTCGTCGGGCGCGGTCGCGCAGCGCGCTCCAGCTGCGCACGAGCGGCCCGTGCACCAGCGCGCGCTGCGCGGGGTAGACGTCGGCCGCCCAGTCGAGCAGCGACAGCGGCGTGAGCGCGACATGGTTGGCCTGCGTGCGGTCCAGGCCCTGGCGGTAGGGATTGGGATGGGTCGGCATCGGCGGGCCTCGTGCGGGCACGGCGCGCCCGGGAAGCGGACGGCGCCTGCCGCATTCTAGGCCGCGGTGCGCAGGGTGCGCGCCGACCTTCCCCACGCCGCGGGATGGGCGCCGACGCATGGCGCGGACGCGTATCCTCCCGGCACCGAAGCCGCCGCGGAGCCCGCGATGACCGTGCAGACCCTGACCACCGACCGGTTCGACGCCCTCGTCGGCGGCAACGACATCGTGGTGGTGGACTTCTGGGCACCGTGGTGCGGACCGTGCAAGGCGTTCGCACCGATCTTCGAGGACGTCGCCGACGACAACCCGGACCTGTGCTTCGCCAAGGTCGACACCGACGAGGAAGGCGCGCTCGCGCAGCACTTCGGCATCCGGTCGATCCCGACGCTGATGATCTTCCGCGAGCAGGTGATCGTGTTCCAGCAGCCGGGAGCGATGCCCAAGGGCGCGATCGAGGACGTGCTGCGGCAGGTGCGCGCGCTCGACATGGCCGAGGTCAAGCGCGGCTCGCGCCCGCACGAACCCGGCGACGCCACCGAGGGCTGACGCCGCGCGCCCGCTCGGCGCCTGCCGCGCGCGCCGGCTCAGGGAACTCGGCGCGCGACCACCGGCGCGCCACCGGCCTGCAGGCGGCCGCGCCACTGCTCGCCCTCGACCTGGGCGTCCACCCGGCGCACCGCGCCGCCCTCGCCGGTGTAACGCAGCACGAGGCCGGTGCCGGCGAGGCGGCCCTCGACCGGGCCGATCGTGCGGCCGCCGGCCTGCAGCGTGCCGTCCAGCTTCTGCTGACGCTGCGCGAACCGCACCGTGACCGTCGGCGCCTCGGGCAGTCCGGTGATCTCCCACCGACCCTCGAGCCGTGCGGGCACCACCCACAGGAACAGCGGGTTCTGACCGGGCAGCTGCACGACGCGATCGGGCTCCCACACGTCCATGTCGAAGTTGTTCGACACCACGCGGGTGCCGGGCCTCATCGCGAGGACCGTCGGCATCAGTCGCACGTTCAGGTCTCGACCCAGGAACAGCGTGAGCACGGTCGCCGCCGAGAAGTCCTCCTTGAAGATGTCGCCGTGGATCATCCGCACCCGGTCGGTGACGCCGGCCCGCTCGGCGTTGCGCTGCGCGAGTGCGCTCAGGCGCGCGTCGTACTCGATGCCCACCGCGCGCGCGCCGAAGCGCTGTGCGGCGGCGATCGGGATCTTGCCGTCGCCCGAGCCCAGATCGATCAACAGGTCGTCGCGGGTCACCTGCGCGAGCTCGAGCATCGGCATCACGAGCGCGTCGGTGGTCGGCACCCACATCACGTCCTTGCCCGCCTGCCCGAGCAGCGGACGGAACTGCTCGTCGCCGGCGCCGGGCGTGGTGCAGGCGGCGAGCAGCGCAGCGGCAACGGGCAGCGCGAGTCGGAGCAGAGCGGTCATGGCGGGGACCCGGATCGGAACGACCGCCATGGTACGCGCTCACCGCGGCGCGCCGGCGCGGTGGCCGGGTCTGCTAGCATCCCGCGGTCCCGCACGTCCTCACCGCCGCGGCGCACGGTGCGCCGAGCGGACGTGCGCCTCGACGGATGCAGATGACCACCCGGGTCAGCCGCCTGTTGTGCACCGCGGCCGCCGCGTGCGGGTCGCTCTGGTTCGCCTGCGGCGCGCACGCCCAGACGCTACTGGAGGCGCTCGAGGCGGCCCGCGCACGCGACCCGGCCCTGATCGCCGCGCGCGCGCAGGCCGAGGCGACCCGCGAGCGGATCGGCGTCGTGCGCGCCGCCGCCGCGCCCACGCTCAACGCCTCGGGGGGCATCAACCGGCAGTACGCCGAGATCAACAGCGCGCCGGGCCAGCAGGTCGACGGCGGTGCGGCGGCGTTGAACCTGAACGTCCCGCTGTACCGGCCACAGGTCGGCGCCTCGGTCGAGCAGGCCGGCGTCGCGAGCCGGGCCGCGCAGGTCCAGGCGCTCGCGACCGAGCAGGAGCTGCTCGCGCGCGTGACGCTCGCCTACCTGGAGGTGCTGATCGCGATCGACAACCTGCAGGCGATCGGCGGCCAGAAGACGGCGGTCGCCGCGCAGCTCGCCGCCGCGCGCCGCAGCTTCGAGGTCGGCACCGGGACCATCGTCGACCCGAACGAGGCGCAGTCGCGCTTCGACTTGATCGTCGCGCAGGAGATCGCCGCGGTGGCCGAGCTCGCGATCCGCCGCGCCGCGCTCGCCACGCTCACCGGCCGCTCCGTCGAGACGGTGTACCGGCTGCCGCTGCAGGCCGACCTGCCGCCGGTGCGCCCGGCGGTGCTCGACGAGTGGCTCGAGCGCGCACGCAACGACAGCCCGGCGATCCGCCGCGCACGCCTGGAGCGGGAGGTCGCCGAGCGCGAGATCGAACGGCGCCGCCTCGGCGCGCGCCCGGGCGTGGACCTGGTGGGCTCGGTCGGCCGCGAAGTGAACCCATCGGTGCAGTTCAGCGGCCTGCGCACCAATTCCGCGAGCGCCGGGCTGCAGTTCAGCTGGCCGCTGTACGACGGCGGCGCGGTGTCGGCGGGCGTGCGCGAAGCGCTCGCGCTCGCTGGCCGGGCGAGTGCCGAGGCGGACGGCACGCGGCAGAACGTCGAGCTCGAAATCCGACGGCTGTTCCGCCGGGTGGGCAGCGGCACCGCGGTGGTCGCCGCGCTCGGGGCCGCCGAGCGCTCGGCCTCGGTGACGCTGCGATCGATGGAGCGCGCGCTGCAGGTCGGCGTGCGCGTGACCACCGACGTGCTGAACGCGCAGCAGCAGCTGTTCCTCACGCGGCGCGACCTTGCACGCGCGCGCTACGAGGTGCTGGCCGACCTCACCCGGCTGCGGCAGGCGGCGGGCGTGCTCTCGGCGGAGGACCTCGGGACGCTGAGCGCGCTGCTCACCGAGCCGATGCCGGTGACGGGCCGCTGATCTGCGCGGCCGCGGCCTGCGGGTCGTGCACGTGCACCTGGTTGCGACCATTGCGCTTGGCGCAGTAGAGCGCGCCGTCGGCCTGGTCGATCAGCGCATCGAGCGTCGGGCCGCCCATCGTGGTGTCCGACACGCCGACCGACACGGTCACGCGCAGTTCGGGGAACTCCTCCGACAGCCTGTCGCGGCAGCGCTCGGCGATCCGCAGCCGCAGCCGCTCGGCGGTCGACCGCGCGATCCGCGCCTCGCAGCCGGGCAACAGTACCGCGAACTCCTCGCCGCCATGACGCGACACCACGTCCTGCGGACGCACGCCTTCGGACAGCGTTTCGCCGACCAGGCGGATCACCCGGTCGCCGACCGCGTGCCCGAAGCGGTCGTTGACCGACTTGAAGTGGTCGATGTCGAGCAGCAGCGCCGACATCGGCTCGCCGCCGGCCACCACTGCGCGCCGATGCAGGGCCTCGCCCTGCTCGGTGAACGCGCGCCGGTTCAGGCAGTCGGTCAGGGGATCGCGGGTGGCGGCCCGCTGCAGCGCCCGGTTGCTCGCCTCGACCTCGGCCCGCGAATGCTCCAGGTCGGCGAGCGCGTGCCGCAGCCGCGCGTTGGTCCGGCTCACCGCGGTCACGTCCGCGAAGGACACCAGGCAGCCCCGAACCGCGTCCCGGCCGTCCCGGATCGGCGAGCAGCTCACCTGCAGGTCGCGTGCGTCCTCGCCGTCGCCCAACCGCATCGCCACGTTGCCGACCACCCGCGCACGGTTCATCGCGAGCGTCCACGGGTGCAGCGGCTCCGACCGGTCGAGCTCGGTGCCCTCGCGCCAGGCGAGCGCGGACAGCGGCGTGCCCTCCACCACGTCGGCGCCCGGGTTCAGGTTGCGGAACGCCTGGTTGATCAGCACGACGCGTCCCTGTCCGTCGATGATCGCGATGCCCTCGACCAGCGTGTCGAAGGCCGAGCGCACCCGCTCGGGGATCACCGACGACGGGTCCAGGTGCTGCAGCACGCGTTGCATGTACAGCCAGAAGCCGATCGCGCTGCTGACGAACACGAACAGCGTGAGCAGCACCACGGGCTCGCCCAGCCAGCGCAGCGCCGGATGGACCACATCGCGGCGGTAAGCGAGTTCCAGATCACCCCAGCGCTCGGCGCCGGCGAACAGCGGCACCCGGATCTGGTCGCGGCTCGAGGTCTGGCCATCGGCCACCGGTTGCCACCAGCGTGCCGGATCGCCCGCCTGCGCCAGCACCTCGCCGCCGGCGCGGCGGAACGCGATCGAGCCGACCCGCGGATCGCGCCCGGCCACCGCGCGCAGCAGCGACGTGAGCTCGCCGAACTCGCCACGCTGGATGAGCCCCGCGCCCTGCAGCGCGAGCGATTCGGCGAGCACCCGGCGCGCGCGTTCGCGCTCGTCCTCGCCGCCGCCGAACACCGTGAAGAAGGCGTTGGCCACCAGCACGAGCACGCAGGTCATCAGCGCCAGACCGAGCGTGATCTGCGTGGTCGGACCGATCCGGGGCAGCCTCATGCCGGAATCGCCAGGGCGACGTCGGCGCGGCGGGTACGCGGCGTACCGGGGTCGGCGCCGCCGTCGTCGCGGTCGTCGAACAGCGCGTCGGCCGCGTCCTCGGCGGGTGTGTCGTCGTGGTCGCGCGCCAGCACCGGCAGCGGGTCGAAGGTTCGGGCGAGCGGCCCCGCGGCGAGCAGGATCCACAGCGTCGTGCCGCCGTAGATCGCCCACCAGACCGCACCCGCGGTCAGCACCAGGCCCGCGGCACGGGCGCTCTGCTCGAGCGTGAGCACCGGGCCGGCGCCGTCCCCGGACCGGGCCTCGCCGCGTACCGCCTGCTCCGGCGCCAGGGCGGCATCGAGGTCGACGCTCGCGCCGGTCGCCTGCTCGAGCGGCGACTGCAGCACGATCGCGACCGAGTCGGGCTGCACCAGCAGCCAGGCGACGCCGTCGGCGCGTTGCGTTCCGGCGGCGGAGCGCGACGGCTGGCGTTCGTCGCGCTCGAGCGTCGCGTCGGTCATCGGACGGATCGCGCGGACCGTCCCGTCGCCCGGCGTGTCACCGGGCGCGATGAGATCGGGCAGCAGCGTGGTCGTGGGCGCGCGCGCACGGCTCGCCGTGCCGAGGATCGCCGAGGAGGGGCCCATGGCTCCTGCGGGGCGGGCGGCGACGACGCTGGACCGGTCCTCGGCACCGCTGGTCGCACTCGCGTCGGACTCGTCTGCCAGAGGTGAGATCGCCAACGGAGGCAAGGCGTTCGTCGGCGTCGAGCCCGGGTCCCCTCCCGCGGACGGACTTGGCGAGACCAGGATCGGCATGGACTTCGGTGCGCCCGCGACCAGCGCACCGCGACCGTCGTCGCTGCGCACCGAGACCTCGAGCTGCACGCTGCCTCTCACGGTGACGCCGGGCTGGTATTGCAGCGTATCGAGCGCGTCATTGACCGCGTCGATCCGCCCGGTGAGCCGAAGCACCATGCCGCCCCCGGACGACTCGTCGGCGGCGACCGACACCGTGGACGGCAGGTTCACCTGCAGGCGTCCGCCACTCACGCTCACCGTCACCTCGACCTGCGGATTGCCGCCGTCCGGGTCGGCAACCCGGATCGCCCGACTCTGCGCGGCCGAGAAGTCGAGCGGCGTATCGCCTCGCGTCGCCTGGGGCCCCGGAACCACCGCGACCGGCAGGTCGTCCGTCGGCGCAACACCGATCGCGAGCCGAGCCTGCGCGACCGCGCCCTCGCGGTCGTCGGCGAGCAGGTCGAGTGCCACGGTGCCGTGCCAGTCGGCCGGTGGCTGGAAGCGCAGCGCATCGAGCGCGGCCTGCAACTGCGCCACCGTGCCCTCGACCGTGATCGCGGAATCCTCGCTGCCGTCACCGGCCAGGTAGACGAGACCCGGGACGGTACCGATCGACAGCGTGCCGGCGTCCACCGAGAGACTGAGCCGCATCGGCGTCACGGTGTCCAGGTCGTCGATCCGCAGCCGCGGGCCGCCCTCGCCGCCGAACGCGAGCGTCGCATCCTCGTCGACCGTCGCGATCGGCGGCAGCGTCAGCACCGGCGGGTCGTTGACCGGGTCGACCTGCAGCGACAGGACCGCGCTCGCCGACTGCGGCCCGCCGCTGCCGGAGGCGCCGAGATCGTCGACGACCACGCTCACCCGCACCGTGCCGTGCATGTCCCGTGCCGGCTCGATCCGCAGGCCGTCGATCGCGCGGTTCAGCGCGAACAGCGTGCCCCGGAACACCATCGCCGCATCGGCGGTGCCGTCGCCCTGCACGAAGGTCAGCTCGGTGGTGGTGCCGAGCGTGAGCGTGGCGCCGTCGCTGGCAGCGAGCTGTAGCTCGAGCGGCGCGGTCGCGCTCGCGTCATCCCGCACCAGCAGCCTCCTCGCCCCCGAGGTCGACGGGCCGTCCGCGAGCACGACCGGCCGCTCCTCGCGCGTGAACAGCCACGCCGGCACCTCGAGCTTCGGCGGGTCGTTGACCGGGTCGATCGTGATCGCGAGCCGGTACTGGGCGACGACGGTTCCGTCGTTGCTCGGGGCGAGGACCACCGCGTCGTCGAACGTTCCGAGCAGGGTGTGGCGATAACCGATGCGCCCGGCGTTCAGATCCGCCTGGGTGAACGTGTCGCCCACACCCAGCACGGTGAGGACTCCCGCCTGCGAGATCACCAGCTCGCCGGCGGTGGGTGCCGAGACGACCTGCACCCGGATCGACTGCGGCGGATCATCCACGTCGGCGAACTCGATCGCCGAAGCGCCGATCGTCGCAAAGCCGGCTTCGGGGACGCTCAGACCGAGGTTGCGCAGCAGCACGGGAGCGTCGTTCACCGGCTGGACGTCGATCGCGACCGTCCCGGTATCGGAGAGGCCGCCGGCGTCGGTCGCGGTGACGGTCAGCGTGTCCGCGCCGGCGGTGTCCGGTGCGCCGAGGTAGCGCAGCGTCGCAAGCGCGGCGGTCAGCTGGGCCGGGCTGCCACTCACCGTGACCGCTCCCGAGCGGAGTGCGCCCGCGATCAGCGTGACACCGCCGGGCAGGTCCAGGTCGACCACCCCGCGGCCGGCCTGCAGCATGACGCGCACGCTGCCGCTGTCCGGGTCGGAGACGGTCACGCCGGTCACCGGCGTCCACGTGTCCTCGGGGGTCACGAGCGCGCCCGGAACGCCGACCGACGGCGGGACCAGGACCCCGGTGATCGCCACGGTGATGCTGCCGGTGGCGGTCAGCGCTCCGCCCGCACCCTGCGCCCCGGCGTTGCCGTCGCCGAACGTCCAGTCGATCCGAACCGACGCCGGCGGCGTACCGCTCGTGTTCGCGTACGCGATCTGGCTGATCGTATCGTTCACCAGCGCCTGCGTCGCCCCCGCACCGAAGCCCAGCACCAGCGTGCCGCCGCCATTGGCGGTCACCGTACCGATCGTCGCGCCGCCTACGGTCAGTGGCCCGCCCGGCGTCAACGCGCCCAGCGTGCCGGTGGCAGAGAACCGATCCTCGGCATTGGCGCCGCCGTTGCGAGCGAGGGTGAGCGTTGCGCCGGCATAGGTGCCCGCGCCCAGATCCGCGTCGAACACGCCGACCGACACCCCGGGCGCCATGGCGACCGGTACGCCCGCCTGGTCCCAGTCGACCGCGCCGTCGATCGGTTCCACCCGCACGTCGTCGACGACCAGACCCAGTGCATCGCCCGGCGCGATCCCCGCCCCGCTCTGGGAACCGAGCGAGGTGATGCGGATCGTGGTACTCCCGCCGGTGGCGGTGAATGCGAACGCGACCCTCGCCCAGTCGGCGCCGGTGGTGAAGCGCCCGAGCTCCACACCGTCGACGCTGAGCGCGCCCATGTCCTGCGCATTGCCGGGGAGGGTCACGGCCAGCACGGAGAACGCATAACGCTGCCCGGGCACGGTCGTCAGCGTCTGCTGCAGATAGTCCGGTGTGGCGCCGGGCAGGACCTCGACCCGGGAGACCATCGCTTCGTCGCCGGCCGGCAGGCCCAACGAGGCGTGGCCGTCGACGAAGAGGCCACGGTTGCCGCTCCAGCCGGCGGTGCCGCCTTCGAACGACCCGTTCTCGACCAGATTCGCAGCGCGCAACCCCAGCAGCGGCGCGTCGTTGGCGGCGGTCACGTCGAAGGTCAGCGTGTCGGGCGCCGGGTCGGTGTCGACGCCGCCGTTCGCGGTGCCGCCGGTGTCGGTCACCCGGAACCCGAGGCTCGCGTAGGCGACGCCGGACTGCCCCGGGTTGGGCGTGTAGACCAGACCCGGCAGACTGCCGACGGCAACCGTCTGCGCTCCGGTCAGCCGCACACCGTCGAGCGTCAGCACGCCCGCCTGCGGCAGCGTGGTGATCGTCACCGACTGCAGCGCGTGACCGTCGACGTCGGAGAAGCCGAAGTCGGCGGCGGAGAACGTGCGGCTGCCGTCCTCGGCGAGCACGATCGTCGTGCTCGTACCCGAGGGGGCATCGTTGACCGCCGTGACGCTCACGGTGCTCGTCGCCGAGGCCAACGCACTGCCGTCGGACACCACCGTGGTCAGCGTGCGCGACGAGGTGTTGTCCGCCGCGGTCGTGTACGTGATGGTGCCGGCGGTGGTGAAGAACCCGTTCAGCGCGGCCACCGTGCCGCTGAAGGTTCGGTCGGTGGCCGTGCCGCCCACGGTGACCCCGCCACCGCTGGTGGCCGCGATCGTGCCGTCGGCAATCGACAGCGTCACCGTCAGGTTCGTGCTGTCGGCGTCGCCGAAGGGCACGCCGGCGTAGGTCAGGTTGCCGGCCACGTCCTCGGTGACGGCAAAGCTGGCAGGCGCGTTCACCGTGGGGGCGTCATGGGTCGCGGTCACGGTGATCGACGCGGTACCGCTCGCGGTGCTGAATGCGCTGGTGCCGCCGGTGGCCGCGATCGTCACGTGCTCTCCGGCCGCGCCGCTGCTGCGATCCCAGGCGCGGAAGGTGAAGGTCGCGCTGCCGTTCCAGTCGGCGTCGGGCACGAAGCGCACGCGGTCGGTGGCGTCCAGCAGCAGCGCCCGGGAGGCGAGTTGCACGGGGTCGACGTCGATCCAGGCGCCGGCGCCGATCCGGTACTGCCAGCGACCGTTCGCATCGTCGACCGCGGTGATCGCGATCGCCTCGGGCGCGCTCGTCGCCGGCACGTGGTCCACGTCGGTGATCGCACCGTCGGGCACGATCTGAGCCACGGTGTCGCCCGCCGAGTCCAGGTCGTCCTCGGCGATCGGGGTGAGCGTCGCCACGCCGGTCCAGGCCTGCGCGATCAGCTGGATCTCGGCGCTGGGCAGCGCCCGACCGTAGACGTGCACGTCGTCCATCCGTCCGGAGAACGGCCCGCCCGCGTTGGAGGCGCCGATCCACATCGGCGACGCGGTGGGCGAGATCGGGACCGAGTAGTCGCCGGTGGCCACCAGTGCCCCGTTGAGGTAGATCCTGACCTCGTCCGTACCGCCGGCCGTGCGGTCGTACGTGAACGCGACGTGCTGCCACACGCCAGGCTGGATCAGGTTCGATGCGGTCTGCGCCCTGACCCCGTTGTTGATGTAGACGACGAGGTCGTTGGAGCCGAACTCGGAGGCCGTGAAGTGCCAGCCCTCCCAGTAGTTGCCCGAACTCGCGACGCGGTCCCAGTTCGTCATCGCGGTGGAGGGCCGGATCCAGGCCGCCACCGTGATCGCGTCGGCCGGGGTGAGCCCCGGGTCGTTCGCGATCTGGACCATGTCGTCGATGCCGTCGAAGTCCAGCGCGCCGCCATCGCGGCCAGCCACCCAGTCCGAAACGGGGTCCATGTTGACCAGGGTGCCAACGCGGCCGTTGCCGCTCGCGTCCGCCGCGCTCGTTCCGGTGCCGTCGTTGAACCGCCAGTGTCCGCTCAGGCCGGCGGTCACGTCGCCCAGCACCGGGGCGGCGTTCGGCGCCGCAGTCACGGTGACGGGGCTCGCGAACTCGGAGGTGCGCGCCGGGCCACCCGTGAGTAGCGTGGAGGTGGCGGTGATCACGTGGCCCGGAGTGACCGACACGCCGGTGAGCGTGGTCGACACCGACGCGTCGCCCGATGCATCGGTCCCCACCTGGACGGATCCGAGGTACACCGCTCCCTCGCCGTAGCCGCTTCCGTTGGGGCCGGGTGACGAGAAGAACTCGACGCGCGCCGCCGAGAACGGCTGGGTGTTCAGCGTGCCCTCGATGGTCAGTGAGCCGCCCGAGGCCCGTGCCTGCGTGAGCACCGGGAAGTTCGCGAGGTCGTTCGGGCCGGAGTCCGTGTCCCGCGGGTCGTTGGGGGTCACCCCGACGCCCAGGTCGAGGGGGAGCCCGCCACTGCCTTGGATCGAGTTCTGCGAGATCTCCAACTGCGAGGTGCCGAGGACACGGATCGCCGTGAGCGGCGCGTCGCGGATCAGGTTGCGTGCGATCACGCCGGTGACGCCGTTCCAGGCCAAGATCGAGTGGCCCTCCCCGCCGAACCCGTAGCCGATGTTCACGACCGAGTTGTCCGTGAACGTCAGTCCGTCCACGGTATCCAGGTCGATGCCGCTGCCGAACCCGTCGGCGAACAGGTTACCGACGACCGCCAGCGCGGTGGCACTACGCACCCACAGCGTGTCGAGCGAGGCGTAACCGAGCGAGCCGCCGCGGACCTCGTTCCCGTCGATGCTCCAACCGTCGGCCGGCTGGGACGTCTCGATGGCGATCCCCTGGGACCAGCCGATCAGATTGTGGGTCAGCCGGACCCGATCGGCCCCGCCCGAAGACGACACATGCTGTACCGCCCGCTGCGCCACTCCTGGATCGAGGAACGCGGTCGCGCCGCTGCCCAGCACGTTGCTTGCGATCAGCGCATCGTGGGCCGAGCCGAGCAGCCGGATCGTCGCCCAGTCGAACGCGCGCATCGCGAAACCGAGCAGCGTCACGTCGGGTGCGTCCACCACGAAGCCGTCGCCGACGCCGACGCCGCCGACCAGTTCGATCTCCGGCCGCGCGACGCGCAAGAGCGGCGTGCCCTGAGCGCCCACGGTACCGCCGGTTCCGATCTGCCCGGCGTTGGTGTCGCCGAGCAGCCACGCCTGCGACGTGGCGTCCAGCGTCACGGCGTCGGTGATGTTGGGCAGCTGCGTGGTGACGGTGATCGTGAACACGCCACCCGCGTAGTTCGGGTCGTTCCGCGGAATCGCGAACAGGATCCGGTCGGGCGCGCCGCCATTGGGCACCGCGTTGGCCACGAGGATCGCTTCGCGCAGGCTCACCCGCCCGTCGGCGCCGGGGTTCAGCCGCAGCGCGCCGTGGCTCGAGGTGTCGCCATCGACCACGTCGCGGGTCGTGTCGACGACGATCACGCCGGGCTCGATCAGCCTGTAGCGCTGCCGGTACACGTCG
>JBIKMO010000204.1:0-7794 GCA_044359175.1 Burkholderiaceae bacterium | reverse complement strand
GGCGCGATGCGCCGTCCGCTGCGGCCGATCACCACCGCGATCTCGCCCTCGTAGTCGAACTGCACCGACTCGCGCGGGCGCAGCATCGGCTGGCCGTGGCCGGCCTGCGCGTCGGCCCAGCGCGTGAAGAAGGTGGGCTGCTCGGTGACCTCGCGGCCGGTCTCCTTCACGTGCTCGTGGTAGTTGAGGCCGCAGCACCAGACCTTGCCGGGGTCGGGCACCGTCGGCAGGAACGCGACCGCGTCGAGCGCGGCGTCGGCGCGGCGGAGGGCGGCCCATGCGGCCACCTTCGCCAGGCCGTCGGCCGCGAGCGCGGCCTTCAGCGTCGGGTACTGCGAGGTGGCGTCGATCACGCCGCCCTCGACCACCGGGCCCCAGGCGGGGCGTCCGTTCAGGGTGAAGCTCGCCAGTCTCATCGTGGGTGTCCCGGGTTCGCAACGAGGATCGATTGGGCGTCAGTCGAGCTTCACGCCCGCTTGCTTCACGACCGCGGCCCAGCGCTCGCGGTCGGCCTTCAGGAACGCGGCGAACTCGGCGGGCGTGTTGCCCAGGGGGTCGGCCGCAAAGCCCCGCCACAGCTCGACGAAGTCGGGTGACTTCGCACCGCTCGCCACCGCCGCTGCCAGCTTCTCGCGAATCGGCGCCGGCGTCCCGGCAGGCGCGAACACGCCGATCCACGCGACCGGCTGGAACGCCGCGAGCCCGAGCTCCGCGAAGGTCGGTACGTCCGGGAACAGCGGATGGCGCCCGCTGCCGCTGATCGCCAGCAGCTTCAGCTTGCCGCCCTTCACGTTGCCGATGGCCGCCGGCAGCGCGTCGAACATCAGCTGCATCGTGCCGGCGAGCAGGTCGGCGTATGGACTCGAGGTGTTGTAGGGCACGAAGCGCAACGGCGCGCCGGTCAGACTCGAAAACCACTCGCCCGACAGGTGCGAGTAGGTCCCGATGCCCTGAGTCGCCGCCGACAGCGCCTGCGGGTTCGCCTTCGCCAACGCGACGAGCTCGCGCGCGTCGTTCGCCTTCACCGACGGATGCGCGATCAGGCCGGTGCGCAGCGCGCCCACCTGGCTCACCGGCACGAAGTCGCGATCGACGTCGTACGGCAGCTTCGAGTAGACGAAGGGCTGGATCGACAACGTGCTGGTGAAGCCCATGTACAAGGTGTAGCCGTCGGCCAGCGACTTGGCCGCGATGTCGGTGCCGATCTGGCCGGCCGCGCCGGGCCGGTTCTCGATCACCACCGGTTGGCCGAGCGCGGCCTGCATCTTCGGCGCGATCTGCCGCGCGTTGGTATCGGGGCCGGTGCCCGCGGCGAACGGGACGACGATTCGGATCGGCCGGTTCGGATAGTCCTGCTGCGCCAAGGTCGGCCGAGGCCAGGGCACGGCGGCCACGACCGGTACGGCGAGCGCTCCGGTGGCAAGCCGGCGTCGGATGGGGGTCATCGGGATCCTCCTCCTGTGTCGCGGCCGGCGTGCGCCGGCTCGGGTGTGCGGACGGAACGGTCGCGGTCGGCCCGCGGCGAGGGACCGGCGACGCGACGCAGTGTCCCTCGACAATCAATTATTGTCAACGGGTGATAATTCATGAGACGATCAGCCGATACCGTCCGCTTGACGTACCGTTCCGATCGAATGGTGAGAGGGGCAAGGAGATAGCCATGACCGAGTCGCCCCTGCCCGGCGGCCCGCCCGATCTGCGCTTCAGTCACTTCGGGTTCTTCGTGACCGACATCGCCGCGATGGAGCGCTTCTACGTCGACGTGCTCGGCTTGACGGTCACCGACCGCGGCGACCTCGGCACGACGCAGCTGGTCTTCATGAGCCGCGACCCCGAGGAGCACCACCAGCTGGTGCTGGCGAGCGGCCGCCCGCCCGAGCCCGCGTTCAACCCGATCAACCAGATCTCGTTCCGCGTGTCCGACCTCGCCGCGCTGCGCGCACTGAACCGCAGGCTGCGCAGCGCGCACGCCGCGGATCGGGTCGCGGTCACCCACGGCAACGCGATCTCGATCTACTTCCGCGACCCGGAGGGCAATCGGCTCGAGGTGTTCTTCGACACCCCCTGGTACTGCACGCAGCCGCTGCGCGTGCCGGTGGACCTCGAGCAGGCGGATGACGCGCTGCTCGCGCAGTCCGAGGAACTCGCGCGCGCACAGCGCGACTTCGAGCCGCGTGCGCAGTGGGTCGAGCGGATGCGCACGCGCATGCGCCGAGGCTGACGTGGCCGGTACCGCGATCGACTGCGAGGTCGCGATCCTCGGCCTCGGGCCGGTCGGCGCGACGCTCGCGAACCAGCTCGGCGCCGCGGGGCTCGACGTGGTGGTCGTCGAGCGCGATACCGTCATTCACCCGCTGCCGCGCGCGATCCACTTCGACGGCGAGGTGATGCGCGTGTTCCAGTCGCTCGGGTTGCGCCCGCAGGTCGAGGCGGTGTCGCGCCCCGGCCTGCAGGGCATGCGCTTCGTCAACGCCGAGGACCGCGTGCTGATGGTGCGCGGCGGCACGGCGGCCGAGGGGCCTCAGGGCTGCGCGAACAACCACTACTTCCACCAGCCCGAGCTCGAGGCGGTGCTGCGGCGTGGCCTGACCCGGTATCCGAACGTCCGCGTGCTGTGCGGCCGCGAGGTGGTGGCGATCGATGCGTCGGCCGACGGCGTGCGGCTCGCGCTCGCCGTCGGCCAGGGCCCGGGCGAAGTCCGCGCGCGCTGGATGATCGGCTGCGACGGCGGCCGCTCGCCGACGCGCCGCGCGATCGGTGCGACGATGCAGGACCTCGGGCTGCACCAGCCCTGGGTGGTGTTCGACGCGATCGTCGCGCGCGACGACCACGGCCTGCCCGAGTACACGGTGCAGCGCTGTGACCCGGCCCGCCCGATGACGATCTGCAACGTGACCGGTCGGCGCCGCCGCTGGGAGATCATGCTGATGCCGGGCGACGACCCGGACACCATCGGCCGCCCCGAGCACGTGTGGCCGATGATCGCGCGTTGGGTGACCCCGGAGACCGCGACGCTCGAGCGCAGCGCGGTCTACACCTTCCACTCGGTGATCGCGCACGGCTGGCGGCGCGGCCGACTGCTGCTCGCGGGCGACAGCGCGCACCAGACGCCGCCCTTCCTCGGCCAGGGCCTGTGCGCGGGCATCCGCGACTGCGCGAACCTCGCATGGAAGCTCGCGCGCGTGGCGCGTGGCGCCGCGCCCGAGTCGCTGCTCGACACCTACGAGCCCGAGCGGCGACCGCATGCGACCGCGTTCATCGAGCTCGCGGTGCGGCTCGGCGCGATCATCCAGGCCACCGATCCGCAGGTGGCCGCCGAACGCGATTCGCGCTTCCTCGCCGGGGAGGCGACGGTCTTCGAGTACCCGCAGCCCGGCCTCGGTCCGGGCCTGCACACGGGCACGCTCGGCGGCACGCTGTTCCCGCAGCCGCGGCTCGCCGATGGCCGCCGTCTGGACGAGGCGATCGGCGACGCGTTCGCGGTGCTGGGCGACGCCGAGGCGATCGTCGCGGCCGACGCCGCCACGCACGCCCGCTGGGCTGCGGCCGGCGCGGTCGTGCTGTGCGATCCGGGCGAGGCGGTGTCGGCCTGGTGGCGCACGCGCGGGGCGCGCGCCGTGGTGCTGCGCCCCGATCGCTACCTGCTCGGCACGGCGGCAGACGCCGCTGAACTCGCGGCGGTATCGGCGCTGATGCCCGACGCGGCCTGAGCGCGCGGCGCGGCGCAGGCCACGCGACGCCACCGACCGACCCGGAGCCCTGCCGCCATGTCGAGCCACCTCCGCCTGCTGGCCGTGCTGGACCTGTTCACCGAGCGCGAGCCCGCGTGGACGCCGGACGCGATCGCGCAGCGGCTCGCCTGCTCGCTGCCCACCGCGTACCGCTACGTGCGCGCGCTGCTGCAGGCCGGGCTGCTGCGCCGCGCCGCTGCGGGCACCTACGTGCTCGGTCCGCGGATCGCCGAGCTCGACTTCCGGATGCGCTCCACCGACCCGCTGCTGCGCGATGGTGACGCCGCGCTGCGCGAGCTCTGCGAGGACACCGGATGCGACGTGGTCGTCGCCGAGGTGCTCGGCGATCGAATCGTCACCGTGCACCAGCTGCACGGCCGCGAAGGCGTCAGCGCGAGCTTCGGCCGCGGCCGGCGGATGCCGGCCTTCCGCGGCATGCTGTCGAAAGTGCTGCTCGCGGCGCTGCCACGTCCCGCGCTGCGCCGCCTGCACGCCGCGCACCGCGACGAGGCCGCGGGCGAGGCGTTCGCGCGGGACTTCGAGGCGCTCGCCGCGAATCTGAGGGCGATCCGCGCGCAGGGCCACGCGGTGTCGGTCGGCGAGCTCGACCCGGAGCTCGCCGGCATCGCGGTGCCGCTGCACCGGCCGGACGACGGCGGCACCGCGGCGCTCGGCGTGATCCTGTCGAGACGCCGCTACGCGACCACCGACGTCGCGGCGATGGTGCGCCGGCTGCGGCGCGCGGCCGACGATGCGGCTCGGGCGATGGCGGGCGACGCGGGCTGATCGGCGGGTCAGCGCCTGAGACCGCCCGTATCCGCCGTCGGGCGGGACGCGGGCGTCGGCGCGACCCGGTCGAGCGCAGACCGCTCAGACGTCGATGTTCCTCGCCCCCAACGCGTTCTGCTCGATGAACGCCCGCCGCGGCTCCACCTCGTCGCCCATCAGCGTGGTGAAGATCCGGTCGGCCGCGATCGCATCCTCGATCTGCACCTTCAGCAAGCGGCGCGCGGCGACGTCCATCGTCGTCTCCCAGAGCTGCTCGGCGTTCATCTCGCCCAGACCCTTGTAGCGCTGACGGCCGACCCCGCGCTCGGCATCGGTGAGCAACCAGCGCATCGCATCTCGGAAGTCGGCGACCGCGTGCGCGCGCTGGCGCTCGCCGTCGCCGCGGCGCACCTCGGCGCCCTCCCGCACCAGGCCGCCTACGGTCTGCGCGCAATCGACCAGCGTCCGATAGTCGGCCGTGAGGAGGAAGTGCATGTCGATGACCGACGCGCGTACGTTGCCGTGCAGCCGACGCTCCACGCTCAGCGACCAGGTCTCGTCATGGTCGACGAACAACGGCTTCACCGTCGTGCTCGCATCGCTGTCCACGCGCTGCGCCGCGCTGCGGTAGCGGTCCATCGCTTGCTGCAGCCGCTCGGCCGAACGGGTTGCAGCCCCCTCGTCCGACAGCTCGAGCTCGCACCCGTCGAGCACCGCGCGCAGCGCGTCCGGGTCGATGATCCGCGCGAGCCGATCGATCACCGCCTCGGCGAGAAGGTATTTGCGCGCGAGTTCGCCGAGCGCATCGCCCGAGATCGCACCCGGGACGTCGGCGGCCGCGCGCGTCGCCGCTGCGTTGGGCGAGCCGCCGTCGGCGCCACTGCCCAGCTTGACCTCGTAGGCAGCGCGCACCTGCGCGTCGGTCAGCAGCACCGCGCCATCGAGCGCGAGCCGCAGCATGTACTGGTTGAGCTCGTGGTCGTCCTTCAGGTAGCGCTCGTCCTTGCCGTGCTTGACCTTGTACAGCGGCGGTTGCGCGATGTAGATGTGTCCGCGCTCGATCAGCTCGGGCATCTGGCGGTAGAAGAACGTCAGCAGCAGCGTGCGGATGTGCGCGCCGTCGACGTCGGCGTCCGCCATCAGGATGATCCGGTGATAGCGCAGCTTGTCGATGTCGAAGTGACCGTTGCCGCCGGTGGCCGCCGAGCCGATGCCGGTTCCAAGCGCGGTGATCAGCGTGGCCACCTGTTCGGAGCCGATCATCTTGTCGAAGCGGGCTCGCTCCACGTTCAGCACCTTGCCGCGCAGCGGCAGGATCGCCTGGAACTTGCGGTCGCGGCCCTGCTTGGCGGAGCCGCCGGCGGAGTCGCCCTCGACGATGAAGAGCTCGCTCTTCGCCGGGTCCTTCTCCTGACAATCGGCGAGCTTGCCGGGCAGGCTCGACAGACCGAGCACGCTCTTGCGCGTCATCTCGCGTGCCTTGCGCGCCGCCTCGCGCGCACGCGCGGCCTCGACGATCTTGCCGCAGATGATCTTCGCGTCGGCTGGCTGTTCCTGCAGGAACTCGTCGAGCGCGCCGGCCACGATCTCCTCGACCGCGGGCCGCGCCTCGGACGACACGAGCTTCTCCTTGGTCTGGCTGGAGAACTTGGGGTCGGCCATCTTCACCGACAGCACGCAGGTCAGACCCTCGCGCATGTCGTCGCCCGCGGTCTCCACCTTGGCCTTCTTCGCGAGTTCGTGCTCCTCGATGTACTTGTTGATCACGCGGGTCATCGCCGCGCGCAGGCCGGTGAGATGGGTGCCGCCGTCCTTCTGCGGGATGTTGTTCGTGTAGCACAGGACCTGCTCGTTGTACGAGTCGTTCCACTGCATCGCCACTTCGACGAACACGCGCTTGCGCTCGCCGCCGACCTCCACTTCGCGTTCGCCGCCGGCGTTGAAGATCGTGGGATGGATCACGTGCTTGGCAGTGTTGATGTACTCGACGAAGCCACCCACACCGCCGGCGAACGCGAACTCCTCCTCCTTGCCCTGGCGCTGGTCGACCAGCCGGATGCGTACGCCGTTGTTCAGGAACGAGAGCTCGCGCAGCCGCTTGCTCAGGATCTCGTAGTGGAACGTGATGTCGGTGAAGATCCCGGCGTCGGGCAGGAAGTGCACCTCGGTGCCGCGCTTGTCGGTCGTTCCGGTGACCTGCATCGGCGAGGTCTCGATGCCGCCGACCACCTCGATCACGCGGCTGCGCGGCACGCCGTGCTCGAATTCCATCTGGTGCACGCGACCGTCGCGCTTGACCGTGAGCCGCAGCCAGGTGGACAGCGCGTTCACGCACGACACGCCCACGCCGTGCAGCCCGCCGGACACCTTGTACGAGTTCTGGTTGAACTTGCCGCCGGCGTGCAGCTCGGTCAGCGCGATCTCGGCGGCCGAGCGCTTGGGCTCGTGCTTGTCGTCCATCTTCACGCCGGTCGGGATGCCGCGACCGTTGTCGACGACCGAGATCGAGTTGTCGGTGTGGATGGTGACGACGATGTCGTCGCAGAAGCCCGCGAGCGCCTCGTCGATGGAATTGTCGACCACCTCGAAGACCAGGTGGTGCAGCCCGGTGCCATCGGAGGTGTCGCCGATGTACATGCCCGGGCGCTTGCGGACGGCCTCCAGGCCTTCGAGGATCTGGATCGACGAGGCGCCGTAGTCGTTCGCGGCGTCGGCACTGCCTGCGGGAGTCTCGGGAAGGATCGGTTGCACTGCTGCCATGCTGGAGGAGCCTCGTGAGGATGTTCTGTGCGCGCTGAAGTCGTGTGCGCCTGCGTCGCCGGTTCAGGCCACGCGTCGGGCGACGGGTTCGTCCCGCCACTCCGAAGGGTCGGGCAGCTGGTCGTAGACGACCGCTCCGACCGATTTGCCGCCGTCCAGCACCTCGATCCGCCGACCCCAGGCCCGTGGCGTCGGCCGCGCGCGGGCGACGAGCTCGAGCACTGCCCGGGGATCGGGCCGCGTCCGGGCGAACCACGCGGGATCGGCGCGGAAGCGCGTGCGGCGCGTGCCGTCGGCGTCGATCCAGCCCCCGACGTCGCGGCCGAAGGCGACCAGCCACTCCCAGGCCGCTTCGTGCGGCGCGACGGGCCCCGCGCCCGGCGCCGCATGCTCGACGAGCTCGACGCGTCCGTCGGCCGCGATGTCGACGGTGCTCGCGAGCACGCCGCACGGCGCCGCGAACGAGCCGAACAGCCTCGGCACCACGGCCTCGGCCACCCACGCGTCGACCCCGTCGGGCCGATCGGACGCAGGC